>DASYOB010000110.1:0-29484 GCA_036008175.1 Allostellaceae bacterium
GGCACGACGATCGGCGCCGGCACGCTGCAGCTCGGCAATGGCGGCACCTCGGGGAGCATCCTGGGAGATGTCGCCAACAATGGCATCCTGGCGTTCAACCGGGCTGACACGCTGACCTTCCCGGGCACCATTTCCGGTTCCGGCTCGGTGACCCAGCTAGGGAGCGGCAGCACGATCCTGACCACGAACAATCCCTATACCGGGGGCACGCTGGTCGCCGCCGGCACCCTGGTCGTCGGCAATCCCGCGAGCCCCGGTGCTGCGCTGTCCGGCGGCGGCCCGATCGCCATCGCCCCAGGCGCCACCCTAGGCGGTTACGGCAGCGTCACCGGATCGGTGCTCAACAATGGGACGGTCGCGGCCGGCAACGCCACGCCGGGGTTCGGCTCCTCGCCAGCCGGGACCTTCACGATCAACGGTACCTTGCTCAATCAAGCCATCGTCAACCTCGCTTCCGACCCGATCGTCGGAAACGTGCTGCAGGTTCGCGGCAACTATGTTGGCGCCGTCGGCAGCAGGATCGTCCTGAACACCTTCCTCGCAGGCGACAACTCGCCCTCGGACCGACTGGTCATCAACGGCGGCAGCGCAACCGGCACTTCGGCGATCCAGGTCACCAATGCCGGCGGCCCGGGGGCGGAGACCGTCGCCAACGGCATTCCGGTGGTGCAGGCGATCAACGGCGGTACGACTATCCTCGGCGCCTTCCAACTCGGCAATCTCGTTGTGGCCGGACCGTTCGAATACCTGCTGTTCCGCGGCAGCGTCGACGCCAGCGCGCCCAACGACTGGTTCCTGCGCAATGACTTCGTCGTGCCGCCTACGCCCGTTCCCCCGACGCCCACTCCACCCACCCCGACTCCACCGACGACACCAACTCCACCGATCCTGGTCCCCACGCCACCAAACCCCACGCCACCTACACCGGTTCCGCCGAACCCGTTCCCGCCCGACCCGCCGCCCGACCCGCTGCCGCCCGGCATCTACCCGATCGTCGGACCGCGGCTGGCCACCTATGGCGTGGTGCAGCCGATCGCCCGGCAGCTGGGCCTGACCCAGCTCGGCACGCTGCACGAGCGCATCGGCGACACGCTGACGCCGGCCTATCCCGAGGGCGATGGCTGGGGGCGCTCCGCCTGGGGCCGGTTCTTCGGGCAGCAGATCGACAACCGCTACGAGGCCTTCGCCGATCCGCGCGCCAGCGGGCAGATACTCGGCGTGCAGGCCGGGCTTGATCTCTGGCGCGGCAGCCTGTTCCCGGGCCATCGCGATGTCGCCGGCGTCTACTTCGCCGATGGCAACGGCGATGTGGACGTGGATGGCCTCGTCACCAACCTGGCAGCGACCGCCTATGTGCTGCAGCATACCGGCACGCTGAACCTCAATGCCTTTTCCGGCGGGGGCTACTGGACCCATTACGGCCCCGGCGGGTGGTATCTCGACGCAGTGCTGCAGGGCACCGGCTACGACGGGACGGCCACGGCGCAATTCACCAATCTGGGGCTGACCACCAAGCTGCCGACCGGCGGCTCCGGCTTTATCGCCTCGCTCGAGGCGGGCTATCCCGTGCCGCTGCAATTCGGGCCGAACTTCATTCTGGAGCCGCAGGCGCAGATCCTGTGGCAGCAGGTCAGTTTCGACCAAGCCAATGACGGGGTAGGCACTGTCGCGCTTGGCTCGACCTCGGGCACCACCGGGCGGCTCGGCGCGCGCGCCCAATGGACCATTGCCGGCCAATATGGGGAGGTATGGCAGCCCTATGCGCGCGCCAATGTCTGGCGCGACTGGGGCGGTCAGGCGGCAACGACGTTTTCCGGGGATGCAGTTCAGGTGCCGCTGCTGGAACACGCGACGCGGCTGGAATTCGCCGGTGGCGTGACGCTCAAGCTCGAACCCAATCTTAGCTTTTATGCTCAGGCCGGGTATCAGTTCGCCATCGGCCAGAGCAACGCCCGCCGCGACGGCGTCAAGGGTGACATCGGCCTGCGCTATATCTGGTGAACCCGCGTACGGCCACCGCGAACAATTGATGTGGCGAAAGGTAAACGGCTGCTCTTGGATCGAACCTTGCGGTCCGATCGCGGTCCTGTGAACGGCCGGAATCGACGCTATCTCGCCGTCGGTGCGCGTGTCGGGGGAGGGCCGAAAACCACCCATAGCAGGACCACCGGCTCGCGCCGCGCTCGGGCGCCCTCCATTCAGACGACTGCTCCACGTCTAGAACGTAGCGCGAACATCAAAAGGACAAAATCGTGTGTTAGGGCTCGCGCCGATGGGGAGATGCGGCGAGGGGCGGAGCGATGGCAGGCGGTCCAGGAATTCGCCTGCTGATTCTCTGCAGAAGCAGGCAAAGCAGGTGGGCCAGCCGATCAACTACGGGCTGTCCACGCGGATGGCAGCGCGGAGCGCGGGGCTTATACAACCCTGACGGGAATTTTTGCTGCTGATTCCTTGCAGATGCAGCGACAGCAGCAAAACGCCGGAGTCAACTATGGGTTGTCACGAAAACGTCCTCCGTGACCGGGCTTGATCCGTGGGCATCCACGTCTTGAAGCGCCCGAGCTGCCGCAAAGAAGGACGTGGGTGCCCGGCACAAGGCGTGGCACGGGGCGTAACCGATGGGAGGTGGGTCAATCCACCTTCAACAGCTCGACATCGAACATCAGCGTGGAGTGGGGCGGGATGATGCCGCCGCCGGCGCCGCGCGAGCCATAGCCGAGATCGGGCGGGATAATCAGGGTGCGCTTGCCGCCGACCTTCATGCCGTCGACCCCCAGATCCCAGCCCCTGATCACCTCATGCGAGCCGATGCTGAAGGAAAACGGCTTCCCGGCATCGAGCGAGCTGTCGAATTTCTTGCCCTTAGCGTCATTGTTGTAGAGCCAGCCGGTGTAGTTGACGGTGACCTTGTGGCCGGGTGTCGCCTCGGCGCCGGTGCCGACCACGGTATCGGTGTATTTGAGGCCGTTCGCCAATTCGGTCATTTTGCCGGGGGTTCCTTCTGCTGCGTGGGAGGGCGCAGTCAAGGCGAGAAGCGCTGAGGCCGCGACAGCGGCGATAAGACGGATCGGTTTCATGTCAACGCGATTATGTTAGAGGAGTTGCCGGCCGCGAAACGGACGGGTGTGGAGACGATGCACGGCGCCATTTTGACCGAGACGATCGCTCTCGTCACCGAGACTCTTGGCCGCGACCTCGACCGGATCGAAATCGAGCGGGCCGTGCTCGGCCTGTTCTACACCGGGGTCAAGCTCCGCGCCGGCACCGCGGGGACCTGCGCGACGCCGCGCGAGGCGATCCCCGGCGATGTCTGCTGCCCCATATCGGCGCGGGCGGTGCCGTTTCCGGGGCAGCTGAAGGGCCGGCCCGCGGCCGAAATCATGCAGGACGCGCTGGCCGCCGACGGGCTGCGCCGCGCGGTCGGCATCGCCACGCTGAACGCGCTGGCCGAGCTGTGCTGGCGCCGCCGGCCGAATGCGGACGTGGAGCTTGTCGCGGGCGCCGACGCGTTCGACGCGACTGAATTCCGCGGCGACGACCGGGTAGTCGTCGTCGGCGCCTTCGTGCCGTTTCTGAAAGAGCTGAAGCGGCGGCGGCAGCCGTCTCTGGTGCTGGAACAAAACCCGGCGATGCTGAAACCCGAGGAGATGCCGTTCTACCGCCCGGCCGAGACGGCGGGCGAGGTAGTGCCCACGGCCGATGTACTGCTGATCACCGGCGCGACCCTCCTCAACGACACGCTGGAAGATTTATTGGCGCTGGCGCGGCCGGAGGCGCGGGTCACCGTGCTCGGGCCGACCGTCGGCATGGTGCCGGACGCGTTTCTGGCGCGCGGCGCCGATATTCTCGGCGCGGTGCGGATCACCGACCCCGACGGTTTTCTCGATCTGTTGGCCGAGGGCGGCGCGGCGCCGCATTTCCTCGGGCGCACGGCCGAGAAGATCGTGCTCGCCCGCCGGGCTTATTCCGCCACCTCGTCTTCGAGCAGCGGCTCCCAGCCGGGCATCAAATCCTTGAGGCACAGCGCCGCCGCGGCCTCCTCGTAAAGCAGCTGCGCCTTCATCGCCGGCCCGCGGCGATCCCCGAGCGCCAGCACCCGCACGGTGCGCTGCCAGCTGCCTTGCGGCAGCACGACGACATCGCCAATCCGCACGCTCTGATTGGGTTTCCTGACCGGGATGCCGTTGATCGCCACCGCGCCGGCGGCGCACAGCCGGGCGGCGAGCGACCGGCTTTTGACAAAACGCGCGAACCACAGCCACTGGTCGAGGCGGGTCTTGGTGCGTTCCGAAGCGTGGAGCAGGGTCAAGCGAACTTCAGCTCCTTCAGTCTGGCGAAGGGATGGCCCTCGCGCGGTGCCCGCCGCGGCCCGCCCATCTGCCGCGCGCCGCGTCGGCGTGGTTTGCCGACGAAGAATTCGTCGCCGCTCTCGATCACCGCGCGGTAGCCGAGCGCGATCAGCACTTGGCGCAAGGCATCGGGCGCGACGCCGGCGATCGCCGCCAGCTCGTTGTCCCCGGCAAACCGCCCGTCGCGCGCGCGACTGCGCGCCGCCGCCGCCAGCCGCTCGAGCCGGTCGGGGCGCAGGGCCAGCGCGTCGAGCGGGCGCCAGCCGATCGCAAGGTAGAAGGAATGCGGCAGATCGGGATCGAGCCTGACCGCCCTGCCCTGCCGCCGTGCGCCGGGGACGGACGGCACGGCGCGGCCATGCCGCACCGCCCAGAGCAGCGCGCGAAAGCGCACCGAGTCCGGGCGCAGCAGCGGTTCGATATAGACGCTCTCGGTGCCGAAGCGAACGCCGACCCGGCCGAGCGCGCGCCGACCAGCCGCGTCGAGATCGCCCAGCAGCGTCGCGACCTGATCCGCCGGCACGCAGCCGAGCGCGTCGGTAAGCTGAAATACGAGGCCTCGCGCAGCGCCGTGAAGCGGCAGCGCCTGCAGCGCAAACAGCGGCTGGACACGGCGCTCGATTTCGCTGCGCACAAACAGCTGCAAACGCTGGCGCACCCGCTCGCGCACCTCCCCTTCGAGAAAATCGCCGCCGCGCACCTCGACACGTGGCGCCAGCGTTGCCTCGCCGGCGGCAAGCCGGCCGACCGTGCCGCCGCGCCAGAAGAGCCGTCCGGCCGGATCGAGCGTAAAGGCCTCGTCGCTGTCGGCGGCGAGCTGTCGCGCCCGCGCCGCGACCTCGCCGCGCAGCACCCGATTGGCCGCGGTCAACAACGTGCGCATCGCCTCGGCCTCGGCGGTATCCGGTACAAAGCGGAAACCATCGAGCCGGCCGACGTGGGTGCCCTCGACCGCGACCGCGCCATCCTTGTCCACTGACGCCAGCAGCTCCCGGCCATCGGCCAGATGGCGGACCAGGATGGCCGAGCGGCGATCGACAAAGCGCTGGGTAATGCGTTCATGCAGCGCATCCGACAGCCGGTCCTCGATGCCGCGGGCGCGCTCCTGCCTGTCGGCGGCGTTGTCGAGCCAGTCGCCGCGATGGGTGATGTAGGTCCAGGTGCGGATATGCGCGATGCGCTGCATCAGCGTGTCGATGTCGCCGTCGAGGCGGTCGAGCTGCGCCATCTGCGCGCCGACCCATTGGCTCGGCAGCCGCGCGCCCGGCCCCGCAAGATGAACAAAACAGTGCGCGAGAAACCGCGCGTGGCTGTCGCTCATCACCTTGCAGAAATCGGGGATCTGGCAGACTTCCCACAACAGGCGCACGGCCCCCGGGTTGGTCGTCAGCGCTGTTACCTCGGCATTGCGCGACAACAGCTGCAGCGAGCGATGGTCGTCGGCATCGCGCATCTGAATCAAGCCCGGCATCGGCGGCCGCTCGTCGAGGCTTTGCAGCAGCGCACCGACCGAATTGAACCGCAGCGACGTGTTGCGCCACGACAATCGGGTCAGCGGCTCGAAGCGGTGCTCCTCGACGGCGGCGACGATATCCGGGTCGAGCGTGCCTTCATCGGCGGTGGTGCCGAAGGTGCCATTGCTCATATGCCGGCCGGCGCGCCCGGCGATCTGGCCGATCTCAGCGGCGGAGAGGCGGCGCGGGCCGCGGCCATCGAACTTGGCGAGGCGCGCGAAGGCCACATGGTCGAGATCCATGTTAAGGCCCATGCCGATCGCGTCGGTGGCGACGAGGTAATCGACTTCGCCGGCCTGAAACATGCCGACCTGGGCATTGCGGGCGCGCGGGCTCAAGGCGCCGAGCACGACCGCGGTACCGCCCCGCTGGCGCCGCACCAGCTCGGCGAGCGAAAACACGTCGGCCACAGCAAAGGCCACGACCGCGCTGCGCGGCGGCAGGCGGGTGACCTTTTTTTGCCCGGTATGGCTTAGGGTCGAAAACCGCGGCCGGCTGACATATTCGGCATTGGGAACGAGGCGGCGCATCAGCGGCCGGATCGTGTCGGCGCCGAGAAACATCGTCTCCGTCAGCCCGCGGGCGTGGAGCAAGCGGGCGGTGAAGACATGGCCGCGCTCGGGGTCGGCGCAAAGCTGGATTTCATCGACGGCGAGAAACTCGACCGGCCGGTCGAGCGGCATCGATTCAACCGTGCAGACGAAATAGGACGGGCTCGGCGGCAGGATTTTCTCTTCGCCGGTGATCAGCGCGACCGCGCGGGCGCCGCGCAGCTTGACGACGCGATCGTAATTTTCCCGCGCGAGCAACCGCAGCGGAAATCCGATCATCCCGGTCTGATGATCGAGCATGCGCTCGATCGCAAAATGGGTTTTGCCAGTATTGGTCGGCCCGAGGACCGCGACGAGACGCGGTGCGGAACGGTGCATCGCCATAGCACAAGGTATCGGGTCGGAATGGTCGCCGGGCAAGAGGCAATCGACCGGAAAATCGACGCTCCGACATCGCGAAGCGACGCAACCAGCGTATGGTAACCGAGTTTTTACCATTTTAGGCGTATTCGTCCCCTCTGCTGAGTTCGGCAGCAAGGACGAGTAATGACCCCAGGGAGGTCACAAACAGCCGAATCGCTGCTTGAGAGCTATTGTTCTCAACTGGGAACGATGCTCGATCGGCGCGATCCGGGTCTCGCGCTTGTCCTTGCCAAACGGCAGGCGGACACCTCCGCTGCGCTCGCTAACCGAGAGATGGCCCGGGCCCAGGCGTCCGACCGCGCCAAGACCAAATTTCTCGCCAACATGTCGCACGAATTGCGCACGCCGCTCAACGCGATCATCGGTTTTTCCGAGGTCATCAAGCTGGACGCGCAGCAGCCGAAGGAGCGCTACCCGGAATATGCGAAATATATTCACGAGGCAGCGGTGCATCTGTTGGAAGTCATTAACGGCATTCTCGACTTGGCTCGGATCGAGGCGGGGAAGGTAGAGCTCGAAGAGGCTTGCGTTTCCCTTTCCGCTCTAGTTGATTTGGCAGTTACCACGCTCCGTCCGATTTCCGAAAAAAAACTGGTTAATCTCGAGTATCGGTTCGGTGCTTCGGAACCATTTATCTTCGTGGACAAAACGAAATTCACGCAGGTCCTTTTCAATATTATTTCCAACGCGGTGAAATTTAGTAAGCCCGGCGACTGTGTCACGGTCTATTGCGCACGCGATGGCGGAGGCTTGGTGATCGCTGTGCAAGACACCGGCGTCGGAATCCCGCGCGAGCAATTGCAAAAGGTGCTCGAACCGTTCGAGCAGGTGGAAGATCATTTGACCCGCCAGAACGAGGGTACCGGGCTGGGACTGCCGATTGCGAAGGCGCTGATCGAGTTGCATGGCGGCCGGCTCATTCTTCACAGCGAAGTCGCCAAGGGCACGACCGCCGAGCTCCACCTTCCCGGATACCGCGTCGGCGTTTCGCAGGCATCGGCGACAGCATGATTTTTTGGCAAGGCTTCCCCTCAACCCACACGATGCCGGGTTTGCGACAGGCATCGTCGGCAGAGAAGAACGGGTGATCATGGACGGCAGCGATATCGGAACGATCAGCGAAATTCGGATCGGCCGCATCATTGCGGTGTCCGCTTCGCAAGCGGTGGTGCTCCTTGAAGACGGGGATACACCGGAGCGATCCTGGCCCGTTGAGATGGGAGCGCTGGTCAAGCTTCATACGCGCGTCTCCACTGTCTACGGCATGGTCAGCGGGCTGCGCGTTCCGCTGCCGAGCCTCGGGCCTACAGACCAGGAACTGAAGGTCGTCGAACTCGAGCTCGCCGGCGAGGCCATCCGAGAGGCCAATGGCGATCCCGGCCCCTTCCGGCGCGGCGTGTCGGCGCACCCCGCCCTAGATGAGCCCGTTTACTTGGCTACGCCCGCCGATCTCGCCCTCGTATACGCGCGGCCGAGCGTCGCGACGGCACGCATCGGAACGCTGCATCAGGACAGCAGCGTTCCGGCCTATATCCTGACCAACGAGCTGTTCGGCAAGCACTTCAGCGTCGTCGGCACAACCGGCTCTGGGAAATCCTGCGTCGTCGCCGCGATCCTGGGCGCGGTCATCGACCGGAACCCGCACGCTCATGTCATGCTGCTCGACCCGCATGGCGAGTATGCCAGCGCTTTCGGCGAACAGGGGCTTGTTCTCAGCCCTGGCGGGGGGCTGTACCTGCCGTTCTGGCTGTTCAACTTCGAGGAGATCGTCGAAATTGTGCTCGGCTCGGACCGGGAACCGGATCAGGCGAAAATCCTGGGCGAGGCCGTTCTTGCCGCCAAGCAGGCATATTTTACCAAAGCCGGCCTTGATAAGACCGGAACCGTCGATACGCCGGTCCCATACCGCATATCCGATGTACAACGTTTCCTCGACATGGCGATGGGCAGCCTCAACCGTCCCGAGAACGTCACCGCCTATCAGTCGGTCAGCGCTAGGCTGCAGGCGCTGCAAGCCGACGCGCGCTATGCATTTGTCTTCGGTCATCGTCTGACCGTGCGGGACGAACTGTCGGCGATCCTCTCCCAGCTCCTGCGCATCCCGGTCGACGGCAAGCCGATAACCATCCTCGACGTGTCGGGCATCCCATCGGAGGTGCTGAACGTCGTCGTATCCGTGCTGTGCCGCCTTAC
This sequence comes from Allostellaceae bacterium, assembly GCA_036008175.1. Lineage (GTDB taxonomy): Bacteria > Pseudomonadota > Alphaproteobacteria > ATCC43930 > CGMCC-115725 > DATARH01. The sequence goes on from DASYOB010000110.1 coordinate 9,031, forward strand.
CTTCGACTTTGCTCTGTGGAGCGAAACCCCGGTGCCGATCACGATCGTTTGCGAGGAGGCGCACCGGTATGCGCCACGCGATACCGGACTCGGCTTCGAGCCGGCGAAGCGTGCCCTCTCGCGCATCGCCAAGGAAGGCCGGAAATACGGCATCTCGCTTTGTGTCGTGACGCAGCGTCCATCCGACTTGGCGCCCGGCCTGCTGTCGGAATGCAACACGATCTTTGCCCTGCGCATGACCAACCACGATGACCAGGAGATCGTGCGCGGTGCCGTCCCCGAGGCCTCGCACGGGCTGATGAATTTCCTGCCCGCCCTACGCAACGGCGAGGCGATTGCCGCAGGCGAGGGCGTCTCGATGCCGATGCGGGTATGTTTCGACCTGCTGGCGGAAGACCGCCGGCCCAAGAGCGCCACAGCCTCCTTCACCGCCTCCTGGTCGCAGGAGAGCGAGGGCTCGCAGGTCGAGCGGGTCGTCGAACGCTGGCGCCGGGGCGAGCGCCACATGGCCTGACGGCAGGCCCTAGCCGGAATCCTCCGGTTACGGTGGGCTGCTGCGCCGCCGCGGAGTCTTGCGGCTGAGGCCGCCGCGCCACATATGTCGCGGCGGTTCAGCAACACAATTCCGCCGCACAATGACCCAAGAAACCGTTCCCGAAACCAGAGCCTTTCAGGCGGAGGTCAGCCGCCTTCTCGATATCGTCGCGCACTCGCTCTATAGCGAGAAAGAGATCTTCCTGCGCGAGCTGATCTCGAACGCTTCGGATGCATGCGACCGGCTGCGCTACGCGGCGTTGACGGAGCCGTCACTGGCCGAAGGCGAGAGCCATTACCGGGTCGTGCTGAGCCCGGTCAAATCCTCGCGCACGTTGACCATTGCCGATAACGGCATCGGCATGAACCACGACGAACTGGTTGAGAATCTCGGCACGATCGCGCGTTCCGGAACCGCCGCGTTCATGACCCAACTCACCGGCGACAACAAGAAGGACATGAACCTGATCGGCCAGTTCGGCGTCGGCTTCTATTCCGCTTTTATGGTCGCCGATAAAGTCGAGGTATCGAGCCGCAAGGCCGGCGACAGCGAGGGCTGGCGCTGGATATCGGACGGCCGAGGAAGCTTCACGATCGAGCCGGCCGCCAATGTCGCGCGCGGCGCTCGCATCACCCTGCATCTGCTCGAAGGCGACGAAGAGTATCTGGAGCCGCACCGGTTGCAGCAAATCGTCAAGCGCTATTCCGACCACATCGCGCTGCCGATCGTCCTCGCCGACGGCAACAAGGAAGAGACGATCAACAGCGCCTCGGCGCTGTGGACCCGACCGCGCTCGGAGATCACCGCCGAGCAGTACAACGAATTCTATCATCACGTTGGGCATAGCTTCGACGAGCCGTGGCTTACCCTGCACGCGCGGGCCGAAGGCGTGCTCGAATACACGTTTTTATTGTTCGTCCCCTCGCAGAAGCCGTTCGACCTGTTTGACCCGGAGCGCAAGCCACGGGTCAAGCTCTATGTCCGCAGGGTTTTCATCACCGACGAAGGCACCGAACTGCTGCCCGCCTATCTGCGCTTCGTGCGCGGCATCGTCGACAGCGAGGACCTGCCGCTCAATATCAGCCGCGAGATGCTGCAGTCGAACCCGATGGTGGCACGCATCCGCCAGCAGCTGACCCGCCGTGTGCTGACCGATCTTCAAAAAAAGGCGACCGAGGCGCCGGAGGAATACGCGAAATTCTGGGACAATTTCGGCGCGGTGTTGAAGGAGGGCATCTACGAGGACCGCGAGCAGCGCGACCCGCTGCTCGCGCTCGCCCGCTTCCGCTCGACGACGCGCGACGGGCTCGTCTCGCTCGACGATTACGTCGCGGCGATGCGGCCGGAGCAGGAAGCGATTTATACGATCACCGGCGACAACCTCGACTTATTAAAGAAAAGTCCGCAGCTCGAAGGCTTTCGCGCCCGCGGCGTCGAGGTATTGCTGCTGACCGACCCGGTCGACGAATTCTGGCTTCCGTCGATCGGCACCTATAAGGAAAAGCCGTTCAAATCCGCCACACGCGGCGCCGTCGACCTCGACAAGATCGCTCCGTCTACCGAAGCGGCGCCGGCCGAGAAGCCAGAGCCGCCGGCCAAGTTCGCCAGCCTGATCGCAATCTTCAAGCTGGCCTTAGGCGAAGCCGTCAAGGATGTGCGCAGCTCGGAGCGGCTGACGGACAGCGCCGTGTGCCTCGTCGCCGATGAGGGCGATCTCGACATGCATCTCGAACGGCTGTTGAAGCAGCACCGCCAACTCGACACCGCCGCAAAGCGGATCCTCGAGCTGAACCCACGCCATTCGCTGATCGAGCGGCTCGCCGCCTCCGTCGGGGAGGCCGGCGCCTCGGATCAACTCTCTGAGTTTGCCTGGCTGCTGCTCGACCAGGCCCGCATCGTCGAAGGCGAGCAGCTGCCTGATCCGTCCGCTTTTGCGCGTCGCCTGGCGACGCTGCTCGAGCGCGGCCTGCCGGCAGCAGCTTAAGGCCTTAGCCTTAGCGCGCCGTCCGGCCAGGGTTAACCCACCGGATCGACGGCTTTGCTGCGGCGCCAGCAGAATCGCCGTTTTCCGCGGTGGAGGGCGAAGTCGCCGCCACCCCCGGCGCTGTTGAGACGGAGGTCGACGGCGAAGGCACCTCGCTTCCGGGACCGGGAGGCTGCACCTCGCTCGGATCGTACTGCCCGGACCGCGAATAGCGATAACGCCAATGATGGTGATGGTGATGGTGATGTCGCGCCGGAACCAGCAATGTCGGTTGCGGCTCGGCGTGCGGTAACCCCGCGGCGAGCGGGAACGCGGCGGCAGGACCAAAGCCGCTAAGCCAAGCGGCCGCGACCAAGCCGCCGATCAGCGGCGCCGTTGCTTTTCCGGACTGGCCCATCGGCAGCGTCAACAGCTTGGACGAAAACTCCGTTCCCTGCTGGACGGCCGAGCTGGCCCGGCGCTATTCCCGAAAATACGGCGCGGTGCCGGCGGGCAGGCCGACCTGAAACACGTTCAACGCGTTGCCGATCGCGGTGTAGTAGCCGATGATCGTGCCGAGCTCGACGATTCCCTGCTCGCCGAATGCGGCGACGGCATCGGCGAAGCTCGCATCGGAAAGCCGCTTGGTCTCGATCAATTCGGTCACCAGTCGATAGACCAGCGCCTGATCCTTGGCCGCAAAATTCGGCGTTGCACCGGTGCGGATCGCTTCCATCGCGGCGGCCGGCACGCCGGCCTCCGCGGCCAGCGGCGCATGGGCATGCCATTCGTAATTCGCCCGGATGTGCCGCGCCGTCAAGCAGATCGCCAGCTCCGACAGGGCGGGCGGCAGCGAACTGCCCCAGCGCAAATACTCGCCAAGCCGAGACAAGTGCCGGCACACCTCCGGCGAGCGCACCAGAAGCTGAAACGGCCCGCCAAACCGGCCGCGCTTGCCGGCGACGATTTCGTCATGCACCTCTTTCTGCGCCGGGTTCATCTCGGCCACGGAAATCTCGTGGTAGCGGCTCATCCTGCTCTCCCAATCCATTCGACGCATCATAGCCGACCCGTTCCGCTGCGACCACGCGTGCTGGAGAAACGCACTTTTCGCGCCGCGCCGAGAGGTTACCGCGAATTAATCCGCCTGAAAGCGGGCTGTCACCTTGCGCGTGTTATCCACCTTGGCATCACTCGCATAGTAGGAGATCGCTCATGACGGGACACCCGGCGGACCCGATCCGCCATCCCTGGTTGAAGAAAGGTCGCGCTGCCGCCCTCGGCTTTGGGCTTGGCGCCAGCCTGGCTTTGTCGCCTCTGGTTTGGGCGCAGGACTCGCCCGCAACGGCGCCAGTACCGGAACAGACCGAGCCGATGCTGCCGCAGCAAAGCTTCGCACCGTTGGTGAAAAAAGTGCTGCCGGCGGTGGTGAACATCTCGGTGACGGAGAAAAGCGATGCCGAAAGTCTGTCGGAGCGCTTACCCGAGCAGTTCCAGGGCTCGCCTTTCGACGAGTTTTTGCGACGCTTCTTCGAACAGCATGGCAGCGAAGGCCAGGTCACCCCGCATCCGTTCCGCGGCAGTCCGGGGGAGGGAAGCGGCGCCAAGCAGATCGCGCTCGGCTCCGGTTTCGTCATCGATCCCGCGGGCTACATCGTCACCAATAACCACGTTGTCGGCGAAGCCGCCAAGGTCGAGGTCATTCTTCAGGACAACAGCAAATATGCCGCCAGTATCGTTGGCCGCGATCCGCGTACCGACGTTGCGGTGCTGAAGATCAATGCCGACAAGCCGCTGCCTTACGTCAGCTTCGGCGACAGCAACGCCGCTCAGGTCGGCGATTGGGTGATCGCGGTCGGCAACCCGTTCGGGCTCGGCGGCAGCGTCACCACCGGCATCATCTCAGCGCGTGGACGCGATATCCACACCAGTCAGTTCGACGACTTCCTGCAGATAGACGCACCGATCAACCGCGGCAATTCGGGCGGCCCGACCTTCAACTTGAGCGGACAAGTGATCGGCATTAACACCGCCATTTACTCCCCGAACGGCGGCAGCGTCGGCATCGGCTTTGCCGTGCCGTCGAACGTCGCTAAGGCGGTGGTGAGCCAGCTCGAGTCACATGGCAAGGTCAGCCGCGGCTGGCTCGGCGTGCAGATCCAGGAGGTGACGCCCGCGATCGCCGCAAGCCTCGGTCTACACGGCGAGCATGGCGCGCTGGTGGCGGTCGTGACGCCGAAGAGCCCAGGTGCGGAGGCCGGGTTAAAGCAGGGTGACGTCGTCCTGTCTTTCAACGGCAGCGAGGTGAAACAGCTGCGCGATCTGCCACGGCTTGTCGCCGCCGCGGCTCCCGATTCAACCGCGACCCTCAGCGTCTGGCGTAACGGCCAATCGACCGTGTTGCAGGTGAAACTCGGCGAGGCACCCGAGAACCCGCAGATCGCCGCCGCCGAAAATCAGGGTCCGACCGGCGATCGGGCGGATGCCTTGGGATTGCACTTGGGAGCGCTCTCGAACGATCTGCGACGTGATCTGCACCTCGGCCGGGATGTGCACGGCGTCGTCATCACCGGAGTCGATGACGGCAGCGCCGCCGATGCTGTCGGCCTCGCCCGCGGCGACGTGTTGGTGTCGATCAATCAGCAGCCGGTCAGCACGCCGGAAGAAGCCGCGCAGAAGCTTAAAGAGATCACCAAATCGCCGCAGAAGACCGCGCTGCTGCTGCTCAATCGGCATGGCGTCAGCCAGTATTTAGGCATCGATCTCGGCAAGAATGAGGGCTAGCTGGGTATCGAGCTTGCCCAACGTCACCCGACAATCGCGGGCAGTGACACAAAAAGGGCGCCGTCAGGCGCCCTTTTTTTCTTGCGATTGCCGCGCGGCTACCGTTGGCGCCAGGCCGGCTCGGCTCGAGGCGCTGTACCGGGCCTCTGCAGCGGGAGGCGGGCTTCGAGCCGCTCGAGCTCGATGCGGGTGCGGGCGCCGGCTCGCAACAGCCGGTCGGTGGCCTCCCGCAGCCCGGATCGGCTCTCCTGCGTGTCCTCTGCGAGCGCGGCGTCAAAGGCGGCAAGAAAAGCGGCAATATCGCCCTCGACCCGGGCGCGCAGCTCGCGGTCGATGTAGGATGCGCCGCCCTCCTTGAGGGCCGCGCCGTTGGCGCCATTGCCGCCAGGGGAATGCGGATTAGCCGCACGGGCAGGCGGCTCGACAAACCCCGCAGACGCAACGCCAACCCGACCATGATCGAGCCGATCCGCGCCGTGCTGCGGCGCTGGTGCGGCACGCAGATCAACGCCATTGCCGGGATCGTGATTTGGATACGGCTGATATACCGACGCAGGCTGGCGCTCGACCGGATGCGAATCGGCTGGTTGCGCGGCACCACCTGCCGAGGACCCGTTACCTAAAGAAAGGTGCAGCCTTCGCCGGTGATCGCCGTTCGCCTGCGCCGAATGCGCCGGCGCTGCAGGAAATGCCGCATTGGGCGGCAGCGCAGGAACAACCGTGCCGTTTCCGCCGAGCTCATTGTCTTCCCGAGGAGGATTGCCACTTTGGCCCTCTACACCGGTGTCTGGTACAAGCTTTGGTTGCATCGGCGGCACGTCTACCGGCAACGGTTGGCTCGACGCCGCCAAGGTCGGCGCGGTTACGCTTACCGATGGCAATGGTGGCGTGCTGCGCGGATCGGCAGCGCCTGTTTCCGGCGGCGGAGATTTGATTAATTGCGGTTCCGCGGACGACGGTGATGGTGACACAACGTCGGATGATTGACGCGCTCGGCTCCGACTGACGACATAGCTGATCGCCGGCGGCGAACAATCATAAGTCCGGGCAATACTCGAAAGCGTCTCTCCCGCATCGTACCGGGCCATGATCAGCGGCCAGTCCGATTGGGGGATTTTCCCTCTTTTACTGGATTTGTTCATGTACGACGACCTTGGGTAACTACTGATGACTCGCAACTCCGGATTGATTAGCCGCGAGACCTGGAGATCTGCGCAGCGCGGACACAGTCCGAAGTTGCCAAGATGGGGAGAAGCAACCTTAGCCGCACCGCTAGCGGTGGGCATTGTGCGACGCCTGACAGGAACCGGGCAACCGTCACCCGTATTCTCGTTTCTGAGAATAGCGGCGAGTAGCAAAACAGTAAACCGAATAATTCGTTCCAGAATCGATTTTCATCGGCAATTCCGTGGTACCGCGCCCCTCACACTCGCCGGATCATAGCCGGACGATTTTGCCGGGGTTCATGATGCCGTTCGGATCGAGTGCCTGCTTGATGCTTTGCATCACCTGGACCGCTTCGCCATGTTCAGCGACCAGAAAATCGATCTTACCGTATCCGATCCCGTGCTCGCCGGTGCAGGTGCCCTCCATTGCCAGGGCACGGGCTACCATTCGATCGTTGAGGCGGCTTGCCTCGGCGATTTCTTCAGGGCGCTGCGGATCTATCATGAAAATCAAATGGAAATTTCCGTCACCGACATGACCGGCCAGCGCCGAGGGAATCGACGATTCCGCCAGATCGCGCTTTGTCTCGGCGATGCATTCGGCCAGCCGCGAGATCGGCACGCAGACATCGGTGGGCCACCCCTTGGAGCCGGGGCGCATCGCCAGCGCGGCATAATACGCGTCATGCCGCGCTTGCCACAGTTTCGAGCGATCCTCCGGGTTGGTGGCCCAGCGGAAATCATCGCCGTCATGCTCATCGGCAATTGCTTTCACCGTCTCGACCTGTTCGGCGACCCCGGCCGGACTGCCGTGAAATTCGAAGAACAGCGTCGGCGCGACGCGGTGATCCAGTTTCGAATATTTGTTGATGGCGTCGATCTGCGCTTCGTCAAGCAACTCGATTCGCGCCACCGGCACGCCGCTCTGGATGATCAGGATTACGCTGTCGACCGCGTCGGCGATTGTCGGGAAGGCGCAAACCGCGGCCGAGATCGCCTCCGGAATGCCGTACAGACGAACCGTCACCTCGGTGATGATGCCGAGCGTCCCCTCCGATCCGACGAAAAGCCGTGTCAAATCGTATCCGGCTGCCGATTTGCGCGCCCGCCGCGCGGTGCGGATCACCCGCCCGTCGGCGAGCACCACAGTCAGCGACAACACATTCTCGCGCATCGTGCCGTAGCGCACCGCATTGGTGCCGGAAGCGCGCGTCGCCGCCATGCCCCCCAGCGAGGCGTCGGCGCCCGGATCGATCGGGAAGAACAAACCGGTGTCGCGCAGATATTCGTTGAGTTGCTTGCGTGTGACTCCCGCCTCGACCGTCGCATCGAGGTCTTCGGCATTGACCCGAACGACCCGATTCATCTGTGACAGATCGATGCACACGCCACCCTTGAGGGCGGCAACATGGCCTTCGAGCGAGGTGCCAGTACCAAAGGCGATGATCGGTACCTTGTGCTCGGCGCACAGCGATACGATCTCGGCAACCTCTTCCGTGCTGCGGGCGAAAGCAACCGCGTCGGGCGCATGCGGCGCGTGATACGATTCGTCCTTGCCGTGTTGCGCGCAGATGGCAGCCGAAGTCGACAACCGATCGCCAAGGCGCTGCCGCAACGCGGCGAGCAACGCCGGGCTGAGAGGAACACGGTCAACAACGGATACGGTCATTTAACGCCGTAAAAGGCAAAAATCGGCCGGCGAGCAATACTCCGGGCACGCCGGCCGCGCAACGCTATATATAAGAGACGCTTACCGAATTTATATATAAGCGCCGCTTGGGAATTTTCAGCCTGCCCGATTCGGCGCTCATTGAGCCGGCGGCACTCAGGGATTACCATCTCCTTTCAGGCGCAAAAGAGACAGGCGGGAATCGGCGATGGCCCAAGGGCCCAAGGCGTTGGCGGCTGTCACGCTCGATGACAAGTATACGATTGAAAAAGGCCGGGTTTATCTCACCGGGACCCAGGCGCTCGTCCGGTTGCCGATGATGCAGCGGCAGCGGGACGCCGCAGCCGGCCTCAACACTGCCTGCTTCATCTCCGGTTATCGCGGTTCGCCCTTGGGCGGGTTCGACCAGGCATTATGGAGCTCGCGGCGCTTTATCGAGAAAAACCACATCCGTTTCCAGCCGGCGATAAACGAGGAATTGGCCGCGACCGCGGTGTGGGGAAGCCAGCAGCTCGGCCTATTTCCCGGCGCCAAATACGACGGCGTCTTCGCCCTGTGGTATGGCAAAGGACCCGGCGTCGATCGCAGCGGCGATCCGTTGAAGCACGGCAATTCCGCCGGTTCGGCCCCGCATGGCGGGGTGCTGGTGGTGGCCGGCGACGATCATACCTGCAAATCGTCCACCCTGGCGCATCAATCCGAATTCGCCTTTATCGATGCCTCGATCCCGCTGCTGAACCCCGCAGGGATCGAGGATATTCTCGATCTCGGCCTCTACGGCTGGGCGATGTCACGCTATTCCGGCTGCTGGATCGCCCTCAAGACCGTCGCCGAGACGATGGACAGCTCGGCCTCGGTATCGGTCGACCCCGGCAGGGCCGGGATCGTGCTGCCGAGCGATTTCGAGATGCCACCGGGTGGGCTCAACATCCGCTGGCCGGACCAGCCGCTCGATCAGGAATATCGGCTGCACCGCCACAAGCTGGCCGCCGCTCTCGCCTTCGCCCGCGCCAACCGGCTCGACCGCATCGTGCTCGACAGCCCGCAGCCGCGCTTCGGCATCGTTGCGACCGGAAAATCCTATCTCGATGTGCGCCAGGCGCTCGACGATCTCGGGATCGGCGTCGCGGAGGCCGCGCGGATCGGGCTGCGTCTCTACAAGGTCGCGATGCCGTGGCCGCTGGAGCCCGAAGGCGTTCGGGATTTTGCCGAAGGTCTCGATGAAGTGCTTGTGGTCGAGGAAAAGCGCGCCGTCATCGAAACCCAGCTCAAGGAGCAGCTCTACAACTGGCCGGCCGACCGCCGGCCCCGCATCATCGGTAAGTTCGACGAGAGCGGCGAATGGATCCTGCCGTCGAACGGCGAGCTGACGCCGCTGCAGATCGCCCTCGTTATCGGCCGGCGTCTCGCAGGTTTCGGCGCCGCGGATCTGGTCGCGGAGCGCCTTGCGCGGATCGAAGAGTCCGACCGCCAGCCCGGCGGCAATGTCGTGCCGTTTCAGCGGACACCGTATTTCTGCTCGGGCTGCCCGCACAATACCTCGACACGGGTGCCGGAAGGTAGCCGTGCGCTCGCCGGCATCGGCTGCCATTACTTGTCGCAGTTCATGGATCGCGAGACCGCAACCTTCACCCAGATGGGCGGCGAGGGAGCGCCGTGGATCGGGCAGGCGCCGTTCACCGAAACCCGGCACGTCTTTGCCAATATCGGCGACGGCACCTACACCCATTCCGGGATCCTGGCGATCCGCGCCGCGGTCGCCGCCGGCGTGAACATGACCTACAAGGTGCTGTTCAACGACGCCGTGGCGATGACCGGGGGGCAGCCGATCGATGGCGGGCTGACGGTGCCCGTGGTGACACAGCAGCTCGCGGCCGAAGGCGTGCGGCAGATCGTCGTCGTTACGGACGACACCGAAAAATACCCAATGGCGGCCGGCTTCGCTTCGGGCACGACGGTGCGCGACCGCGACGAGCTCGACACAGTGCAGCGCGAATTGCGCGAAATCGGCGGCGTCACCGCGATCGTCTACGATCAGACCTGCGCTGCCGAAAAACGGCGGCGCCGCAAACGTGGCCGCTTTCCGGACCCGCCGAAGCGCGTCGTCATCAATGATCTCGTCTGCGAAGGCTGCGGCGATTGCTCCACCGCCTCGAACTGCCTGTCGGTGGTGCCGGTCGAGACAGAGTTCGGCCGGAAACGCGCGATCGACCAGTCGAGCTGCAACAAGGATTATTCCTGCCTCAAAGGCTTCTGCCCCAGCTTCGTCACCGTCGAAGGCGGCAGCTTGAAAAAGCGCGGCGGCAGCGATCTCGATGAAGACGGGCTGCCGTCGCTCCCGGAACCCGATCTACCCGGTCTTGCCGAGCCGTACGGGATTGTCGTCACCGGCGTCGGCGGCACCGGCGTGGTGACGATCGGCGCGTTGATCGGCATGGCGGCGCATCTGGAGGGCAAGGGCGTCACCGTCCTCGATATGACCGGCCTCGCGCAAAAGGGCGGTGCGGTGTTGAGCCATGTCCGCATCGCCGAGCGCCCCGACGAAATCCATGCGGTGCGTATCGCCGCGGGAAGCGCGCGCCTGCTGCTCGGCTCCGATCTCGTCGTCTCCGCCGGCAGCGAGGCTTTGTCTAAGGTCCAATCTGGGCAGACGAAGGCGATCATCAACAGCCACGAGACGATCACCGGCGATTTCACCCGCAACCCCGATTTGCCGTTTCCTGGCCGCGAATTATGCCAAAGCATCGCCGCCGCAGTCGGCGGCGACAATGCCGAATTTGTCGAGGCGACGCGGCTGGCATCGGGGCTCCTCGGCGATTCGATCGCCACCAATCTGTTCATGCTCGGCTACGCTTATCAACGGGGCCTGGTGCCGGTTTCCGCCGAGGCGATCGAGCGGGCGATCGATCTCAACGGCGTCGCCGTCGTATTCAACCGCAGCGCGTTCGCCTGGGGCCGCCGCGCCGCCCTCGATCCAACGCTCGTCGAGGCTCGCGCCGTGCCCAGGAACGCGGTCGCGGAGAGCCACCGCATTTCGGAATCGCTGGACGACCTGGTCGGGCGTCGTGTCGGATTCCTGAGCGCATATCAGAACGCCGCCTACGCCCGGAGGTATTTCGACCGGATCCGGCTGCTCCGCGAGACCGAAGCCGCGCGCATCCCCGGCAGCACCGCATTGACCGAGGCTGCCGCGCGCGCGCTGTTCAAGCTCATGGCCTACAAGGACGAGTACGAGGTGGCCAGGCTCTATACCGAGAGCGACTTCCTGCACCGTATCGCCGACCGCTTCGAGGGCGATTACCGTCTGCACCTTCACCTCGCGCCGCCACTTATCGCCGATCGCGATCCCGCGACCGGGCACCTGCAGAAGCGCGTCTACGGGCCGTGGATGCTGAGCGCGTTTCGCCTGCTCGCGAAATTGCGCTGGCTGCGCGGCACGCCCTTCGACATTTTCGGCCGGACCGCCGAGCGGCGCAGCGAGCGGCGCCTGATCGCCGAATACGAGATGGTGTTGGACGAGATCGCCGCCGGGCTGGCGCCGCGGAACAGCGCGGTCGCGGTTGAACTGGCAGCGTTGCCGCTCGAAATCCGCGGGTTCGGCCATGTCAAGGAAGCCAATCTGCAGCGTGCAAAGGCCAAGGAGGCCGATCTGCTCGCCCGCTTCCGCGCCACGCCGCCGCCGCAGGCTATCGCCGCCGAATAACTCAGCCGGTTTCCACCACCGGCAGCGCGACGAAGCGCGTATTGCCCTCGCGCTCCACCCGCACCAGCACCTTCTTCTGGCCGGCTTTCCTGGCCGCGGCGGCAAGCTGCGGCACCTGCTCGGGACTCGCAACCGGCGCGCGACCAACGCCGACGATCAGATCGCCGGGACGCAGCCCCTGCGCCGCTCCGGGGCTGTTCGGCGGCACCTCGAGCACCACGACCCCCTTCACCCGGTCCGGCAGCGAGAACTGCTTGCGCAGATCCGGGGTCAACTTCGTCAGCTTCAGGCCGAACGCATCGATCGCGGCCGGCGGCTTCGGCTTTTCCGGCTCCGGAGGCGGCGGCGCCGGCCGATTCGGATCGAGCGCGGCTACCTTAAGTTCGGTTTCGTATTCCTTGCCGTCGCGCCAGATCGTCAGCTTCACCGGCTTGTCGGGCTGACTGGCGGCGACGAGTCGCGGCAACTGGCGGCTGCGGTCGATCGGCTTGCCGTCATAGCTGAGGATCACGTCGCCCGGCTGCAGTTTGGATTGCGCGGCGGGGCTGCCGGGATCGATAGCGGCGATCATGGCCCCGCGGCTCTTGTCGAGCCCAACGCTCTCGGCGATGTCGTCGGTCACCGGTTGGATGCGCGCGCCGATCCAGCCGCGCTCAACTTTGCCGGTCGCTTTCAGCTGCTCGATGATCGGCTGGGACAGGGCCGATGGGATCGCGAAACCGATGCCGATCGAGCCGCCCGATGGCGAGTAGATCGCCGTGTTGATGCCGATTACCTCGCCGGCGAGGTTGAACATCGGGCCGCCCGAATTGCCGCGATTAATCGAGGCATCGGTTTGGAGGTAATCATCATACGGCCCGGAATGGATGTCGCGCGCCGTCGCCGAGATGATCCCGGCGGTAACCGTACCGCCGAGGCCGAACGGGTTGCCGATCGCCAGCACCCAGTCGCCGACCCGCGTCTTTCCAGAATCGCCCCAGCTCGCGGCCGGCAGCGGCGTCTTGGCATCGATCTTGAGCAGCGCGAGATCGGTCACCGCATCGCGGCCGATGACCTGGGCCTGAAAAGTCGTGTCGTCCGACAGCGTTACCGTGATCTGGTCGGCGGTGGCGATGACATGGTTGTTGGTGACGATCAAGCCCGACGGATCGATGATAAAGCCCGAGCCGAGCGAAGCGACCCGTCCGCTGTTCGGCGAGCCGGGTGCGCTCTTGTCGCCGAAGAAATCGCGAAAGAATTCGTCGAGTGAGGGCCCGGGCGAATTTTGTGGCGCGTCTTGCGCGGTCTTGGGAGGCGGAGCTGGCGCTTGCGTGGAAATGTTGACGACAACGCCTACAACGCGACCGGCCAGCTGGGCGAACAGCTCGGCAAAGGGGGTTTCCGGAAGCTGCGCTCGGTCCGGCGCAGCGGCTTCGGGCGCCTGCGCTCGGCCCGGCGCCTCGGACGGTTGCGCCGGGCTTGGCGCAGCCGTTTCGGGTGGCGCCGCCTTCGGAGCAGCGGCTTCCGGCGCTTGCGGACGGTTCGGCGCGGAAGGCTCCTGCGGCTGCGCCCCGCTCGACATCACGCTGGCGGCAAACAATGCCAACGACAGCGCCAAAACCGCGCCGCGTCGGTCGAAAAACTTCACTTCAATTCTCCATTTCTGCGGCCACGGCCAATATTCGCATCCCGTCGAGGAGGGACGCGAAGAATTATTTCCACCGCCGCGTCGGATCTGGCGCTGGCCTTTCCGCTACGCTCGATATGAAATGACACGGCGAATGGCAAGACAGAAATCGGAAGTGACGGAGTGACGGCAGGAAATTCATCGTCGGGCGCACCCGATCGGCAGGCATTAGGCGAACTGCTGCGCGCGCTATTCGACGCAGCCCTGGCCGCCGCCGACCCGATGCGGGTAGTCGCTCCGCATCTGCCGCCGCCGGTCCCAGGACGGACCGTCGTCGTCGGTGCCGGGAAGGCGTCGGCGGCGATGGCCCGCGCCTTCGAGAAAGCCTGGACAGGCCCGCTCGAAGGCCTCGTTGTTACCCGTCATGGGCATGGGGTTGGTTGCGAGCGCATCGAGATCGTCGAGGCTAGCCATCCAATCCCCGATCGGGCCGGCGAGGAGGCGGCGCGGCGCATCCTCGATCTGGCTCGCGGGCTCGGGCCCAGCGACCAGCTGATCTGCCTTATCTCAGGCGGCGGCTCGGCGCTGCTCGCCCTACCGGCGCCCGGCTTGACTTTGGCGGACAAGCAGGCAGTAACACGAGCCCTGCTGCGGTGCGGCGCAACGATCGGCGAGATCAATACCGTGCGCAAGCACCTGTCGGCGATCAAGGGTGGGCGTCTCGCGGCGGCCGCCGCCCCGGCAAGGGTTCTCACTCTCGCGATATCAGATGTGCCGGGCGACGACCCGGCGGTCATCGCCTCGGGCCCGACCGTGCCCGATCCGACCACTTTCGCCGATGCGCGCGCGGTGCTCGCCAAATACGGCATCGAGGAGCCAGCCGTCGTGATGGCCCATCTCGCGACCGCCGCCGACGAGACGCCAAAGCCCGATGACCCGGTTTTCACCAACACCCGCTTCCAGCTGATCGCTAGCCCGCAGCAGGCGCTCGCCGCAGCAGCCGACGCGGCGCTCGCCCGCAATGTCACTCCGATCGTGCTCAGCGACAGCATCGAGGGCGAGGCGCGCGACGTGGCGACGGTCCACGCGGCGATGGCATTGCAATTGCGCGCCGGCAGGTTTCGGGTCGGCAGCGACATTGTGTCGCTGCCGACTGTGCTGCTGTCGGGCGGTGAGACAACCGTCACCGTGCGCGGCAACGGTCGCGGCGGGCGCAACGCCGAGTTCCTGCTGGGTTTCGCGGCGGCCCTCACCAGTGATCCCGAAGCCGGCGCCGGTATCGCCGCGCTCGCCTGCGATACCGACGGCATCGACGGAACCGAAGACAATGCCGGGGCGATTGTCTACCCGAACACGATTTCCCGTGCCGCCGCGCAGGGCATCGCGATAAAAGAGGCCCTCGCGGAGAATGACGGCTACGGCGTCTTCGCAGCCTTGGGCGACCTCCTTGTAACCGGTCCGACCCTTACGAATGTCAACGATTTCCGCGCCATCCTCGTTCTCCCACGCCACCCGCCCCAGTGAATTAGAGCGCGGCCGAAACCAGCCGATGCGACGCCTGCGCAGCGCCAAGATAGTCGCCACCCTTGGCCCCGCCAGCTCGGGACGCGAGCGCATTCGGGCCCTGTTCGATGCGGGGGTCGATGTGTTTCGGCTCAATTTCAGCCACGGCACACACGACGATCATCGCGGGCTGTTCGAGCATATCCGGCAGGTCGAGAGCGACACCGGACGGCCGATTGGGATCCTCGCGGATATGCAGGGGCCGAAGCTGCGCCTCGGCAATTTCACCGAAGGCCGGATCGAGCTGGCCGCCGGAGCGCATTTCCGCCTCGATCTCGATGATCGGCTGGGCGACCAGAACCGCGCTCCCCTGCCCCACCCGGAGATCTTCCAGGCGATCGGGCCGGGAACGGAGCTATTGATCGACGACGGCAAGGTCCGGCTCAAGGTCATCGAGAGCGGCCCGGATTACGCCGAGACCAAGTGCCTCGTCGGCGGCGCCTTGTCGAACCACAAGGGCGTGAATGTCCCGAATGTCGTGCTGCCGATCTCGGCGGTGACCGAAAAAGACCGCGCCGATCTTTCTTTCGCGCTGGAGCAGGGCGCCGACTGGATCGCGTTCTCCTTCGTGCAGCGCCCGGAGGATGTCGCCGAGGGGCGCAAGCTGATCGGCAACGCCGCCGGGCTGATGGTCAAGCTGGAGAAGCCGTCCGCCATCAAACGCCTCCAGGAGATCATCGATCTCTCGGACGCCTTGATGGTGGCGCGCGGCGATCTCGGCGTCGAGATGCCGCCGGAAGACGTGCCGAGTGTGCAAAAGCAGATCATCCGTGCCTGCCGGGTCGCCGGCAAACCGGTCATCGTGGCAACGCAGATGCTGGAATCGATGATCACCGCACCGACCCCGACCCGGGCCGAAGCTTCGGACGTCGCCACTGCCGTCTACGAAGGCGCCGACGCGGTCATGCTGTCGGCCGAAACCGCGGCCGGCAAATATCCGGTCGAGGCGGCGACCATGATGGACCGCATCGCACGGCGCGTGCACGAGGACCCGCTGTATTTTACCGAGCTCGACGCCGGCCGGATGGCGCCCGAGCATACCAATCGCGACGCGATCAGCGCCGCCGCCTGCCAAGTCGCCGATACGATCGGCGCCGCTGCGATCGTCTCGTTCACGAGCTCCGGCGCGACGGCGTTGCGCGCGGCGCGCGAGCGCCCCTCGGCGCCGATCCTGGCGTTGACCCCAAACCTCGGCACCGCGCGCCGATTGGCGTTGCTATGGGGCGCACATTGCGTACACCTCGCCGACATCAAGAACTTCAACGACATGGTGCAAAAGGCGGTGCGCACCGCGCACCGCGAGGGGGTTGCCAAATCCGGCGAGCGGGTCGTCGTCACCGCCGGCGTGCCGTTCGGCACGCCCGGCTCTACCAACGTCTTGCGCATCGCCTGGGTCGAGCGGTAGCAAAACCCTCTCCGCACCGCGGGAGAGGGATTATTTTACGGATTCCCCTCAGGCCCCGTCTTCGGTCGTCGGGTCGATCATCTTGCGCACTTCGGTGATCTTCGTTGCCGGGAAGCCGCTGATTTCCGCGTGCTTCTTGATGATCGCCTCGTCCTTGGCGAGGTAGACGCAGAAGGTCTTGTCGGCGGCGACATAGCTTTCGACCCACTGGATGTCGGGGCCAAGCTCGCGCAAGACGCCGTTCGATTTCGCCGCGGCGCCTTGCAGCTGCTCGCGCTCGAGGCTGCCGACCGCCGGAATGTCGCGCTCGATGATGAATTTGCGCAGGGCCATGGTCCCCTCCGAAACTGGCAGGAGGATAGATTATGTTGCCTTGACGGCCGTGCCGCAACGCGCACAGGCTGCCCGCAAAGGCGCCCCCCAGAGCGAGAAACGCGCGATGACGAGCCCCGCCCCCTTTTCCCGCCCGCGTCCGGACACCCAGCCGCCCTATCTCTATCCCGATTATGCCAGCACGGTGAAGCGGTCTCCGAAACGGCCGCTCCTTCGCCTCGACCACACTCTTTCGGAGACGACGGGGCCGGTTTTCGCGGATCGCTGGGCCGGTCCCGATGCGACCGATCTCACCTCCCAGCACAAAAGCGCGCCGTTGGGCGAGCGGATCATTGTCGCCGGGCGCGTGCTCGACGAGAACGGCCGCCCGGTACCCGGCACCTTGCTCGAGCTGTGGCAATGCAACGCCGCTGGCCGCTACCACCACCCGGTCGACCAGCATGACGCGCCGCTCGACCCGAACTTCACCGGCGCCGGCCAGGTGGTCACCGGCACGGATGGCGAGTATCGCTTTCTGACCATCAAGCCCGGCGCCTATCCCTGGCGCAACACGCCGAACGCCTGGCGCCCGGCGCACATTCATTTCAGCGTTTTCGGGGCGGGCTTTGTCACCCGGCTCGTCACCCAGATGTACTTTCCGGGCGACCCGCTGCTCGCCCACGACCCGATCTTCCAGAGCACCGCCGACCGCGAGGCGCGCGATCGGCTGATCTGCGATTACGATCCGGAGCTGAGCGAGGCGGAATGGGCGCTCGGCTACCATTTCGACCTGGTGTTGCGGGGCCGGGAAGCCACCCCGACCGATCCTGTCTGAGGCGGCGCCCGATGGCCGAAAAATTGATCCCGACCCCGTCGCAGACGGTCGGCCCCTTCTTTCACCTCGGCATGGCGCACCCCGAATGGGCCGATCTGACTGCCGGCGATCCGGCGGGCGAGCGCATCGTCATCGAGGGACGGGTTATCGACGGCGATGGCGCGGCGGTGCCCGACGCCTGCGTCGAGGTGTGGCAGGCCAATGCCGCCGGCCGCTACAACCATCCGGACGACACACAGACCGACAAGCCGCTCGACCCAAAATTCCACGGCTTTGGTCGGGTCGCGAGCGATGCCGAGGGCCGCTTTCGCATTGTGACGATCCGCCCCGGCCCGGTCCCCGGACGCGGCAACGCGCTGCAGGCGCCGCATATCAACGTCACCCTGTTCGCGCGCGGGCTGTTGAAGCACCTGCACACCCGGATCTATTTCGCCGACGAGCCGGCGAACGCGACCGACCCGCTGCTCTCCTCGATCGAGGACGCGAGCGTACGCGCCACCCTGCTGGCGCGCCCGGCAGGGGACGGCAGCCCGAAACTCTACCGCTTCGACATCGTCATGCAGGGCGAGAACGAAACCGCCTTCCTCGATATCTAAACGACGTTTTAATTGAAGCGGCCCGCGGGCGTCCTTACCTTAGAGGCGCTCTAATCTATCAGGAAGGGAAGCAATCATGCCCGGCCTATATCGCACCAAAAACACACTTCCCGAGGAAATTCGGGGCAAGGCGGTGACATTGCTCAATCGTCATCTCGCCTGCGCGATCGATCTGAAGGAGCAGGCGAAGCAGGCGCATTGGAACGTCAAGGGGCCAAACTTCATCGCGCTGCACGAGCTGTTCGACAAGGTCGCCGAGTCCGCCGACGAGTTTGTCGATCTGCTAGCCGAGCGCACGACCTCGCTCGGCGGCACCGCGGAGGGCACGGTGCAGATCGCCGCGCAGCGCTCGACCCTGCCGCCCTACCCAATGCAGATCGCGGGCTGGCGCGAGCATGTCGAGGCGCTGTCGAGCGCGCTTGCCGCGTTCGGCACCTCGGTTCGCGAGGCGATCGACCAGTCGGCCGAATTCGGCGATATCGACACCTCGGATTTGTTCACCGAGATCAGCCGCGCAACCGACAAGTACCTTTGGTTTGTCGAGGCGCATCTGCACGGCTGACCAGGCCGGGCGAGCCTACGCCGCGCCCCAGCCGCCGCCGCCTGGCGTCTCGACGACGATAATCTCGTTGTCGGCCAGCGACAGGCTCGCCTTGCCCGGCACCTCCTCGACGGTGCCGTCGGCATGCACGGCGGCATTGCGTCCCGGCCTGCCGTCGGCGCCGCCGTGTAGCCCGTAGGGAGCAAAGCGGCGGCGCTCGCATTGCAACGACACGCGCGCGGTGTGGTCAAGGATACGGATCGAGCGGACGAGACCGTTGCCGCCGCGATGCTTGCCGGCGCCGGAGGAGCCCTCGCGCAGTTCGTAGCGCTCGACCCTGAGCGGATAGGTGATTTCCAGCGCCTCGACCGGCGTGTTCATCGTGTTGGTCATGTTGCATTGGATGCCGTCATCGCCCGGCCCCATCGGCCGCCCGCCCTGGCCGCCGCCGATCGTCTCGATATAGCTGTAGGGACGCCCGTCCCGGGGATCGTGCCCGCCGATCGCGATCGTGTTCATCGTCCCTTGGCTGGCAGCCGGCACCCGGTCAGGGGCGAATTGCGCACAGGCCCTGAGCACCGTGTCGGCGATGCGCTGTGTCGTCTCGGTATTGCCGGCGCAGACCGCCGCCGGCGGGCGGGAGGCGAGGAAGCTGCCCTCGGGGATGCGCAGCTCGACGCTGCGGAACGTGCCGGCGTTCACCGGAATTTCCGGATCGGTCAGGATCTTGATCGCGAAGAATGAGGCCGAATAGGTCATCGGCGCGACAGCGTTGATATTGCCGAGGGTCTGCGGCGAGGAGCCCGAATAATCGAGCACCAGCCGCTCGGGCGACACCGTGATCGCCAGACTCACGCGCACCGGCACATCGCTATGGCCGTCGTCGTCCATGAAGTCCTCGGCGCGATAGGTGCCGGCCGGGAACTCCGCGAGACGGCGGCGCATCCGGCGCTCGGCGTAATCGAGAATGGCGTCGAACCCGGCGGTCAGTAGATCGGCCCCGTAGCGCTGGACCAGCTCGATAAGGCGCTGCTCGCCGATCTTGAGCGCCGCGAGCTGCGCGTTGAGGTCGCCGCGCCGCTCCTCCGGGGTGCGGACGTTGGCCAGGATCATGCGCATCACATCGTCTTGCAATTCGCCACCGCGGTAGAGCCGCACCGCCGGGATTATCAGCCCCTCTTGGTAAGTTTCCTGGCTCTTGCCCGGCATCGAGCCCGGCTCCATGCCGCCCACATCGGCGTGATGCGCGCGCGTCGCGACATAGCCGATATGCCGGCCGCCTTGGTCCTTTGGCGCGAAAACCGGCGCGACCACGGTGATGTCCGGCAGGTGCGAGCCGCCGGTGAACGGGTCGTTGACGATGACGACATCGCCCTCCTCGACCCGGCCGACCGCGGTCACGGTCGCGCTGACCGCGCGCAGCATCGAGCCGAGATGCACCGGCACGTGCTCGGCTTGTGCAACGAGCTGCGCCTCCCGATCGAAGATCGCGCAGGAGGCGTCCATCCGCTCCTTGATGTTCGGCGAGAACGAGGTGCGCTTTAAGACGGCGCCCATCTCGTCGGCAATCGATTCGAGCGCGTTGCGCAGCACTTCGAGCGTGATCGGGTCGACCAGCGGATTTGGTGTGTTGCGCCCGGTCCGGTCTCGAGCGGGAGCGTCATTCATCCTCGGGCCTCGCCGCCAAGGGGCCGCGGCGGGCGATCGCCCCGCCGGTGATGCCGCCGTCGATCACCAGTTCGGTGCCGGTGATATAGCTCGATGCATCCGAGGCGA
>DASYOB010000111.1:0-47420 GCA_036008175.1 Allostellaceae bacterium
AGGTTTCCTTCACCAATTGGGGACGCCGCGTCCGCGCCAAAGGCGAGCCCTTGCCGTCCGGTCTGCGCAGCCTGCAAAAGCTGGTGAAGGTAAGCTGACCCCCGGTCGTCCCATGCCCCTCACCCGCCTCGCTGCGCTCGGCACCCTCTCCCTGCTCGCGGAGAGAGGGCCGGGTGAGGGGCCGCTTCTCTCTGCATTCTGATTAGGAGGCACAACAATGCCCGATAACCCACGCTGGAAGCGCCGCCCGGCAGGCTCGACCTGGGGCGATTGGGGGCCGGACGATCAGCTCGGCCGGCTCAATCTGTTGACCGCGGACAAGGTCCTCAAAGGGGTCGCCGAGGTCAAGGAGGGGCGCGCCTTCTGCCTGTCGATGCCGCTCGACTATCCCGGCGGCACCGTGGTCAACCCGCGCCGCCACCCGCCACGGCTCCTCGCCAATAAGCGGCAGGGCATGCCCTATATCGCCTATCCGCTCTCCCGCGAGGACCCGCGCCTCATCGATGTGATCTGCGACGACATCGTCGAGATGACATTGCAGTATTCGACGCAGTGGGACAGCCTCGCCCATGTCGGCCAGCTGTTCGACGCCGACGGCGACGGCAAGCCCGAGATCGTCTTCTACAACGGCTACCGCGGTGGCGAGCACATCATCGGGCCGATGGACTACCGCGACGGCGGAGCGGTCGAGCGCGGCGAGCATGTCGGCGCCAAGGCGCTCGGTATCGAGAACATGGCGGCGCACCCCGTGCAGGGCCGAGGGGTCATGATCGACCTCGAACATCATTTCGGTCGCGGCGAGAAATTCGTCAGCTATGACGAGCTGATGCGGATCATGGATCGGGACAAGGTTGAGGTGGAGGAGGGCGACCTCGTCTGTTTTCGCACCGGCTACGACCGGGTCATTCTCGGCATGAACAAGAACCCCGACCCGAAGGTGCTCGAAAGCAATCCCTGCGCCGCGCTCGACGGGCGCGACGAGCGTATCCTGAACTGGATCACCAAGACCGGGGTCGTCGCGCTCATTTCCGACAACCGCGCGGTCGAGGCCTCGCCGTCGCGACCGTGCGAAGGCGAGGACCATTGCGCCTCGCTGCCGTTGCACGCGCACTGCCTGTTCAAGCTCGGGGTCTATCTCGGCGAGATCTGGCTGCTCTCCGACCTCGCCCACTGGCTGCGCGCCAACGGCCGCACGCGCTTTCTGCTGACCGCGCCGCCATTGCGCCTGCCCGGCGCGGTCGGCTCGCCGGCCAACGCGATCGCCACGGTATAGGCCGGCTGAACCGAGATCGCGCCGGAGGAAGGTCGATGCGTTATTCCCTGTTGGCCGCGGCCGGGATCGTTTCGGTCGCTTTGGCCGGCTGCGGCGGCGGCGCGACAGTGAACACCCGCAACGACATGGAGGTCTCGAAAGCCGCCTATCAATTCTGCCTGGCGCAACATCCCCAGGCGCCGCAAACCTGCGATTCGGCCAAGGCGTCCTACGACGCCGGCCTGAAAGCATACCGCGACACCTCGGTCGGCGCTTTGGGTCGGGGCGAGTAACTCAAGCCGCGACTTACGGTTGGAAGCGGAATTATAGCAAAAGCGCAGCCTTGCGGGCCCCAGTCTTCTCGACATGGCCGGTGCGCCGCAGGGAGCCGCTGAGGCTACGGCCGGAGATAGCCGAGAATATTCGCTGAGCGACCGACCTGCCGATGCGGCACCGCTTTGGGCACCGCACCGGCGAGCCATCGCTTCGGCTACTTCGCCGCGTCCTGAAAGGCCGGCTGCTGCGCCGCCCGGAGCACCGCCGCGGCCTCCTTGGCGACGGACGTGCCCTCGAAGAAGCGCGGGTTCTGGGTGCCCCATAGCCGCACCGCGTTCTCGAAGACAAAGTCGCGGAAATTGGCCGTCGTCAGCACCCCGTCCTCGACCAGCTCATAGGCTTCCGGCAGCGGCTCGCGCATGTCGATCACGTCGAAATGGCCGATGTCGGAGCTGTAGATGGCGTTCAGCTGCGCACCGAACGGGTTGAGCTTGAGGAACGCGGTCGCGTTCATGCGGTCGTCCGCCTCGCAGCCGAAGTAGTACGGCGTGACATACAGATCGATCCAGTCCTGTTTCTTGGTGAGCTTGCAGGCGCCGAAATCGTCGAGATCGTCGATGCCGCCCGTCATGTGCAGTTCCGGATCCGGCCAGCCGTCGCGCTCCTTGAGCGCCGCCACATGCTCCTCGTAACCGTACTTCTCGACGAGGCTCATCAGCAGCTGACGGTCCAGCTTCTCCGGCCGCATGTTGTCGAGCGCCTTGATGTTGCGCCGCTCCCAATGCTCCATCAAGTCGCCGAACAATTGCGCGCCCCAGCCGACCCCGCCTTCGAGGAAGGCGAAGCGCAGCTCCGGGAAGCGCCGGGTGACCCCGCCGAGGAAGATGCCCTTGGCGGCGGCGTGGCCGGCATCGGCGAAATGGCCGATATGGTTATAGGTGAAGTTGGTCGGCGAGTTGCGCAGCGCCTGGTTGCTGCCGGCGCTGTGGAAGGTCGGCGCGATCTTGACCTCGCGGCACTTCTCCCAGACCGGGTCGTAATCGTAGAGGCTGTCGACGCCGAACACCTCGTACCAGACGCCCAACCGGTCGGCGTCCACATTGCCCTTCGGGATAGAATCTACCTGTCGCGGCATCGCGCTGCCGAACATGCCGACCTTGGAGCCAAGCTCTTTCGTGACAAATTCGAGTTCCGCGATCGCTTCCTCCGGCGTGTGCATCGGAATGATCGCCGCTGGCGTCATCCGGTCTTGCAGATCCTTGAAATAGCCGGCCGAGACGATGTTGTAGGCGCGGATCACCGCGCGCCTTGTCTCGTCGTCCTTGATGCGCGGCAGTCTGAGACCCGCGGTCGGATAGATGATCGCGAAATCGGAGCCGATCTCGTCGAGCCGCTCGTACAACAGATGCGGCATCATCGCCGTGGCGCGGTCATAGGTGTTGCCGGTCTGGCGGGTCCAGAAGCCGGGCATCGAGACCCGGCGGCGGCGGCGTTCCTCGACGCTCAGCAGCAAGGAGTCGCGTGTCACCGCCATCGCGGCGAGAAAGCCGTCCGCCGCCTTGTCGCCGCCCACCTTGCGCATCTGCTCGGCAAACACCGGATCGTACTCGACCCAGTGCCCGTCGCCGTCGATGATTGGATGATTGAGCTTGGCGCGGATCTGGGCCGGGGTGAGGTGGGCGTGACCGCTCATGATTTCCTCCGCGGTAGGGATAGTGCTGGGCTGCGCGTCGATAGCGAATTGAACGTCGTTCAGCTTGCGCCGCCGATTGAGCCGCGACAATCGATTTCCAAGCACCGCTCCCCAGCGCTGCGCTCATGCCGCCGCCTCTAGCGCCCGCGCCAGCGCGCAGAAATCCGCCACCGAGAGCTCCTCGGCGCGGGCGGTCGGCGGAATGCCGGCGCCGGCGAGCAGCTTCTCGACCGGCACTCCCAGCGCCTTCAGGCTTGAGCGCAGCATCTTGCGGCGCTGCCCGAACGCGGCGGCCGTGACCCGTTCGAGCGTGGGTTTGTCCGCCGGCGCGAGCGGCGCGGCGCGCGGGATCAGCGCGACCACGCTGGAGGTCACCTTTGGCGATGGCACGAAGGCGCGCGGCGGCAGGTCGAACAGGATCTTGGGCTCGGTCAGCCATTGCACCAAAACCGACAGCCGGCCGTAAGCCGGGCGGCGCGGCGCCGCGACCAGGCGCTCGGCCACCTCGCGCTGGAACATCAGGGTCAGGCTGTCGTAGTCGCCGATCCGGTCGAGCCAGCGCAGCAACAGCGCGGTGGCGATGTTGTAGGGCAAATTGGCGACGATCTTGCGCGGCGGCTTGGTGAGCGCCGCCGCATCGAGCGCCAGCGCGTCGCCTTCGACGAGTTGGAGCCGTCCCGGATAATGCGCCGCCAGCTCGCCGAGCGCGGCGAGGCAACGCGGGTCGCGTTCGACCGCAACGACCCGACGCGCCCCCTCGGCCAGCAGTGCCCGGGTCAGCCCGCCGGGGCCGGGGCCGATCTCGATCACGGTACAATCGTCGAGCCGGCCGGCGGCGCGCGCGATGCGCCGGGTCAGGTTCAGGTCGAGGATGAAATTCTGCCCGAGGCTCTTCCTTGCGGCGATACCTTGCCTGGCGATGACCTCGCGCAGCGGCGGCAGCGCCGGCAACTCGCCTGATGTCACCCGGTCCGGCGCTTGTGCTGACCGGCGCCGCGACGCTGTGCCGTCTCGGCGGCGAGCCGCAGCGCCGCAATCAGGCTGTCCGGCCGGGCGGTGCCGCGTCCGGCAATGTCGAAGGCGGTGCCGTGGTCGGGCGAGGTGCGAACGAAGGGCAACCCCAGGGTGACATTGACGCCGCCGTGAAAGTCGATCGTCTTGATCGGGATCAGCGCCTGGTCGTGGTACATGCATAAGGCCGCGTCGTAATCGGCCCGTGCCTCGGCGTGGAACATCGTATCCGGGGAAAGCGGTCCCCGCGCATCGATGCCGAGGGCGCGCAGCTCGGCGATCGCCGGGGCGATAATGTCGAGATCCTCGCGGCCGAGCGCGCCGTTCTCGCCGGCATGCGGGTTGAGACCGGCGACCGCGACGACCGGCCTGGCGATGCCGAAATCACGGACAAGTGCATCGTGCGTGATCTGCCCGGTCCGGACGATGGTCGCAATGGAAAGCGTCTCGATCGCCTGCCGCAGCGGCAGGTGAATCGTCACCGGCACGACACGGACCTCCGCGCAGGCCAGCATCATCACCGCGCTGGCTCCCGGTCCGGCCAGTTCCGCGAGGTATTCGGTATGGCCCGGATGGCGGAACCCGGCGCGGTACAGCAGATCCTTGTTGATCGGGTTGGTGACGATTGCGGCGGCGCGCCCGGTCTGGACATCGGCCACCGCCTTGTCGATGGCGCCGATCACCAGCGGCGCGTCCGCCGGGTCCGGCCGTCCGGGTCGGGCCCTCACCGCGCCGCCCACCGGCAGCACCGGCAGAGCCGCCGCGAACACCGAGAGCGCCTCACCAGGCTCGGCAATCGCACGCACCGGCACACCCCAGCCGAGATGGCGCGCCAAGGCGGTGAGCCGCTCCTGATCGTCGATCAGATAAAACGCCGGCACGCCGTCCTTGCGGCGCAGCCAGGCCTGAAGCGCGATCTCGCCGCCGATCCCGGCCGGCTCGCCCATGGTCAGGGCGAGCGGAACGGCCATCACACTCTCACATCGACATAGGCGTCGCGTCGCAGATCGCGCAGGTAGCGGCGGGCCACGGTATCGAAGCGCTGCCGCAGGATCGTCTCGCCGATCTCCTCGCGGGTCGGGGCGCTGCTTTTGCCGTCGCTTTTCGCACAGACCATGATCACGCCGACCCCGTTCTTCTGCACGATCGGCGCCGATACCTGTCCGATCGGCAGGTGACTCACCAGATTGCGCATCTCGGCGCTGAGATTGGCGGCGGTCAGTTTGCCTTCGCTCGAAAGCTGCGGCGCCTTTTCCTTGCCGATTTTCAACAGGCTCGGGCAATCCTTCGCGGCCGTGCGCACGTTCTGCGCTTCGCCGACCGCCGTCCGTCGCATCGCTTCCGTTGCCGGCGGCGGCAGCGGGAACACCACCTGCACGATGTCGTACACCGCCTCCTGCTCGCCGCCGGTCGTGCCGGTGCGGCGATCGAGGACGACCATCAGATAAAAGCCGCCGCCGGACCGAATCGGTTGGGACAGTTCGCCGACCTTCAGCTGCGTGACGACTTTCCCCAGATCGGGCGGCAGCTGGTCGGGACGCACCCAGCCCATGTCGCCGCCGACCGCCGCCGTGGCGGATTGCGAGTATTGCTGGGCGATCGCGGAAAAGCGCGCGCCTTGCTTCATCAGATCGCTCAGCCGCTCGGCCTGGTGCTTGACCTCGTCCTCCTGGGTTGGATTATCGACCGCAAGGAAAATCTCGGCGACGCGGCTTTGCGGCTCGCTAGCATGGTCCTTCGCCCGTTTCAGCGCCTCGTCGATCTCTTCGTCCGAAATGTCCGTCGTCTGCGAAGCTTGGCGCTTCACCAGCTTTGCCCAGACGAT
The DNA here is from genome assembly GCA_036008175.1 of Allostellaceae bacterium. Lineage (GTDB taxonomy): Bacteria > Pseudomonadota > Alphaproteobacteria > ATCC43930 > CGMCC-115725 > DATARH01. The sequence continues at coordinate 6,058 of DASYOB010000111.1, forward strand.
CGCGGCGGTCAGTTGATCGACGAGCGAGCCGCGGTCGATGCCGCGCGCCTGCAGGAACTCGTTCAGCTGGCCGGCTTTCATGTTGTTCTGTTTTTCGATCTGCGCCAGCGCATTGTTGACCTCCTCGTCGGTCGCGCTGATGTTCTGACGCTTGGCTTCCTGCAGCTGCAGCTTCTCGTCGATCAGCGATTTCAGCACCTGCGGCGCCAGCTTCTTGCGAGCTTCCTCGCTGTCCTGGAGGTTCGACGAGATCATCACCATGCGTATCCGCGAGATCAGGTCAAACACCGAGATGACCTGGTCGTTGACGACGGCGGCGATCCGCATTTCCGGCGTGGCGCCCCCGGGTGCAGCACCACCCGGCGGCTGCGCCGGCTGGTGCGGCACGGCGGCGGCTTGCTGTCCGCGCACCGTCGCGGCATTGGTGGCGGTGGTGAAAACCAGCGCCGCCGCGAGCAATAACAGATGGAAGGAACGAAACCGCTCCATTGTACGCCAATCCTGCTGCCCAACCCCACGCCGGAAGTCTACACGTTCACGCGCCGAGTGTCGCCGCCGCGATACCGAAATAAAGTTCAGGACTAACTGCCCGAGATTGAGGCCACGTTGCCGCCGAACTCGCCGAGGTTCTTGAAGACGATGCTGAACATGACCGAAATTCCCGGGGTCACATCGCCGCTGCGGATTCCCGATTGGGTGATCGAGCCGACAAACCCCATGCACTCGTCCTGATAGACGGCGGCCAGCTGCGCATAGATGCTCGTGTTGCTCGATTGCGGGGTGGCGATGCCGTTGATCAAGTTGGTCGAGTTGGTCAGATTGATGGTTTCGCTGCCGGTCAGCGACCAGTAGCGGGTCAACTTCGCCGTCGCGCTCACCGACAGCTGCTCCCGCTTGCCGAACACAACCTGGCCGGTCGCCGGGACGGTGACGACATCGCTCTGCGGTTCCGCCGGTATCAACAGGTAGTTGGCGCCGATTTTCAGGCTTTGCGGTCCGACCGAGACCCCGACTTCCTGGGTGCGATTGCTGAGGTCGCTCTTGGCGAATCGGAACCGGTAGATCAGGTCGAGATATGGGCTGGGCTGCAGCGTGATGCGGCCGACCACGTCCGACAGATGCTGTTCGGCGCCCGATGACGGCGGCAGAAACACGTTGTTTTCGGCGCGGTAGCTCTGTCCGATCAGGAAGCGGTAATTGCCGCCGTCCTTGTCGTAAAGACCGCCCTTCAACCCGTAATCCACTCGCTGTCCGGTATCGAGCACGTCGTAGCCGGCTAAGCGGTCGGCCCGAAACAGGTCGGAATCCTTGAATTCGTATCCCAGGCTGTCTTCATCCGGGATGTTGCGGCGATTGCCGCCGGACGGCCCAGCGTAGAACCCGGTGATCGGCTCGATGATCTCGGTCCATTCGTCGCCGCGATGGACCAATGGATAGTTCCAGGTCAGCCCCAGTTGCGGGAAGGCGCGCGCCGCGAGGAAGTCGAGGCTGGTGGGCTCGGTGGGAGGTGCGCCTTTAACCGGGAAAAAGCCGGTAGGCAGCTCGGGGTTCGATAACGAGCTCAGATTGCTGATCGAATAGGCGTCGCCGCGCACGCTGGCCGAGAATTTGTATTCGCTGCCGATGCCGTCGCGGAAAGTCCTGTCCCACTCGCCGCCGAGCGAAAGCCGCCGCGTTTGCGTACCGACCTCCCGCACGATGTTGAGAATGTTGGCGTTGGCCTTGAGGGTGCCGCCCTCGATGGCGCCGGGCTCGCTCTGCCAATCGCGGTTCACCACCGGCAGCACGATCGGCTGCGTCGAATCGCCGAGCCCGGGCGTCAAAGGCTGAAAGATGTAAGCGTTGACGTCGGTCGCGGCGCGCGGCTCGAAGCCTTCGAGATAGGCACGGCTGATCAGCGCGTTGAGTAGCGGATTGCCGAAGCCGAAGCGCAAGAGATACGTCTGATCGGAAGCGCGCTGGATCTGAAAGCCGGTCCGATAGGTATCGTCGATATCAAAAATTCCGTTGGCATTGACATGCCCGCGGGTCTGGCTGTCGATGGTCTCTACCCCGTTCGAGCCGACATTGCTGTAATTGACGCTGCCGATCGCATCGATCTGGCCGTTTCCGAAGCGCTCGCGGTACTCGGTGGCGAGCAGCGGCCCGGCGCGGCTGGTGAAGCGCGGGTCGAGGGTCAGGTCCTTGTCGTCGTCAAGGACGATGAAGTAGGGCAACGAAAAATGGAAGCCGAGCGTGTTCGAGTTGCCGAAATTCGGCGTGAGAAACCCGTTCGCGCGCTTCACCGAGGGTTCAGGCTGCGACATGTACGGTGTGTAGAAGACCGGCACGCCGTCGATTTCCATCACCGTGTCGCGGAATTCGATCAGCTTCAATGCTTTGTCGTCGCTGATCTCTCGGGCTTTGAGCTGCCATGCCGGCGGCGCGGTCGGGTCCTTCTTGCACAGATCGCAAGGGGAATAGACGCCGCGCGCCAATTCGAGGCGATTGCCGTTGATGCGCCGCGCCGCATTGGCCGCCAGCCGCGACCGGTCGGCCATCAGCATCCGCACGTTATCGGCGAAAGCATCGTTCATAGAATTTCGTAATTCCATGAAGTTGGAGAATATTACTTCCCCAGTCGGCAGTATCAAGCTCACATTGCCGGAGGCGGTAACCGTATCGGTTTTCTGATTATAGGTAACCGTATCGGCAAGCAGCACCTGCCCACTTTGCGAGATCTCGACATGGCCGCGAGCGATGGTCAGCGCCAGCTTGTCGTCGTAGTCGACCTGGTCGGCCTGGAACACGATCGGCGCGCTCTTGTCGGTCTTCTGGCTCATCATGCTGCTGTCGATCGCGCGAGCGCCCTTCGCGGCGCACAGAAGCGCCAGCATCGCGCCGACCAGAAGAAGCGTGGCGCGCCGAGCCGTCCATTGCCGTCGTTCAGGTCGGGGGAAACCCGTCATCCGCCGTGTTCGATTCGAGGGAAGCCTCTGGTCAGCCGTATCGCGGAAAAGCCCTTCGACAGCCGAGTCGGACAGGCACACCCATCCTCATCCGTCCTCGAGGTGAAGCAACATCGACGAACCGAAAATCATGCTGATCCCGGTTGGGGTCCAGGCCGCCAGCAACACCGGTATCTTCGCTGACAGCCCTAGAGCAAACACGATATCGGATAGAAAATATAATAGGAAACCCGCAAGCACGCCGCTGACGATCAGCATTCCGGCGCCGCCGCGGCGCTGCATCCGCAAGCTGAACGTCGCCGCCACCAGAACCATCGCGCAAAACAGAAACGGCCGCGCCAGTAGGACGTTGAAATGCAGGCGGTGTCGCTGCGCGGTAAAGCCCGATTGTTCCAGCAGCGCGATAAAGCCGGGCAATTCCCAGAACGACATCGTGTCAGGGGAAGCCAGGCTCTCCTCGATCTTGGTCGAGGTCAGGCTGGTCGGCAGCCGCAACTCGGCCATGGGTTCCGGCGACTCGCCAGTGCGGAAACGCTGACCGTCCTCGATCACCCAGGCGCCGTCCTCGAGCCGTGCCGACTTTGCCTCGACGCGCGAAGTAAAATCTGTCTGCTGGTTGAGGAAGAAAACGGTCACGTTTGCCAGCACTAGCTCTTGCGAGGCTAGCTTGTCGCCATGGATGATGACCCGGCCGCCCTCCGCATCGCTTTGCCGCAGCCACAAGCCGGCGTTCGATAATGACAGCGGGTCTCCTCCCCCCTGGCGCAGGATGCGCGCGTCGAGCTTCTCATAGGTAGCCTCCATCGACGAGGCGATCGGGTTGAACACCGTCACAGCGAAGACGCCGACCAGCAGCGCGACCAGCACCGCCGGGGTCAGAAACCCCCAGGCCGAGACGCCGGCCGCGCGGGCGACGACCAGTTCGTTGCTGCGGGTAAGCCGCCAGAAGGCGAGCATCGTGCCGAATAGGACAGCAAACGGCATCACGTCCTGCGCGGTGTGGGGCAGCTTCAACGCCGCCATTTCCAGCAAGGTGCTCCAGGTCGCCTGGGCTTTCACCCCGCCGCGGCGGATCAGCTCGATATAGTCGAGCAGAAAGGTCACGCTGACCATCGTGCCGAACACGCCGCAAAACCAGATGAAAAACTGGCGAGCGATATAGGTGGAAAGGGTCCTTGCGAGCTGCACTCGAAACCGCCCCCCAATTGCCGGTTTTACCGGACCGCCGGCACGAGCCGCCGGAAATCGAGCTTGATCCCGCCGGACAGCAGGATTCCAAAGCCGAGCGATAACGGCAAGAGGTCGATCATGTATATCAGCGGAATCACGGCGTCGTATCGGCTCGCGAGGTTCTTGACGCCGAGATCGGCCGACTGGAAGAAGAACGCCAGCACAACGGCGAGCAGCACTCGCCTCAGCTGTCCGCGCCGGTTGAGTTCGCCAGGCAAGAGGCAGGCAAGCGGGATCAGCACAAAGCTGAAAACCGACAGCGGAACCGTGAGGCGCTGGTGCGCCTCGAGCAGAAAGCCCCGGCGCGTCAGCGGGTCGAGACCGGGCGGTGGAAAGAACAACTCGCCGAGATAGCGCTCCTGCGCCTCGCGAAACCGGGCCTCGGGCGCGTCACGCAGAAGATCGAGATCGAGCGTATAGCGGTCGAAGGTCAGCACCGACAGCTTGCCGGTAGCGCGGTCGAAACGCTGACGATTGCCATTGACCATGATGATGCGCGAGCCGCCCGCAACATCGGCGAAGGCACCGCGCTCGGCAATGATCGTGACCGGCTGCTGCGGATCGCGATCGTCGTTGATCAACAGTCCGAGGACCTCCCCGCGCTCATTGCGGCTGCCGATATAGATCGTCAGCTTGTCCGAGATCGTGGTGAAGGTGCCTTCCTGCAGCAGCGCCGAGACGAAACGGTTGCGGATCTCGAACTGGAGGTCCTTGAACTCACGGTTGGAGGCCGGCAGGAAGTACGCTGAAAGCGTCAACAGCACTAGAAAGGCGATGCCGGCCAGCATGAACACCGGCCGGGCGAGCGCGAGCGGGCCCAACCCGGCGGAGCGCATCACCACAAGCTCGCTCTCCGAGGTCAGGCGGTTGAACACGAACAAGACCGCGATAAACGCGCCGATCGGCAGCACGATGTCGAGAAAGCGCGGCAGGATTAATAGCGCGAGATAGAGGAAAACCTCGATCGACAGCCCGCGGTTGACGATCAGGTCGACCAGCCGCAGCGATTGGGCTAGCCAGACCGCGGCGCTCAGCGCCGCGGTGACGAACACCATCATGCTGAGGCACTGCCGCAGGATATAGCGGTTGAGAGTGGTCAGCGGGATGGTCATGGACGCGCGATCATAGGATGCCGATCGCCCCGCGGCCATAGCATTGGCCGGAGCGTTGCGGCGCCGGCGGGCCGCCCTGCGGCAAAGGCGCATTGACTCGGTCGGGTGCCGCGTTCTATCGCCCGGCATGGTTCATTGCTGGCTCAAGGTCTTGGCATGAAGATCAGCTTCGCCGAATTCGCGCTGCCGCAATCCGGCGCCGTCGTGGTCGGGGTGTGGGAAGAGCGGGGGCTGACCGAGCCGGCGCGGCGCCTCGACGAGGCGACCGGCGGCGCGGTGTCGCGGGCGGTGGGCGCCGCGGCGCGGTTCCGCGGCAAGAAAAACGAGCTGATCCCGATCATCGGGCCGCCCAATCTGGGTGTGAGTCGCATCGTTGTCGCCGGCCTCGGCAAGCCTGATGCGGCGGACGAACGGCTGTTGCAGGACCTCGGCGGCAACCTTATCGCTCATCTCAACGGTGCCGGCGAGACCGAGGCCGTCTTTGCCGTCGATATCGGCGACGTGCCAGAGCTGAAGCCGGCCGAGGCAGCCGCCCAGCTGGCGTTTGGGGCCGCGCTACGCTCCTACCGCTTTGACAAGTATCGCACCAAGCAGAAACCCGAGCAGAAGCCCTCGCTCGCCCGGGTCACCGTCGCCACCGACGCGGTGGGCGAGGCCAAGAAGGCCTATCGCGCGCTCGGCGCGACGGCGGACGCGGTGTTCTTCACCCGCGACCTCGTCTCCGAGCCGGCCAACGAGCTGTATCCCGAGAGCATGGCCGAGCGTGCCGCCAGCCTGGCCGATCTCGGCGTCTCGGTCGAAATCCTCGACGAGGACCGCATCGGCGAACTCGGCATGGGTGCGCTGCTCGGCGTCGCTCAGGGCAGCGTTCGGGCGCCGCGCGTCGTCGTCATGGAATATCGCGGTGGCGCCGCCGGCACCGCGCCGGTCGCCTTTATTGGCAAGGGTGTCACCTTTGACACCGGCGGCATCTCGATCAAGCCCGCCGCCGGCATGGGCGACATGAAATGGGACATGGCCGGGGCCGGCGTGGTGATCGGGTTGATGCGGGCCCTGGCCGGCCGCAAAGCAAAGGTCAATGCGGTCGGCATCGTCGGCCTTGTCGAGAACATGCCCTCCGGCACGGCGCAGCGGCCGGGCGACATCGTCCGCTCGATGTCGGGGCAGACGATTGAGGTCCTGAATACCGACGCCGAGGGCCGGCTCGTGCTGGCCGACGTGCTGTGGTACTGCCAGGAGCGCTTCAAGCCGCAGCTAATGGTCGATCTCGCCACCCTGACGGGCGCGGTCATCGTCGCGCTCGGCAGCGAGCACGCTGGGCTGTTCGCCAACAACGAGGAGCTTGCCGAGCGGCTGATCGCCGCCGGAAATGCAGTCGGCGAGAAGCTGTGGCGCCTGCCGCTTTCCGAGAGCTTCGACCGGGCGATCGACAGCGACGCCGCTGACGTTAAGAACATCGCCGGCGATCGCGGCGCCGGCAGCAGCATCGGTGCGCAATTCCTGAAACGCTTCGTCAACGATGTGCCTTGGGCGCATCTCGACATCGCCGGCGTCGCCTGGTCGAAAAAGGATGCGCCGACCGTGCCGAAGGGCGCTACCGCCTTCGGCCTCAGGCTCCTCGACCGCTTCGTTGCCGACCATTACGAGAAGGAGTGAGACTCCGCTCGAATGGGTGCCAAGTTCTCATCGTCGCCCCCGGGAAAGCGGGGATCCAGAGGAGCCCCGCACAGAGCATCATCCGAACCGCTTCCAGGCCGCCTGCCGCGACACGGCGAGCGCCTGCCCGATCATTGCCCAACTCACCTCGCGCTCACGGAGGATGTCGACGATGTCCTGCATGCTGGCATCGACCCTCTCAAATGCGCCGTTGTATCCGGCGAGTGTCTTGAGCAACGTCTCGGTAGGTGCGCTGTCCGGCAACAGCGAACCCGGCACCTCTTGCGCTGCCGGCTTCTTGTCAATGATTGCCTGACAGAGTTGCACGCATTCGTCGCAAATGAACACGCCAGGTCCCGCGACCAGCGTCTTCACCTCCGTTTGAGCCTTCCCGCAAAAGGAACAGCGATATACGCGTTTGTGGATCTCAACAGATTCGGGGGCTGGCACGGCCTTTCTCCGTTGTCAACGTTAGGATGACAGTCAACCACGCATTGACGTTTTCTGTCAACCGGGCATTGACGACGACGGTTGGCGAGGACATAATTGCCGACATGGTCCGGATTGGCCGCTGGAACGGCGACCGCTGGATTGCCGCGTGGCGGCTAAATCGTTCTGATGGCCGAGATCGGTTTTTATCACCTGTTGACGACACCGCTCGAGCGCGCGCTGCCGCGGTTGTTGGAGCGGGCGCGGGCGCAGGATTACCGCATCGTGGTCCGCGCCGCCTCGACCGAGCGGGTCGAGCATCTGAACGCGCTGTTATGGACCTATGACGAGGCCGGATTTCTGCCGCACGGTTCCGCCCGCGATGGCAATCCGGCGGAGCAGCCAATCTGGCTCAGCGACCGACAGGAAAACCCGAACAGCGCGACCATCCTGTTTCTGGTCGATGGCGTCGAAGCCGACGACATCGGAGATTTCGCCCGCTGCATCGACATGTTCGACGGCAACGACGAAACCGCGGTCGAGGCGGCGCGGGCGCGCTGGCGCCGCGCCTCAGCGGCCGGTCACGCGCTGACCTACTGGCAGCAGACCGCTTCGGGCTGGGAAAAGAAGGCCTAGAGGCAACCCTGCATTGCCGCTTGTTGGGTCCCTCGCTATAACCCGCGCCTTCGCAGACGCGAGACAACGCCATGGCCACCGAACGCACGCTGTCGATCATCAAGCCGGACGCGACCCGGCGCAACCTCACCGGCGCCATCAACGAGCGCTTCGAGAAGAACGGGTTGCGCATCGTCGCGCAAAAGCGCCTGCGGCTGACGCAGGATCTGGCCGAGCGCTTCTACGCGGTGCACGCGCAGCGGCCGTTCTATCACAGCCTCGTCGGCTTCATGATTTCCGGGCCGGTCGTGGTCCAGGTGCTGGAGGGCGAGAACGCGGTGGCGAAAAACCGCGAGGTGATGGGCGCGACCGACCCCGCCAAGGCCGCTCTGGGCACGATCCGCAAGGATTTTGCCGAGTCGGTCGAGGCGAATTCGGTGCACGGCTCCGATTCGCCGGAGAACGCGGCGCAGGAGATCGCCTTCTTCTTTTCGCAGGCCGAAATTTGCCCTTGACCGGCGGTCAGTCGCGCGCCCGGGTGTGCAGCGTCGTGCGGCGCTCCTGCAGATAGCGGCGCACCGCCGGATCGCTTTCAAGCCCGATTGCCAACTGGTAGGAGGCCTCCGCCCCGGCGACATCGCCGCTGCGCGCCAGGAGTTCGGCGCGCGCCGCCCAATAGGGTTGGTAGGCCGCCAGCCGCGTATCCGCCGCCACTGCGTCGAGGATTGCGAGCCCCGCCGCGGCGCCACGCGCCTCCGCGGCGGCGACCGCCCGATTGATCGCCACCACCGGCGAGCCCGTCACGGCGGCCAGGGCATCGTAAAGGCGCTCGATCGCCGCCCAGTCGGACGAGCCGGTGCCGCGCCGAACGACATGCGCGGACTGCACCGCCGCTTCGAGCTGATAGCGGCCGACCCCACCTATCCGGCTCGCCCGGAGCAGCGCCGCTTCGGCCTGCTCGATCAGCCGCTCGTCCCACAATGCCGGGTCCTGGTCGGCGAGCGGCACATAATCGCCGGCCGCGTTGCGGCGCGAGGCGCGCCGTGCTTCGGCGAACAGCATCAAGGCCAAAAGGCCGAGCGCCTCCGGCTCCTCGGGTAGCAGCGAGGCCACGAGCCGACCCAGCCAGATCGCCTCGTCGGCGAGGTTGCGGCGGCGCGCTTCGGTGCCGGCGGGATCGGACCAGCCCTCGGCGAAGGCGGCGTAGATCGCCTCCAGCACGGCCTCGATGCGCTCGCGCAACTGGGCGTGCTCGGGCACCCGGAACGGAACACCGGCTTCTCTGATCTTGGCTTTCGCGCGAACCAGCCGCTGGCTCATCGTCGCGGGCGCGACCAGAAAGGCCGAGCCGATGCTCGCGGCATCGAAGCCGAGCACAGTTTGCAGTATCAAGGGCGCGCGGATTCCGGCATCGATCACCGGATGCGCACATGCAAAGATCAACGCCAGCCGGTGGTCGGGGATTTGCGTCTGATCGAGCGCCGACTCCGCCAATTCCTCGGCCACCAGCCGCAGATGATCGCCGGCATCGCTGCCGCGCCGCTGCCGCCGCTCGGCGTCGGTCGCCTTGCGCCGCGCGACGGCGATCAGCCACGCCTCGGGATTGCTCGGGATGCCGCTCGTGGGCCAATCGGCGAGAGCGGCCGCGAACGCGTCGGACAATGCGTCCTCGGCCGCGGCCACGTCGCGCGTGCGATGCGCGAGGAAGGCGACCAGTTTGCCATAGCTGCGCCGGGCCGCCGCCTCCGCGGCCCGGCTCGCCTCGCTGGCGCCATCCTCCGTCACGGCGTCGGCCGTTTTTACATTTCCCAGATCGGGCGGACCTCGATCGCGCCGTGGCTGGCGCCGGGACAGCGCGCCGCCCAGGACAATGCCGCGTCGAGATCGGGCACTTCGATCATGTAAAACCCGCCGAGCTGCTCGCGGGTCTCGGCATAGGGCCCGTTCAGCACATTGGTCTTGCCATTGGCGACGCGCACCGTGGTTGCCGAGGCAATCGGCTGCAGCCGATTGCTGGCGACCCGGACGCCGGCTTGCGTCAGTGCCTCCGTGTAGGCGTGGTAGGCGGCCATCCCCCGCTCGACCTCGGCTTTGGGCAGGGCCTCAAACGCGCCCTCGTCGGCATAGATCAACAGCATGTATTTCATCGCGGTCTCTCCATCATCGATTATGGCGGCGCGGCATGCGCCACCGGCTCAATGACGTTCGAGCCCTGCGCGATTCGACATCCCTGACAAAAAATTTAGCTGGCCGCGAAATCGAACCGCGATGGGCCGGCAGGATTATCAGAGCAGGAAGATCGCCATCCCCGACAGGATCAGCACGATCAGCACGATCATGATCTTGAGGAACCAGGTGAACCCGATCCAGGTGCGGCGATGCCGTTCGAGTTCTGGATCCATTACCGCCATGTGCGCCTCGCACGTTTGGACATCGCCGCCCGATCTCTAAAGCCTAACCGCCGCGGGAGGCAAGCGCTTCCGGGTTGAAGAGTGCGCGCTCGGGCGGCCTGCCGCCGGCGATCGCGACACGGTTGCCGACAATGCGCAGCCGCCCTTCGGCAAACCAGCGAACGGTCAACGGGTAGAGCCGGTGCTCCGCTTCGAGAATGCGCGCGGCGAGCCGTTCCTCGTCGTCGTCGTCGCGCACCGGCACAACCGCCTGGCCAATGATCGGGCCGGTATCGACCGCCGCCCGCACGAAATGCACCGTGCAGCCGGAAAACCGCACGCCGGCGGCGAGCGCCTGGCGCTGCGGGTGCAACCCGGGAAAGGCGGGCAGCAGCGACGGGTGGATATTGACGAGACGGTCGTGCCAGGCCTCGACAAAGCCGGTGTCGAGAATGCGCATATAGCCGGCGAGCACGACCAGCCCGACGCCCTGCCGGCACAGCGCCTCGTCAGCCGCTGCGGCAAACGCCTCGCGGCTCGGGTGGGCGAGCGCTTGATGCGCGATCCCGGCGCGCGCCGCGCGTTCGAGCCCGGCCGCTTCCGGGCGGTTGCTGATGACGAGGCCGATCTCGGCCGGATAGGTCGGATCGTCAGCGGCATCGATCAGCGCCTGCAAATTCGAGCCGCGGCCGGAAATCAGCACGCCAAGTTTAAGCCGCTTCATGGCGCCCGCGCCTCGCCGCCCTGTGGGCGCGAGGAGCACTGGCGCACCCGGCTGTCGATGGCGTCCTCGCAAAAACTGCGCTATGACCGCATCATGGCGGTCCGGAGGCCGCGAAGATACGGGATCGGGGCCAGTTTGCAATGAGGTTGCAATGGGTTCGCCGCTGACGCCCAGAGGCGCCGGCAGCCGGAGCGGATGGCGCCGCGCCGGAGCGGCCGCGCTCGGTCTGCTGCTCGTTATTGCGTCGGCGATGCCAGGCCGGGCGCAGGATGCCGATCCTTATACCGAGACGGTCAAGGTCGACGCCACCGCCGACAACCCGGCCAACGCCCGCGAGGCCGCCCGCATCGACGGCCAACGCCGTGCCCTGGCCGCCCTTGCCGATCGCCTGTCCGGCGGCACCGGCGCCGCGAAGCTGGCGAAGCTCGACGACAAGACGATCACGGACCTGGTCGCCAGTTTCGAGGTCGCCAACGAGCGGATGTCGGCGGTGCGCTATCTCGCTAACTACACCTTCCATTTCCGCGCCGCGCAGGTACAGCGGCTCTTCAAAAATGCCGGCGTCGCCATGTCGGATCAACCGGGCAACGAGCCGGCCAAGGCCGGCGCCAGCGGCAAGCCGATCGTCGTCCTGCCGGTCTACCAATCCGGCACCGCGGCGGTGCTGTGGGACGATCCGAACCCGTGGCGCGACGCTTGGGTTGAAAGCCCGGCGGTGACCGGACCTGTGTCGCTTGCGGTTCCGCTGGGCGATATCGCCGATATCTCTGCGATCGATGCCGGCAAGGCGGGGGCCGGCGACGCCGAAGCGCTCGCCGCAATCGCCCGGCAGAATGGCGGCGACGAGGCCATCGTCGCGCTGGCCACGATACAGGGCCCGGCCGAGCAGCCCTCCGGGATCGACATCGCCGTGCGCCGATATCGTGCCGGCCGCGCGGTCGACAGCCATGCCGAGACGCTGACCGCCAACCCCGGCGAGGCGCAGGGCGATTTCCTGCGGCGCGCGGTTGCCGCGGTCACCGGCGATATCGAGGGCGGTTGGAAGAAGGAGGCAGCTCCGCGTTACGATCAGCAGGGGAGCCTGACCGCGATCCTGCCCATTACCGGGCTCGACGATTGGGTGAAAATACGCGAGCGACTCGCCGGCATGCCGACGATCCGCAAAGTCGCTCTCGTGGCGCTGTCACGGCAGGAGGCGACCATCGCGATCGACTATCTCGGCAGCATCGATCAGCTGAAGGCGAGCCTCGCCGGGGTCAGCCTCGATCTGGTCAAGGGGGACCCGGCTTGGCGGCTGGCGCGCTCCGGCGCGCCTGCCGCGCAGTAGCGCTGCTGTCGGGTCTATACGCGCCATGGTTCCCGAGATCACCCCCGGCTCCGATCTGCCCGCGGCGCGAGCGCTTGGCCAGCAGGCGCTGCTGATGCGGCACGAGCTGAACCTGCCCAACCTGATCACGCTGGCCCGCCTGTTGTGCGTTCCGTTCGCGATCTGGCTGATCGTCAACGGCAGCTATGGCACCGCTTTCTGGGTCTTTGTCGGGGCCGGCGTCTCGGATGCTCTCGACGGCTATATCGCCAAGCGTTTCAATCTCCGCACCCGGCTCGGCGCTCTGCTCGATCCGGTTGCTGACAAGGCGCTGCTCGCTGGCGTGTATCTCAGCCTTGGCGTCGCCGGGGTGCTGCCGGCTTGGCTGGTGGTGCTCGTCGTCCTGCGCGATAGCCTAATCGTCGCCGGATTTCTGTCGATCCAGGCGACCGCCGCGCCGAAACAGGTCCAGCCGCTGTTCATCAGCAAGGTCAATACCGCGGTGCAGATCGTATTGGTGGTTTTCGTGCTGGCCCGGCTTGGACTCGGCGCCGATGGCGGCGTTGTGACGCCGGTGCTGATCGATGTCGCCGCGGCGACGACCGTGTGGTCGGGCCTATCCTATCTGGCGCGCTGGGCGCGGATATTTCTCGGCGCGGAACCGGCATTGTGAGCGCCCGCGGCTATCGCCTCCTGTTCTGGGTTGGCCTCTTCCTCGTCGTCGTTTTCGCGCTCGGCCTGGTCCAAGGCATCCTCTTGCCTTTCGCCACCGGTTTGGCGATCGCCTACATCCTGGCCCCGCTCGTCGGCCGGCTCGAAGAGCTCGGCATGCCGCGCGCGCTTGCAAGTCTTTTCGTGCTGATCCTGTTTCTGCTCGGCGTCGCCTTGATCGTGGTGACGCTGGTGCCGCTGATCCAAGGGCAGATCATGCAGCTGATTACTCGCGCGCCGAATTTGGTGCGCTCGCTGCAGGACCAGCTCGGTCAGTGGATCCAGCTGCTGCAGGAACGGCTGCCGGCTGAGGATGTGAGCAAGCTGCGCGATCTGCTCGGCGCCAAGCTCGGCGAAGCCGTGGTCTGGCTCGTGGGTCTGTTGCAGGGAATGATCACCAGCAGCTTCGCGATCCTCAACGTCCTCTCGCTCGTGGTAGTGACGCCGATCGTGCTGTTCTTCCTGCTGCGCGACTGGGACAAGATGGTCGCGCACATCGACACCCAGCTGCCGCGCCAGTCGCTCGACACGATCCGCGGCCAGGCGCGCGCGGTCAGCGACACGCTGGTCGGCTTCGTCCACGGCCAGGCGCTCGTCTGTCTCATTCTGGCGGTCTATTACGGGATCGCCCTGACCATAGCCGGTATCGGGTCGGCGCTGGCTCTCGGGGTATTGATCGGGGTCCTGGCGATCATCCCGATGCTCGGCGTGACCACCGGGTTCCTGCTCGCGGTCAGCCTCGCCGCCTCGCAATACGGTACCTGGACCGCGATCCTGGAAGTCATTGGCATCTTCGTCTTCGGCCAACTGGTCGAGTCCAACATCCTGACCCCGAAGCTGGTCGGCGACCGTATCCATCTGCATCCGGTCTGGGTCATATTCGCCCTGTTCGCCGGCGGCACCCTCTGTGGCTTTGTTGGCATCCTCGTCGCGGTGCCGGCGGCGGCGGTGATCGGGGTCCTCGCCCGCTTTGCTTTGCTGCGCTATCGCCAGAGCGCGCTTTACGATTCCGGCCACAACTCGCGGCCCATTGAGCCGGTGGGGCGGCTGACCCGGCGCGGATGACCCAGCTCGCGCTCGATCTTCCGCCGTTTGATCCCGCGCTCGGCCGCGTCGATTTCCTCAAATCCGATTGCAACGCCGCCGCGCTGGCAGCGATCGAGCGCTGGCCCGATTGGCCGGCCCGCGCGCTCGTGCTGCACGGTCCCCCCGGCAGCGGCAAGAGCCACCTCGCCCAGCTCTGGCGCAAGCGCAGCGCCGCCACATTGATTACTGGAGGCGCGCTCGCCGGATGTGATCCCTCGGCCCTCGGGGTGCCGCCCGGCGTTGCCGTTGACGATGCCGATCGCGCCGTCGAACCGGCGCTGCTGCACCTGTTCAACTGCTGCCACGAGAGCGGCGCCAGCCTGCTGGTGGTCGCCCGCGAGGCGCCGGCGGTCTGGCCGATCGCACTGCCCGACCTCGCCTCGCGGCTGCGCGCGGCGGATGCCGTCGGCATCGGGCCGCCGGATGACGGTCTGCTCGCTGCAGTCCTGGTCAAGCATTTCGCCGATCGCCAGCTGCACGTCGCGCCGGGGCTGATCGCCTATCTCGTGCCGCGCATGGAGCGCTCGTTCGGCGCTGCGGCGGTGCTCGCCGCGCGGCTTGATCGGCTCGCGCTCAGCGCCGGGCGCCCGGTCGGCCTTGGCCTCGCCCGCCGGGCGCTCGATGAACTAGACTAGGCGCTCAGTCCTCATCGCCCAGCGATTTCGGGGTGACGTAATCGACGATCTGGTGCCGCGAACGGTCGAGTGCCGCCCAGGCGCCGTCGATGACAAAGCTCGCCCGCGCTCCGGTCGGAAACTTGCCGCCGGCGAGAGCGCGATAGCCCGGCGAATCGGGCGCGGCCAGTGCGATCGCCAGCTCGTGCAGCCCCGGATTGTGGCCGATGACCAGCACCGAGCCCGCCTTCTCGTCGAGCTGCGTCAGGCGCTGCAGCAGCGCCTTCGGCCCGGCGAGGTAGAGGCCGTCCTCGAACAAGATGCGCGGTCGCGGCTTGAAGCCGCCGAGAACGAGTTCGGCGGTCTCGCGGGTGCGCATCGCGCTCGAGCACAGGACCAGGTCGATGGGGCCGATCCCGGCTTTTAGGGTTTCGCCGATGCGGCGCGAGCTGTCGCGGCCGCGTCGGCTCAGTGGCCGCTCCTTGTCCTCGATGTCTTCGTCGCGGCTCGATTTCGCATGGCGCAGCAGGTGCAGCCGGTGCATTTCTCCCACCTCGCCGGCCTATCGCCGGTCGCCTAGTGCGTCGTTCTAATACATCTCCGGCGTGATCACGTTCTGCGGCCGGTTAGTCAACAGCGCAGCGCGCATTGTCTCAGCCGATTTCCTTCTCGTGTCCTCCCAGGAATGCGGCGTCAGCCAAGCCGAATGCGGCGTGATCACCAGCCGGCCTTCGAGCCACGGCTCCTTTGCGCGATAGGCGGCGAGCAATTTCGGGATCGGCTCCACCGGCGGTTCCTGCGGCAGCACATCGAGCCCGGCGGCGGCGATGTGCCCGTCGCGCATCAGATCGTAGAGTGCGTCGAGGTCTAGGATCGGGCCGCGGGCGTCGTTGACCACGACGGCGTCCTTCGGCAGCAGCGCCAGCTGCTCGCGGCGGAGCAGGCCGCGCGTTTCCGGCGTCAGCGGCGCGTGGATCGACAGGGTATTGGTCTGGCGCAGCAGGTCCTCCAGGGTCGGCGCGCGTTCGATGCCGAGCGCCAGCTCGGCGCCGTTGGGCAGGTGCGGGTCATAGAACACCACCCTGAAATTGAATGCCTTCGCCCGCAGCGCCACGGCGGTGCCGATGCGGCCGAGCCCGACGATGCCAAAGGTCTGGGTGCCGAGCCGCTGGATCATCGGGTTCTGGAACGAGCGCCAGGGTGCCGGCGGGTCCTTTCGCTGCAATTCGTGATGCAGCAGGATGCCGCGCCGCAGGGTCAGCGCCAGCGCGATCGCATGATCGGCGACCTCGGTCGTGCCGTAATCCGGGACGTTGCAGATCAGGATGTTGCGCGCCGCGGCGGCCGCGCGGTCGAGCTTGTCGTAGCCGACCCCCATGCGGACGATGGCGCGTAGCCGGGGAAAGCGCTCGAGGTCGGCGCCGGTTACCGGGAAGGCTAGGATCATCAGCCCGTCGGTCTCGGCGCAATCGGCGTCGGACAGCTCCGACAGCGCCTTCGTGTCGCGCTTCACGATGCGCAGGTCGGGACCGAAGACGCCACGTTCGAGTTCGTCCGGCGTCTGGCGCTCTTCCGGGAAAAGTACGGTGACGGGCATTCGTCCTCCCTTCCTACAAAGCTCAGTCGCGCGCGACCTTGACCGGCTGATGGGTTGCCGCCGAGGCGACGATCGCCTCGAAGGCGGCGACGCCGTGCAATACCTCCTCCGGCGCGATCGGGTACGGCTTGTCGCCGCGGATCGCCGCGGCAAAGGCCTCCAGCTCGGCGAGCAGCGCGTTGAAGCCCCGGTTCTGGATGATCTCCGGCTCGGCGGCGGCGTGGCGTCCGGCCGGCATCGCCGTGGGCGTGCCGCTGAAGCGGAAATCGAGCTCCGGCGTCAGCAGCTCGGCGCAGCCCTTGCTGCCGAACACCGCGAGCCGATAGCTCACCGCGGTCACCAGCGAGCACACCAAATTCGCCGACATGCCGTTGGCCATGCCGAACATGACGCTCGTCGTATCCTCGGCATCGTAACCAACGACCCGGCGCAGGCTCGTCGCATAGACCTCGTCGATGCGGCCGAACAGGTGAATGATCGCGTCGAGGTTGTGGACGCCGAGCGCGGTCATGCCCCCGGCCGGCGCCTCGCTTGCCTCGGCGCGCCAAGAGGCGGGATCCATGAACAGCCCGGCCGGGGCGTTCTGCTCGGCCGAGCAATGCGCTGGCGTGCCGAGGCGGCCGTCGTCGATGCGCGCCTTCAATTCGCGCATCCCGGGATGGAAGCGGCGCGGATAGGCGACACCGAGCACCACTCCCGCCCGCGCCACCGCGTCGAGCGCCCGGGCGGCGCTGCGGCGGTCGAGGGTGAACGGCTTCTCCATGAAGACGGGTTTCCCGGCCGCGGCGGCGCGCTCTACCTGCGGCCCGTGCTCGCTGTGCGGCGTCGCGAACACCATCGCGTCAACAGCCGGATCGGCGAGGATTTCGCCGAGGCTGTCTTTCAGCGCGATGCCGTGCTCGGCGCAGAATGCCTCGGCCTTCGATCGGGTGCGGGTATGGCCGGCGGTGAACTGGATCGCCGTGCTGTTGCCTTCCAACGCGCCGACCAACGTGCGGCCCCAGCGGCCCAGCCCGACGATTGCCGCACGGATCATCTGCATTCCCTCCCTGGGCGCGCTGCCGGCTTTCTACACGCAAGTCGCGGCGGCGGTCACGCATTCGGAGGGCGGCGCATGACAGCCTCCCGGTGGCGCTGTAGGATCGCCCGCGTCACCGCCATGTCAGAGGCGGGACAGGGAGGCCCGAATTGAGCACGAGCGCGCAAATTGTCGACCTGCGTCCCGCCGACCCATTGTCGCCGGAGCGCTTTATCAACCGCGAGCTGTCCTGGCTCGCCTTCAACGAGCGCGTGCTCGCCGAATCCGGCAACGAGCGCCACCCGTTGTTGGAACGGCTGCGCTTTCTGTCGATCTCGGCCAGCAATCTCGACGAGTTCTACATGGTCCGGGTGGCTGGCTTGAAGGGCCAGCATCTCGCCGGCATCAAGACCGTCAGCCAGGACGGGCTGACCCCGGCGCAGCAGCTGGAAGCGATCCAGCAGCGCGCCGGTGCGCTGATGGCTGACCAGCAGAAGATCTGGCTGTCGCAGCGGCGCCAGCTCGCCGAGGCGGAAGTCGCGGTCATCGATCCGATCGACCTTGAGCCGGGCGACCGCACCTGGCTCGAGCATCGCTTTATGGCCGACGTGTTTCCGGTGCTGACCCCGCTGGCGATGGACCCGGCGCATCCGTTCCCGTTTGTCGCCAACCGCGGCTTCGGCCTGGCGCTGCAGCTCGAGCGGGTCAGCGACAATGTGCGGCTCCAGGCGCTGATCCTGATCCCGGCCTCGATCCCGCGTTTTGTTCGCCTGCCAGGCAACCGGATCCGCTTCCTGCCGGTCGAGCAGATGATCGCGCTGTTTCTCGACCACCTGTTTCCGGGCTTCGCCGTCGTCGCCCAGGGCGTCTTTCGCGTATTGCGCGACAGCGAAGTCGAGCTCGAAGAAGAAGCCGAAGACCTCGTGCGGACGTTCGAGACAGCGCTGAAGCGGCGCCGGCGCGGTCATGTCATCCATCTCGCGGTCGACGCCCGGATGCCGACCGACCTGCGCCGTTTCCTGATCGAAAAACTCGACGCTGCGCCGTCCGACGTCTTCGCCACCGAGGGCATCCTCGGTCTCAACGACACCTCGCAGCTGATCGTCTCCGATGAGCGCCCCGATCTCGTTTTTACCCCCTACAACCCGCGCTTCCCGGAGCGCATTCGCGACTATGGCGGCGATTGCTTCGCCGCCATCCGGCAGAAGGACATCGTCGTCCACCATCCCTATGAGAGCTTTGATGTCGTCGTCCAGTTTGTGCGCCAGGCGGCGCGCGACCCGGCCGTTGTGGCGATCAAGCAGACGCTATACCGCACCAGCAACGACAGCCCGATCGTCCGGGCATTGGTCGAGGCGGCCGAAGCGGGGAAATCGGTCACGGCGATGATCGAATTGAAGGCGCGCTTCGACGAGGAGGCCAACATCCGCTGGGCGCACGAGCTGGAGCGCGCCGGCGTGCAGGTCGTCTATGGCTTCCTGCAGTTGAAGACGCACGCCAAGGTGGCGCTCGTGGTCCGGCGCGAGGGTGGCGAGCTTCAGTCCTACGTGCATTTCGGCACCGGCAACTATCATCCCTACACCGCCAAGGTTTACACCGATCTGTCGTTCTTTACCTGCGATCCGGCCCTATGTCAGGACGCGACTCGGCTGTTCAACTTCATGACCGGGTATGCGCGGCCTGCCAGCCTCGAAAAGATCGCGGTCGCCCCGATCACGCTGCGCCCGCGCCTTGCCGAGCTGATCGAGGCCGAGATCGCCCATGCGCGGGCCGGCCGGCCTGCGCAGATCTGGGCCAAGCTCAACCAACTGGTTGATCCGGCGATCATCGACGAGCTGTACAAGGCCTCGCAGGCCGGGGTCAGCATCGACATTGTCGTTCGCGGCATCTGCTGCCTGCGGCCGGGCGTACCCGGCATGTCGGAAAATATCCGGGTCAAGAGCATCGTCGGCCGTTTTCTCGAACACGGCCGCATCGTCTGCTTTGGCAATGGCAACAAGCTGCCCTCCGACCAGGCGTTGGTGTTCATCAGCTCGGCGGATTGGATGACGCGCAATTTCGACGGCCGCGTCGAGGCGCTGGTCCCGATTGAGAACGTAACCGTTCATCGCCAGGTCCTCGACGAGATCATGGTGGCCAATCTGCGCGATACGCTGCAAAGCTGGAACCTGGCGCCGGACGGGACGTACACGCGGGTAGCGGTCGAGGAGGAAGGGTTCTCTGCCCATACCTATTTCATGACCAACCCGAGCCTCTCCGGTCGCGGCAAGGCGCTGCGCCGCGGCAAGGCGCGGCTGGCGGCCGGCTGAACGAAATCCCGGAGACAATCCCCGCGCCGATGCCCGACCGCAATGCCAGCGCGCCGCTTGGCCGGATCGCCGTCATCGATGTCGGGTCCAACTCGCTGCGGCTCGTCGTCTTCGAGCGGCTCGGGCCGAGCCTGCTGCCGCTCCTCAACGAAAAGGTCATGTGCGCACTGGGCCGCGGGATCGCCGCGACCGGCCGGCTCAATCCGGAAGGCGTCGAACTCGCCCTTGCCAATCTGCAGCGTTTCATCGCGCTGGCACGGGCGCTCGAAGTCGACCACGTCGCGATCATGGCCACCGCGGCGGTGCGGGATGCGAGCGACGGGCGTGCCTTTGTCGCCGAAGCCGAGCGCCAGTGCGGCGTGCCGGTGCGCATTGTCGGCGGCGCGGAGGAGGGTGCGCTGTCGGCAGCTGGTGTGCTCGCCGGGATTCCCGAGGCCGATGGGGTCGTTGGCGATCTTGGCGGCGGCAGCGTCGAACTGGTGCGGGTCGGCGATGCCGAGATCGGCGATGCGATCAGCCTGCCGCTCGGGCCGCTGCGCCTGGCCGAGTTCGGCGACAACCGCAAGGCGATAGGCGAGGCGATCGATCGGTCGATCGAGCGGGTGCCGATGCTGCGCGAAGCGCGCGGCAGGGCGCTCTATCTGGTCGGCGGCGCCTGGCGGGCGATCGCGCGGCTGCACATGGAGCAGACGGGCTACCCGCTGCACATCATCCACCAGTACACGATTCGGCGGCGGCCGGCGGAGTCGTTCCTCGAGATCATCGACCGGCAGTCGCGCCGTTCGCTGGAGCGGATCACGACGATCAACCGGCGGCGCATGGAGCTGGTGCCCCTTGCCGCAGCTATTCTGCGCCGCCTGCTCGCCACCGGCCGGCCGGATCGGATCGTCTTTTCCGCCTATGGCCTGCGGGAAGGCTACGCCTACAGCCTGTTGTCGGCCGATGCCCGCGCCGACCCGCTGATCGCCGCCTGCGTCGGCATGGCCGCGAGCCAGAGCCGCTGGCAGAGCGACGGGGATCGGCTGCAGCGATGGGCGGCGCCGGTTTTTGCCGGCCTCGACGGCCATACCCACCGGTTGCACCGTGCCGCCTGTTGGCTGAGCGACATTGCCTGGACCGAGCATCCGGACTACCGCGCCGAACATGCTTTCATCCGCAGCCTGCGCATGCCGGTCGGCGCGATTGCGCATCGCGAACGCGTCTTCATCGCCTTGGTCCTGCACGCCAGATACGGCGGCACCGTGGGCGATCCGGTTACGTCGCCCGCGCGGGCTCTGCTCGACGAATTGGGCGCTGCCGAAGCCCGCGCCCTCGGATTGGCCTTGCGGCTCGCCTATACGCTCTGCGGCGGCGCGCTCGGTCTCCTCGACCAGGTACGGCTGCGGCGCGAGGACGATGGCATCGTCCTGGAATTGCCGGCGAGCGGCAGCCTCTTTATGGGCGAGGCGGTGCAGCGCCGGCTCGATGCGCTCGGTCGTGCCCTCGGCGTCGCGACGCGCACCGCCCGCCGCCGTAGCCCGGCGCTCGCCTGAGCCTACTGAGCTGTGTTCAGCTATTCCTCGGCGGCGATATCGCCGGGCGAGGCCATCATCGCATCGGCGACGAGCCCGGCATTGCCGCGGATCGCGCGCTCGATCAGTTCGCCGGCCTCGGCATGCTCTTTCAGATAGAGCTTGGCGTTTTCGCGACCCTGCCCGATTCGTTGGCCATCATAGGAGAACCAGGCGCCGGATTTCTCGACGACCCCGGCCTGGACGCCGAGATCGATCAATTCGCCGCGTTT
Source organism: Allostellaceae bacterium (assembly GCA_036008175.1). Lineage (GTDB taxonomy): Bacteria > Pseudomonadota > Alphaproteobacteria > ATCC43930 > CGMCC-115725 > DATARH01. The sequence goes on from DASYOB010000111.1 coordinate 27,586, forward strand.
CGAGATGCCTTCGCCGTACATGATGTCGAAATCGACCACCTTGAACGGCGGCGCCATCTTGTTCTTGACCACCTTGACCCGGGTCTGGTTGCCGATCACCTGATCGTGGTCCTTGATCGCGCCGATGCGGCGGATGTCGAGCCGCACCGAGGCGTAGAATTTGAGCGCGTTGCCGCCGGTCGTGGTTTCGGGATTGCCGAACATGACGCCGATCTTCATCCGGATCTGGTTGATGAAGATCACCATGGCGCGCGACCGCGAGATCGACCCGGTCAGCTTGCGCAGGGCCTGGCTCATCAGCCGGGCGTGCAGCCCCATATGGCTGTCGCCCATCTCGCCCTCGAGCTCGGCGCGCGGCACCAAGGCGGCGACCGAATCGACGACGAGCACGTCGATGGCGCCCGAGCGCACCAGCGTGTCGGCGATCTCCAGCGCCTGCTCGCCGGCATCGGGCTGCGAGATCAAGAGATTGTCGATATCGACCCCGAGCTTTTTCGCGTAAGCCGGGTCGAGCGCGTGCTCGGCGTCGATGAAGGCGCAGGTGCCGCCGCCTTTCTGCGCCTCGGCGATGACGTGTAGCGCCAGGGTGGTCTTGCCCGAACTCTCCGGGCCGTAGATCTCGACGACCCGGCCGCGCGGCAAGCCGCCAATGCCGAGCGCGATGTCGAGCCCCAATGAGCCGGTCGAGATCACATCGACCTCGGACGCCGCCTCGCGCGAGCCAAGCTTCATGATCGAGCCCTTGCCGAAGGCCCGCTCGATCTGTCCAAGCGCCGCGTCCAAAGCCCGCTGCTTGTCCATCGTGTCCTTGTCCAAAAGGCGCAACGCGCTCTGCATGATCGGCGCTCCGTTCCTTATTTCATACCGGGCAGGGCCGCGCAACGCGCGGCACGGGACTAATTGTACATGATTTGTTCCCATCCGCAACCATAAATCGAGTACGCCGAGGCGGGGCGGCGCGGGGTTGATTCAGCGCGGCAAAATCCCAATGCTCTTAGGGATCTTCTTCCCTTGTCCTGCCCGCGGAGTCCCCGATGTTCATTCAGACCGAGCAGACGCCGAACCCGGCCACCCTCAAATTCCTGCCCGGCTGCACCGTTATGCCCTCGGGCACGGCCAATTTCACCGATCGCCGCGCCGCTGCGCGCTCGCCGCTCGCCGAGCGCCTGTTCGAATTGCCGGAGGTCGCCGGCATCTTTCTCGGCGCCGATTTCGTCACCGTCACAAAAGAGGGCGACAGCGACTGGCACCAGCTGAAGCCGGCGGTGCTGGCCGCGATCATGGAGCATTTCACCGCCGGTCGCCCGGTAGTCGTCGGCGATGCGGCCGAACCGGCCACGTCGGCGGACGGGGAAGAGGACGAGGTCGTCTCGCAGATCAAGGAATTGCTGGAGACCCGGGTGCGGCCGGCCGTGGCGATGGATGGCGGCGACATCATCTTTCACGATTTCGAGGACGGTGTCGTCTATCTGCACATGCAGGGCTCGTGCTCGGGCTGTCCCAGCTCGACCGCCACCCTGAAGGCCGGCATCGAGAACATGCTGCGCCATTACATCCCCGAAGTCGTCGAGGTGCGGGCGGTCTGAGCGCTCCGAGGCAAAACGGACCGGCGAGAACCGCCGCGGCCAGCCGGCCCAAAGGCACGCATCGGGGCGTGCATCGCATCGTCAGCGACGCGGCCCTCGATACCCTCTTCCGTGACGCGCGCAGCCACCGAGTTTGGCTCGACCGGCCGGTCGGCGACACGCTGCTGCGCGCCGTCTGGGAATTGGTGAAGCTTGGCCCGACGAGCGATGAAAGCACGCCGGCCCGCATCCTGTTCATCCGCTCGGAAGGGGCCAAGGGACGGCTCGCCGCGGCATTGCCGCCTGATGATCGGTCTGCGTCGAGGGCAACGCCGGTTACCGCAATCCTCGCCAGCGATATCGGCACGGCCGCGAATGGCGCGCTTGCCGGTGAGGCGGCGCGGCCACGGGCGCTGGCGGTGCGCGACGGCGCGCTCCGGGGCGCCTATCTGATCTTGGCCGCTCGCTCGCTCGGCCTCGACTGCCGCCCGATATGGGATTTCCAGGCCGCCGCGGTCGAAACCGAGTTTTTCCCTGAGGGAACGGCGGTCGCGACATTCCTCTGCAGTCTCGGTTACGGTGGCGACGCGCAGTCCGAAGCGAGCGAACTCCGGCCGACGGTCGACGAGGCGTGCCAAATTCTGTGAGCGAATCGGGTTCTGTGAGCGGATCGGACGGCAGCGCGCCCCTTTGCCCCGAACCGATCCTTCTCGCGATCGAGACCGCCGGCTCCCGCTGCTCGACCGCGATCGCCCGCGGCAGCAAGATATTGGCGACCGAATCGCGACAACTCCGGCACGGCCATGGAGAGGCGCTAATGCCGATGGTGGACCGGGTAATGGCCGAGGCCGCGCTGTCCCCCCGTGAACTGGACATTGTCGCCGCCGCGATCGGGCCCGGCGGGTTCACCGGGATTCGGGTCGGGCTTGCCGCGGCGCGCGGCATTGCGCTGGCGACCGGCGCGCGGTTGATCGGAGTGACCGGCTTTGCCGCGGTGGCGCACGCGCTCCGTCGCAAGAACCGGGTCCGCAGCCTGAATGGCACGCTTCTGCTGGTCGCGCTCGACAGCCGCAGGGACGACCTCTACGTCCAGGTTTTCGTGCTGGATACCATAGCGCCACTCACCCAGCCGCAGACCGTCCTGCCGGATCGGCTCGCCGACTGGGTCGGCGCGCTCGCCGGCTCGCCGCCGTTGTTAATTGCCGGAGACGCTATGGGGGAGGCGGCCGCTGCGCTCGAAGAGCGGGTCGGCTTCGACGTCGTTCCCGATTCGGCCCCGGATGCAGTTGGAGTCGCCGCCGCCGCGCTTGAGGCGGCGCGATCTGCACCGGGCGAGCCGGTGCGCCCGCTGTACATCCGGCCGCCGGACGTGACCCTGCCAAAGCCGCATGGCATCGCGGGGGTTAGCCGATGAGCCTACGAATCATCCCCATATGGGCCGGTTCGGCGGTCCCGCTGGCGCTGCTGCATTCCGCCTGCTTTCCCGAAGAGCCGTGGGATGCGCCGGCCCTGGATCGCGTCCTTGCGTTGTCGGGCGGGTTCGGGTTCTGCGCGTGGCAAGCTGACCTGCCGGTTGGCTTTGTGCTCGCCCGCGATCTCGGCGGCGAATGCGAGATCCTGTCTCTGGGTGTCATCCCCGAATCGCGCCGACAGGGCATCGGGAGCGCGCTGATGCAGGCGGTGTTCGCTGAAGCCGAGCGCCGCGGCGGCGCCTCGATCGTTCTGGAGGTCGCCGACGACAATGCGGCGGCGCGGCAGCTTTATGCCGGCCTCGGCTTCGTGGCGGTCGGCCGCCGACCCCGTTATTACAGCCGGGTTGCCGAATCGGCGGATGCATTGATTCTGCGACGCATGACAAGAGCCGAACCAGGCGCCGCCGGAATCTAGCGAAGAGCTGCGTTCTATTCTGCTATTGCTACAGTCCCCGCTCCCCGCAACTTGCTGCAGCGGCCTTGGACGGCATAAATTGGGCATCCGGCCGTATTGCGCCGGCATCGGCTGCCACTTATATTTGCTCTTCAGACTGACGGCGGGACCAGTGATATGGACAACACAGAGCAACCAAACGATTTGTTGGCCTTGACCACGGAAATCGTGGCGGCGCACGTATCAAACAACACGGTAGGGCTAGGCGATCTGCCGCAACTGATAAATCAAGTCTACAATTCGCTCGCCAATATCGGGACCGCCCCAGCCGCGCCGGCGGCACGGCCGCAGCCGGCGGTCAGCGTCAAGAAATCGATTCAGCCCGACTACATCGTCTGCCTCGAAGACGGCAAGAAGCTCAAAATGCTGAAGCGGCACCTGAAGACCGCCTACAACATGACCCCCGAGGCCTATCGCGAACGCTGGGGTCTGCCGGCCGAATACCCGATGGTCGCGCCGAATTATGCGAAACAACGCAGCGAATTGGCGAAGGAGATTGGGCTCGGGACGCGGGCGCGGCGCGCTCGCGGTTGAGTCCGCTTGCCGGCGGATGGCCGCTTGGGGCATAGGCTGAGCGGGTGGCTTCCGCTATAGTGGCATCCGACATGCTGAGCTCGGATCCCGACGAGGTGCCCTCCCGCCTCGAGCAGCTTTGCTTCGACAAGGGGCTGAAAATGACCGAGCAGCGCCGCGTCATTGCGCGCGTGCTGTCCGACTCGGCCGACCATCCCGATGTCGAGCAGGTCTATCGCCGGGCGACCGAAATCGATCCGCGGATCAGCATCGCCACCGTCTATCGCACGGTGCGGCTGTTCGAGGAGGCGAATATCCTGGCGCGGCACGATTTCGGCGACGGCCGCTCGCGCTACGAGGAGATGCCGAGCGCCCATCACGATCATCTGATCGACCTGCAAAGCGGCCGCGTTGTCGAGTTCCGCAACGAGCAGATCGAAAAGCTGCAGGAGATTATCGCCGACGAGCTCGGCTACGAGCTGGTCGGGCACCGCCTAGAACTTTACGCCGTGCCGCGCCGCGGCAAGCCACAAGCAGGTCGGGGATAATGCCGAACCTTCGCGCCCGGCATAGTGCCGTGCCGCCTGCCTCCCATCCGTCGCGATCTCGCCGGGTCAAGCGATCCCGCGACCGGAGCCGCCTCACGTGATCGCCGGCGCCGCGGCCGAACCGCTGCCGGTCGGGATCGAAAATGCTGCGGCGCTGCATCCTCGCCGCGCGCCGGTTGCAGCCCAGGTGCTTGATCTCGTCTCCGGGCCGTTACAGGTGAGACTGGCGGAAACCGCCGCCGATGTCGACGCGGCCCAGGCGCTGCGTTACCGCGTCTTCTACGACACGATGGGCGCGCGGCCACTGGCAGGGATGGAGCAGGCCCGCCGCGATATCGACGGCTACGACCAGATCTGCGATCACCTGCTTGTGCTCGATCATACCCGTGGAAAGGGCGCCGAGTCCGTCGTCGGCACCTATCGGCTGATCCGCAGGGAAGCGGCGGAACGATTCGGTTCTTTTTACTCCGCTGCCGAATACGACATCGCGCCGCTGATCGCCTATCCCGGCGAAATTCTCGAGCTGGGCCGCTCGTGCGTCGATGCCGGGTATCGCAACCGGCCGGTCATGCAGCTCCTATGGAGCGGGATCGCCGCCTATGTCTTTCATTATGACATCGCGGTGATGTTTGGCTGCGCCAGCCTGCCTGGCACCGACACCAACGCGCTGACGGTGCCGCTCTCCTATCTCTACTTCCATCATCTGGCGCCGCCGGCGCTGCGGCCTCGGGCACTGCCGGAGCGCTATGTCGATATGCGCCGGCTCGACCCGAGCGCGCTCGATCCGGTGCGGACACTGACGGCGCTGCCGCCCTTGATCAAAGGTTATCTGCGGCTTGGCGGGTTCGTCGGCGACGGCGCCGTCATAGACGAGCAGTTCAACACCACCGATGTGTGCATCGTGGTCAAGACCGATCTCGTCACCGAGAAATATTTGCGCCATTACGAGCGCAAATCGAAGGACGCATGGGCAGCGTAGCCCCGATGGGCTCGACCACGCTGCGGCTGTGGCGTCTCGCGCTGTATCTTGGCTGGACCGTGCCGCTGATGCCGGTGCAGGTGGTCGGCTTGGTGTTGCGACGGCCGTGGGTCAGCACCTTCCCGCGTTTTTATCATCGCTGGTGCTGTCGCATCCTCGGGCTGAGGGTGCGCCGGATCGGTCAGCCGAGCGCCGCACGCCCGGTGCTGTTCGCCGCCAATCACGTGTCCTATCTCGACATCACCGTCTTCGGCTCGCTGATCCCCGGATCTTTCGTCGCCAAAAGCGAGGTCGCGGGGTGGCCGCTGTTCGGCTTGCTGGCCAAGCTGCAGCGGTCGGTCTTTATCGATCGCCAGGTCCGCAGCACTCTGCAGCAACGCGACACCATTGCCGAACGCCTCGCCGCCAGAGATGTACTGATCCTCTTTCCCGAGGGCACGAGCGGCGACGGCAATCGCGTCCTCCCGTTCAAGAGCGCATTGTTCGGTGTCGCCGCTCGCCCGGAGGCGAGCTCGCTCGCGGTCCAGCCGGTGTCGATCGCGTACACCCGCCTCGACGGCATGCCGATCGGCCGTGTATTGCGGCCGCTGTTCGCCTGGTATGGCGGCATGGCGCTGGCGCCGCATCTGTGGCGAATGCTGGGTCTCGGCAAGGTCGAGATCATCGTCGAATTTCATCGGCCGACGACCCTTGCCGAATGCGGCTCGCGCAAGCTGCTGGCGCGGTATTGCCAAGAGCGCGTCGCCGCCGGGCTCGAGGCCGCGCTGACCGGGCGCCGGCAGACCCCGCCCACAGCGGCGCAGGAGACGCCGCGCCGTCCCGTCCCGACCGATGTCGCGGCGCCGGCGCTCGGATGATGCCGCTGGGTTTCCGCTACGCTGGGTGCGTATGACCAAGCGTCTGTTCATCAAGACCTACGGCTGCCAGATGAACGTCTACGATTCGGCGCGCATGGCCGATCTGATGACACCGCTCGGCTACACTTCGGCGGCGGCGGTGGAGGACGCCGATCTGGTTATCCTGAACACCTGCCACATTCGCGAAAAAGCGGCGGAGAAGGTGTTTTCCGAGCTCGGTACGATCCGCCGGCAGAAACAGGCGCGCACGCGCCAGGGCGGCCGGATGCTGATTGCGGTCGCCGGCTGCGTCGCGCAGGCCGAAGGTGCCGAGATTCTGCGGCGGGCACCCTTTGTCGACCTGGTCTTCGGCCCGCAGACTTACCACCGCCTGCCGGAGATGGTGGCGCGCGCCGAGGGTGCCGCGGGAGCAGGCATCCTCGATACTAGCTTTCCGGTCGAGAGCAAGTTCGACCACCTGCCCGAAAGCGCCGCAGAGCCGGGGGGCAGCGCCTTTCTGACCGTCCAGGAGGGCTGCGACAAGTTCTGCACCTTCTGTGTCGTACCCTATACCCGCGGCGCGGAATACTCGCGACCGGCCGCGGAAATCATCGAAGAGGCCCGTCGCCTCGCTGCCGCCGGCGCGCGCGAGATCACCCTCCTCGGCCAGAACGTCAACGCCTATCATGGCGCCGCGCCGGAAGGCGGGGAGTGGGGTCTTGGCGACCTGATCCGCGCCCTCGCCCGCGTGCCTGGTCTCGCTCGCCTGCGCTACACCACATCGCATCCGCGCGATGTCGATGACGGGCTGATCGCGGCGCATCGCGACGTCTCTGAGTTGATGCCGTTTCTGCATCTGCCGGTGCAGAGCGGCTCCGATCGGGTGCTGACCGCGATGAACCGGCGGCACGGCGCCGACCAATACCGCCGCACGGTCGAGCGGCTGCGCGCCGCCCGCCCGGATCTCGCCTTGTCCTCGGATTTTATTGTCGGGTTTCCCGGGGAGAGCGATGTCGATTTCGAGGCGACGCTCGGCCTCGTGCGCGAGATCGGCTTCGCGCAGGCTTTCTCGTTCAAATATTCGCCGCGGCCCGGCACGCCGGCTGCCACTGCGTCCGACCAGACCCCGGACTCGGTCAAAACCGAGCGGCTCGCCGCTTTGCAGGAGCTGCTCAGCGACCAGCAGCGCGCCTTTAATGACAGCTGCGTCGGGCGCGTGCTGCCGGTGCTGTTCGAAAAACCGGGCCGTCATCCGGGTCAACTCGTCGGCCGCAGCCCCTATCTGCAAAGCGTCCATGCGGAACTCCGCGAGGACCGGATCGGCGATATCATCGCGGTGCGGATAGAGGCGGCGCAGCCGAACAGCCTCGCTGGCGTGGTCGCGGCGCAGGCGGTCGTCGCATGAGCGGAACGGCGCCGGATATCGCTGTCGATCCCGCCGCGGCTGGCCGCACCCAGCTCGAATTCGACGACAATCTGCTGTTGCCATTGCTTTACGGCGAGCGCGACCAGCATCTCGACCGGATCGAGCGCCATCTCGGCGTCTCGCTCGTCTCGCGCGGCAACCGGCTGGCGATCGCCGGCCCGGCTTCCGCCACCGAAGTCGCGCGGCTGGCGCTGTCGCGCCTCTATGAGCGGCTGAAGCGCGGTCAGGAGATCGACGTTGCCGCGGTCGACGCGGCGATGCGGCTGGCCCAGGCCGAGATCGAGGACAAGAGCCTCAGCCTGTGGCGCGACGACGCCGGGTTCCGTACCCGCAAGCGGCGGATCGCGCCGCGTTCGGCGGGCCAGGCCGCCTATGTCAAGGCGATGCGCGAGAACGAGCTGGTGTTCGGGCTGGGACCGGCGGGAACCGGCAAAACCTATCTCGCCGTCGCCGCTGCGATCGACCTGTTGATGGCCGGTCGGGTGGAGCGCGTGATCCTGTCACGGCCGGCCGTCGAGGCCGGCGAAAGGCTCGGCTTTCTGCCGGGCGATCTGCGCGAGAAGGTCGATCCGTATCTGCGGCCAATCTTCGATGCGCTGAACGACATGATGCCGGCCGACCAGCTCGCCAAGCGGCTCGGCAGCGGCGAGCTCGAAGTGGCGCCGATCGCTTTCATGCGCGGGCGCACGCTGTCGCATGCCTTTGTCATCCTCGACGAGGCGCAGAACACGACGCCGGTGCAGATGAAGATGTTTCTGACCCGGCTCGGCGAAGGCTCGCGCATGGTGGTGACGGGCGACCCGACCCAGGTGGATCTGCCGCCCGGCGCCCGCTCTGGCCTCGCTGACGCGCTTGAAGCGCTGCGCGGCGTCGAGAGCATCGGGATCGTGCGCTTTACCGAGAAGGACGTGGTCCGTCACCCGCTGGTCGCCCGCATTGTCGGCGCCTACGAGGCCCGCGACCGGGCCGCGCGCGGCGACGAGGCATTGCCGGCTGAAGCCGCGGCGGGGCAGCCGCGATGAACGGTTTGTTGGCGGTGCGTGGCTTGGAAATCGAGGTCGCGAGCCCCTGTGCAGCATGGATCGGCGCCTGTCGCGACGCCGAAGCGATCGCCGCCGCGGCTGCCCGCGTGGCGCTTGCTCACGCTCTCGCGGGAAGGTCGGTTTTGACGGACCAGCGCCTGGTTATCGGTATCCGGTTGAGCGACGATCGCGAACAGCGGCACCTCAACCACGCCTATCGCGGCCAGGACAGGCCGACCAACGTGCTGTCCTTTCCGCTCGCCGACCTCGTGGAACCTCGGCCGCCGGGTTCGCCCGTCCTGCTCGGGGATGTCGTGCTTGCCTTCGAGACGGTGCGGCGCGAGGCGGACCAGCAGCACAAGCCGCTCGCCGATCATCTCCGGCATCTTGTCGTGCATGGCGTGCTGCACCTTCTCGGCTTCGACCATGAAGGCGAGATCGAGGCCGAGGCGATGGAGGGATGCGAGGTCGAGATATTGGCCGCGTTGGGGGTGCCGGATCCCTATCGCGATACTATGTGAACAGAAACCCGGACCGTTCCAGCCGATGAGCGACACCGAGCCGCCACGTCCCGACGGCGAGTCCGAGAGTCACGGGTCGCGTTCGCGTCTGCGCAACTTGTTGCGTCTATTGCGCCGCCAGCGCGGGCCGCGCGATACGGTCGACGCGCTGGTCGCCGCCGCCGAACTCGAGGGGGCCGCCCCGATCACGCCGCAGGAACGGGTGTTGATCGGCAACATCCTGAAGGGCCATGACCGCACCGCCGACGACGTCATGGTGCCGCGCGGCGACATCGTCGCGCTCGATGTGGATCAGCCCTTTAACGAAGTCGTCAAATGCATGGTCGAGCACGGCCATTCGCGCGTCCCGGTCTATCGCGAGACGCTCGATGACGTGATCGGGTTCATTCACGTGAAGGATGTGCTGGCCCCCGTCGCCGACCATCGCCCGGTCAAGCTCACTCGTCTGTTGCGCAAGGTGCTGTTCGTGGCGCCGTCGGTGCCGATCCTCGATCTCCTCGTGCAGATGCGGCAGGCGCGCACGCATATCGCCGTGGTGGTCGACGAGTTCGGCGGCATCGACGGGTTGGTGACGATCGAAGATTTGATCGAGGAGATCGTCGGCGAGATCGAGGACGAGCATGACGTTCCCGAGACGCCAACCCTGATCGAGCGGCCCGACGGCACGCTGATCGCGGATGCGCGGATACCGATCGAGGCGCTCGAGGAGCAGCACGGCGCCCGGTTACGTCGCGCCGGCGACGAGGAGGCCATCGATACGCTGGGCGGGCTCGTATTTACGCTCGCCGGCCGGGTGCCGAAACGCGGGGAGATCATCATTCATCCCGATGGCATCGAATTCGAGGTGCTCGATGCCGATCCGCGCCGGGTCAAGCGGCTGCGCGTGCGCGGGCTGCCTTCTGGCGCCGGCAAAGGGGCCGCAAGTGCCTGAGACCTCGACCTTGCGCGCGCAGCCCGGCGCGCGGATGGAAACCCCGCTGTGCCGCTTGGCGCAGGCCCTCGCTGGGCTGTCGGGCTGGCGCCGCTACCTGACCGCCCTTCTGCTCGGCGTATTGCTCGCCGGCGCGCTGCCGCCATTCGATCTGACGCCGCTGATCTTTGTTGCGTTTCCCTTACTGCTGTGGCTCGACGAGGGCAGCGTCGGACCATGGGCGTCAGCGCGGCTCGGCTACATCTTCGGGCTCGGCTTTTTTGTTGCCGGCCTCTATTGGATCGCCGCCGCACTGTTCGTCGACATCGCCCGGTTCTGGTGGGCATTGCCCTTTGCCGTTCTCGGTTTGCCGGCGGTGCTGGCGTTCTTTCCGGCCGGAGCATTGCTGGTCACCGCGCTCTGCACGTCTCGGCTGCGGTTGTCGGCGAGTGCGCGCATCTGCCTGTTCGCGGTCGCGTGGAGCGCGGCCGAATGGGCGCGCGGGCACGTACTGACGGGACTGCCCTGGAACCTCGTCGGATACGTCTGGTCCGGCGGGTTTCCCGGAGCGCTTGCCATGCTGCAAACCGCAGCCTGGGTCGGCATCTACGGGGTGAGCTTGCTGACGGTTCTCGCCGCGGCGCTTCCCGCCCTGATGGGGATGCCGTCGCTGCGGCCTGAGCCCGCGATGCGGCGGGCCGCGCCGGTGATCACCGCGGCGCTGCTGATCCTGGTGCCCGCAGTAGCAGGCGCGGTCCGCCTCCATCTGTTGCCGCCGGAGTCGACGGGGATTTGGCTGCGCCTCGTTCAGCCCTCGATCTCGGAGAAGATGAAGTGGGACGCAACCGCCGCCGAGGCGAATTTCGAGCGGCTGCTAAAACTGAGCGGCGCGCCCTCGGACCACTCGCTCGGCGCGATCATCTGGCCCGAAGCGGCGTCGCCGTTTCTGCTCGAACGCGATGAGGCACGCCGCGCGGCGTTGGCTGCGATCGTGCCAAAGAACGGCTACCTGATAACCGGCGCGCTGCGGGGCAATCCGCCGCCGGGTGCGATCAGTCAGGTGTGGAACAGCATCGAGGCGATCGATGCTCAGGGGAAGATCCGCGCCGCGTACGACAAAGCGCATCTGGTCCCGTTTGGCGAGTATGTCCCCTTCAGCGACGTGCTCCCGATCAAGAAGATCACCCCCGGCGCGATCGATCTCAGCGCCGGTCCTGGGCCGCGCACGCTTGTCCTCCCGGGTTTGCCCGCCTTTGCGCCGATCATCTGCTTCGAGGCGATTTTTCCTAGCACCATCGTCGACGAAGATGAACGCCCCGGCTGGATCCTCAACGCGACCAATGATGCCTGGTACGGGCACAGCTCCGGTCCATACCAGCACTTCGCGATCGCCCGCACGCGAGCGGTCGAGGAGGGCTTGCCGCTGGTCCGCGCAGCGAATAACGGGATCAGCGGCGTCGTCGATGCTGCCGGCCGGGTGCTCGCGGGCATGGATCTCGACACGGTTGGGTATCTCGATGCGATGCTGCCCGCGGCCGTCTCGCAGACCCCGTATGCCCGCGCTGGCGATTGGATTTTTCTGGCGATGCTGATCCTCGGCCTCGTGCCGGGCCTGCGCCGCTGGCGATGAACATGGCAGTCCCCGCAACACGCGAAGTATCGAGATGGCGAGCGATTTCTAGTAGGTGAACCGCCTATCATAGGTTGCCATCGTTGGTTGACCGCATACTATTGTATGCAGTATCACGCTCGCTCTCTCTCATCGCGGGCGTGGTATGGCTTCCACGGGAAAGTTGCGGCGGCCGGGGCGCCGCAGATCGGAAACGCCGCACCCTATCGACGTGCATGTCGGCTCGCGTGTGCGGTTGCGCCGGTTGATGCTCAGCATGAGCCAAGAGCAACTTGGGGCGTCAATCGGCCTCACCTTTCAACAGGTGCAAAAATACGAACGTGGCGCAAATCGGATTGGGTCAAGCCGGCTCTATTATCTGGGGCGAGTGTTGGATGTCCCGATCGAGTTCTTTTACAGCGATGTTGACCCGGTGCGGGCGCCGGCGATGCCCGGCGGCTTTGCCGAGCCGCCCGCCGCGGCGTTCGACGCCGATCCCTTGCGCAAACGCGAGACGATCGAGCTCGTCGAGGCCTACTACGCAATTGCGGACTCCGCGGTGCGGCGGCGCTTGTTCGAGCTTGCCAGAGCCTTGGCGGCGGAGGGCGAAAACCCGCCAAGCGGCCCTCGGAGGCGGGCGAGCAAGCGCCCTCGGCGATAACATCACACTTGACGCTTGCGACACGACACTCGACAACGGGTCGCCGTGAACGAGGGGCACGGCTCCTGGGCCTCGATTTACCCGCGGCGCGCCGATGCCGCGTATTTGCTCATGACGGGAGAGTAGGCTTTGCCCAAGCAAAATTTTGTTTTTACCAGCGAGTCGGTGTCCGAAGGGCACCCCGACAAGGTGTGCGATCGCATTTCCGATGCGATTGTGGACACCTATCTCGCCGCCGAGCCGGAAGCGCGCTGCGGCGTCGAAACGCTGGCGACGACCAACCGCATCGTACTCGCCGGCGAGGTCCGCGGGCCAGCTTCGATCAGCGAAGAGATGCTGATCGACGTGGCGCGCCACGCTATCCGCGACATTGGCTACGAGCAGGAAGGGTTTCATTGGCAGCGGGCGCAGGTCGACTGCCATATTCATGGCCAGTCGAGCGACATCGCGCAGGGCGTCGATGCCGCCGGCAACAAGGACGAGGGCGCTGGCGATCAGGGCATGATGTTCGGCTTCGCCTGCGCTGAGACGCCCGAGCTGATGCCGGCGCCGATCTATTACGCGCATGCGATCCTGCGCTCACTGGCAGAGGCGCGGCATTCCGGTGCCGCGCCGCTGCTCGGACCGGACGCCAAAAGCCAGGTCACGCTGCAATATGTCAACGGCAAGCCGGTGCGCGCGACCGCGGTCCTCGTCTCGGCGCAGCATTCCGATAGTATCGACCAGGACGAGGTGCGCGAGATCGTGCGCCCGCACGTCGTCAACGTGCTGCCGCAGGGCTGGATGTGCGACGAGGCGCATTTCTACGTCAACCCAACCGGGCGCTTCGTGATCGGCGGGCCGGACGGCGACGCCGGCCTGACCGGCCGCAAGATCATCGTCGATACCTATGGCGGCGCCGCGCCGCATGGCGGCGGCGCGTTTTCCGGTAAGGACCCGACCAAAGTCGACCGCTCGGCCGCCTATGCCGCGCGTTATTTGGCGAAGAATGTCGTCGCGGCGAGGCTTGCCGAGCGTTGCACCATCCAGGTCGCCTACGCGATCGGCATGCCGAAGCCGCTGTCGGTCTATGTTGAAACCGACGGCACCGGCCGGGTCGACGAGGAAAAGCTGTCGCGCGTGCTGCAGGAATTGATGGATTTGTCGCCGCGCGGCATCCGCACGCATCTCGGCCTCAATAAGCCGATCTATGCGCGCACCGCGGCCTACGGCCATTTCGGCCGCCCGCCGGAGCCCGATGGCGGCTTCTCCTGGGAGCGGCTCGACCTGGTGGACGAACTGCGCCGCGCGTTCTGAGCAGGCCCTCGACGCTCTTTGACCGAGGCGACACAGCAGCGACGCCGCCTATATGGGCGCCGGCGCGGCCGGCCGTTGCGCCCCGGCCAACGCCAACTCGCCGAAACGCTGCTGCCACGGTTGGCGATTTCGCTGCCGCAGCGGGGTCGGCTTGACCCGACGGCGCTTTTTTCCGCCCCGGTCTCTGCGGTCTGGCTCGAAATCGGCTTCGGCGGCGGCGAGCACCTTGCCGAGCAGGCCGCAGGGCATCCCGATATCGGCTTTATCGGCTGCGAGGTGTTCGAAAACGGCGTCGCCAGGCTGCTCGGCGAGATCGATCGGCGCGGTCTCGGTAATATCCGGCTGTTCACCGACGATGCGCGGCTGCTGCTCGATGCCCTTGAACCTGCTTCTGTTGGGCGGGTGTTCATCCTGTTTCCCGATCCCTGGCCAAAGCAGCGGCATCACAAGCGCCGACTCGTCGCCCCGCCGACGCTCGAGCGCCTCGCCGAGATCATGCCCGAGGAAAGCGAGTTGCGCCTCGCCACTGACGACCCCGATTATCTTGCCTGGATGATCGAGCACGTAACCGCGCACCCCGGTTTTGTCTGGCTTGCCCGCCGCCCGGCGGACTGGCGCGAGCGGCCGTCCGACTGGCCGCCGACCCGCTACGAAGCCAAGGCCGTCGCCGCCGGCCGCACCCCCGTCTTTCTGCGTTTCGCGAGACGGCTGCGGCGACCTGCTGAGGGCCGATCCTTGGAATTCAACTTTAGCTCGTAACTCGCCAGCCAAGCCCCGATGCGTCATCCGATCTTTCGCGCAGTTTCGCTTGTGTTTGCCATCTCGCCATTGCTGCTGCTCGGCGGCTGCGAGACGATTTCCGGCATGCTTGCCGTCCTGTTCGGCGGTCCGCCGTCGAGCCAGCCCCCGGCGGCCGCCCAACCGGCACCCGCAGAACCGCTGCTGGCGGACCGGATCGTCGTACGGAAGAGCCAACGCATCCTCGAGTTGTTGCACGATGGCGCGGTCTTCGAGACGTTCCCGATCGCGCTCGGTTCCGACCCGTTCGGTCCGAAGCAACGAGAGGGCGATGGGCGCACGCCCGAAGGCGTGTACCGCATCGATTGGCGATCGATGGACACGCGGTACACGCGCGAACTTCACATCTCCTATCCTGACGACGCGGACCGCGAGCGGGCCCAGGCGAGGCATGCCGACCCGGGCGGGGCGATCTTCATTCACGGCCTGCCGCGCGACTACGGCCCCTACGATCCGCCCCAATGGTACCGCGATTGGACCGCAGGGTGCATTTCGGTCGGCAATACCGCCATCGTCAAGATTTGGGACGCCGTCGCCGACGGGACGCCAATCGACATCCGTCCGTGAAGCGCGCGCCCCCACCAACCCGCCGCGGCCTCGGCTTTCTGCGCTTTCGACGGCGCTTTCGCCGTTGACCGGGAGTGTTGCAGCGGCCTTGCCAGGGGCGCCGTTTTGCCTATATATGGCGCAAAACGTCCCATAGGGTCCGAGACAGTGTCTTGTCTTGCGGGCCAGCTTGCGGAGTGGGCCCGACGGCCCACTTTTTGTTTGTGTCTTCCTCCTTGTGGAAAAGAATCGATTGCCGATCGACACACACGAGATTGCGCGCATCATCGAGCCCTCGCTTGAGGCGATGGGCTATCGCGTGGTGCGCATCACCTTTATCGGCGCGCGCGGGGCGACCCTGCAGATCATGGCGGAACGCGCCGACGAGGCGCCGATGACTGTGGACGATTGCGCCGAGATCAGCCGCAGCGTCTCGGCGCTGCTTGATGTCGCCGACCCGATCGCCGGCGCCTATACGCTAGAAGTCAGCTCGCCCGGGATCGATCGCCCGCTGGTTCGTCCCGAGGATTACGAGCGCTTCGCCGGGTTCGAGGCCAAGGTCGAGCTGGCCCAGCCGCTCGACGGCCGCAAGCGCTTCCGCGGGCGCCTGCTCGGTCGCACCGCATCAGGTGCGCGGCTGCTCGCCGAGGCTGGCGAGGTGGTCCTGCCGTTCGAGACAATCCAGCGGGCAAAGCTCGTTCTCAACGATGAGCTGATCGCCGTGGCGCAGGGTAAGGCTCTACCACCCGGCGCAAGAGCCTCCGGCGCCTCTTCACCGACACATTGACCCACGGATAGACCATGGAAACGACTGCCGCCTACGCCCGCCCCGAGCTGTTGCAGGTTGCCGATACGGTTGCTCGCGACAAGGGCATCGACAAGGACGAGGTGCTCGAGGCGATGGAGCAGGCCATCCAAAAGGCCGGCCGCTCCAAATACGGCCAGGAATACGACATCCGGGCGGAGATCGACCGTCGCACCGGGGAGATCCGCCTATTGCGCTTCCGCGAGGTGGCCGAGCCGGTCGAGAACGAGGCGACGCAGATCCCGCTCGAAGCGGCGAAGCGGCTTAACGCCGAGGCCGAGATCGGCGATTTTATCACCGACCCGCTGCCGCCGATCGATTTCGGCCGGATCGCGGCGCAGACCGCGAAGCAGGTGATTGTCCAGAAGGTGCGCGACGCCGAGCGTCAGCGGCAGTTTCTGGAGTTCAAGGACCGCGTCGGCGAGATCGTCAACGGCCTCGTCAAGCGGGTCGAATTCGGCAACGTCGTCGTCGATCTTGGCCGCGCCGAAGCGATGCTGCGCCGGGACGAGCTGCTGCCGCGCGAAAGCTTTCGCCAGGGCGAGCGCGTGCGCTCCTACATCTACGATGTCCGCGAAGAGACCCGCGGACCGCAGATCTTCCTGTCGCGCACCCATCCGCAATTCATGGCCAAGCTGTTCGCGCAGGAGGTGCCGGAAATCTATGACGGCATCATCGAGATCAAGGCGGTGGCGCGCGACCCGGGCAGCCGCGCCAAGATCGCCGTTATCTCGCGCGACAGCGGCATCGACCCGGTCGGCGCCTGCGTCGGCATGCGCGGCAGCCGCGTGCAGGCCGTGGTCGGCGAATTGCAGGGCGAGAAGATCGACATCATCCCGTGGTCGTCGGATCCCGCCACCTTTGTCGTCAACGGGCTCGCCCCGGCCGAGGTCAGCAAGGTAGTCATGGACGAGGAGCAGCGGCGCATCGAGGTCGTCGTGCCCGACGACCAGCTGAGCCTGGCGATCGGCCGGCGCGGGCAGAACGTCCGGCTCGCCTCGCAGCTGACCGGATGGGACATCGACATCCTGACCGAAGCCGAAGAATCCGAGCGGCGCACCGAAGAATTCCGCACCCGCAGCCAGATGTTCATCGACGCGCTCGACATCGACGACGTCATCGCCCATCTGCTGGTGACCGAAGGGTTCGGCTCGCTCGAGGAGGTCGCCTTCGTGCCGGTCGAGGAGCTCGCCGAGATCGAGGGTTTCGACGTGGATGTCGCGGGCGAGCTGCAGGAGCGGGCGCGGCAGGCGCTCGAGCGCCGCGACCACGAATACGAGGAGCGCTACCGCGCGCTCGCTGTCGCGGACGATCTGATAGCTGTTGAGGGCCTTACCCCCGGAATGTTGGTGACGCTCGGCGAGAACGGGGTCAAGACGCTTGACGATTTCGCCGGGCTTGCGGGCGACGAGCTGGTCGAGATGCTGGCGGCATCGGACAAGGGCGGCGCCAAGCTGGAGCTCGATGAGGCGAACGCGATGATCATGGCCGCGCGGGCGCATTGGTTCGAAGAGGAAGCCGAGGCCGCACCGGCGGGAGCAGAAAAGGAGTAGCGCGACGAACATCGCGCAGGCGGTTCCGCTGAAAACCGACGAGAAAACGGCCGCCGCAAATTCGCCGCAGCGCCGCTGCATCGTGACCGGTGGGATGGGTGAGCGCCGCGCTTTGCTTCGCTTCGTCATTGGTCCTGAAGGCGTGTTGGTGCCGGATGTCGAGGCGCGGCTGCCCGGACGAGGTTTGTGGTTGACGCCGCGCCGCGATATAGTGGAGCGGGCGGTGGCGAAGCGGCTTTTTGCCCGTGCGGCGCGGCAGCCCGTTTCCGTGCCGGCGGATCTTGCCGACCGCATCGAGGCCCTGCTGGCGCGGCGGTCGGTTGACGCGCTTGGTTTTGCCCGCCGGGCCGGATTGGCTGCGGCCGGGTTCGACCGGGTCGGCGACGCGGTTCGTCGAGGCAGAGCGGCGATGCTTCTGTTTGCGCTTGATGGCGCGGAGGCTGGCCGCCGAAAGCTCGGCGCGTTGGGGCGCGAGTTGGCGTCGGCAAGCGTGCTGACCGCGGCGGAGCTGGGCGGGGCGTTCGGCCGCGAGCGCATCGTGCACGCGGCGGTTGGCGGCGGTCCGCTGTGTGAGCGGCTGCGACTGGATCTGCTGCGGCTCGCCGGCTTGCGCGCCAACGCGGCAGTCGTTTGCGGGATGAATTTGGCGCCGGCGGGGCCGGTATTTGAGGGTGGTGGTAGCGACGCGCATGACTGAAACGAACGAGCAAGAGCAGAAGCGGCCTCTGACCCTGCGTTCCGGTGGAACCCTCGGCCTGCGTAGACCGGTCGAGACTGGTCAGGTGCGCCAGAGCTTCTCGCACGGCCGCTCCAAGCAGGTAACCGTCGAAGTACGCAAAAAGCGCGTCGTCACGCCGGGCACTGCGCCCGAGCCGAACCGTCCCGAACCGGCGCCGGTTGTGGCGCGAGCCCAGCCGGCGGCGCCCGAGGCTCCGGCTACGGCCGAGCCGGCACGGCGGCTTGGCGGGACGCCGCGCACGCTTACCGCCGAGGAGCACGCGACGCGGGTGCGCGCGCTGCAGGATGCGCGTAAGGCCGATGTGGAGTCGCGCCGCCGTGCGGCGCTGGTGGAGGAAGGTCTCCGACGCCAGGAAGAGGAGCGGTCGGCGCAAGAGGCGCGCCTGCGCGTCGAAGAGGAAGCGCGCCGCCGCGCCGAGGAGGAAGAATCACGCCAGCGCGCCGACGAGGACGCGCGCAAGCGGTCTGTGGAAGAAGAAACGCGGCGCCGCGAGGAAGAGTCGCGCCGCGAGGTCGCCGAACGCGCCGGCAAGGCCGCCGCCGCCAAGGTCGCCGCGCTTGCCGCCGCCGGCAAGGTCGCGATGCCGGCTGAGGAAGAGGAAGAATCGCCGGCTCGTCCGGGACGACGGGTCGAGGCCAAGCGACCTGCCGCGCCGGTGCGGCGCGACGAGCAGCGCCGCCGAACCGGCAAGCTGACCGTCACCCGGGCGCTCAACGACGATGCCGGCGAGCGCATGCGCAGCCTCGCCTCGGTGCGCCGGGCGCGCGAGCGCGAACGTCAGCGCATGCATCAGGTGGAGCAGACGAAGATCGTCCGCGATGTGGTCATCCCTGAGACGATCACGATCCAGGAGCTGGCTAATCGCATGGCCGAGCGCGCCGCCGATGTGATCAAGTCGCTGATGCGCATGGGCGTCATGGCGACGATCAACCAGGTGATCGATGCCGACACCGCCGAGCTGATCGTCACCGAGTTCGGCCACCGGCTGCGCCGGGTCGCCGAATCCGACGTCGAGATCGGCCTGCGCGGCGAGGTCGACGAGCCCGACAACCTCGCCCCGCGCGCCCCGGTCGTGACCGTGATGGGCCATGTCGATCACGGCAAGACCTCGCTGCTCGACGCGCTGCGCGAAACCGACGTCGCCGGCGGCGAGGCGGGCGGCATCACCCAGCACATCGGCGCCTATCAGGTTGTCTTGAAAGGCGGACAGCGCATCACCTTCATCGACACGCCGGGTCACCAGGCTTTCACCGCGATGCGGGCGCGCGGCGCGCATGTCACCGACATCGTCGTGCTCGTAGTCGCGGCCGATGACGGCATCAAGGAACAGACGGTCGAGGCGCTGCGCCATGCCAAGGCGGCGGGCGCGCCGATGATCATCGCGATCAACAAGATCGACCGGCCCGACGCCAATCCCGAGAAGGTGCGGCAGGAATTGCTCCAGCACGAGATCGTGGTCGAGCGCATGGGCGGCGACGTGCTCGACGTCGAGGTTTCGGCGATCAAGAAGACCAATCTCGACAAGCTCGAGGAAGCGATCCTGCTGCAGGCCGAAATCCTCGATCTCAAAGCCAACCCCAAC
>DASYOB010000112.1:0-2337 GCA_036008175.1 Allostellaceae bacterium
CGACGCGAAAGCGCATGTAGTGGCGGCTTGCGATGCGAAACGCCCAGGTGCGCACCGAGCTCTCGCCGCGGAACGAGGAGAGGCTGGTCACGATCTGAATCAGCGCCTCCTGCGCCGCATCCTCGGCGTCGGCGGGATGGCCAAGCATGCGCTTGGCGAGGCGATAGACATCGTCGCGCAGGAGCTCGACAAGCTTAAGGAGCGCGGCCTGATCGCCGCCGATCGCGGCGCGGGCGAGACCATTCGCGTCGGGCCGCTGAGCTTCCTTCTCGTTCTGCGCCATTCGCATCTCCTGTTTCTTTAGTGCAGGCTCGCCTGCGCACTGTGACAAGAAATTTTGCGGGCTCGCCAGCCCGACGTAATACCCTGACCTGGCTGGGTTTTCTGCCGGCCAGGGCCGCCGGGGCGCGTCCGGGCAAGAAAAGCGCCGTGCGTTTAGGAGGGCGGAGCTTGGCAAGCCGGGCCAGCGGGACCTATGAAGCCCCCGATGCCTGCCTCACCGGACGACCTTTTCGCCTATCTGGACAGTCTCGGCATCGCGCACCAGACCGTCACCCATCCGGCGGTCTTCACGGTCGAGGAAGCGCGCGCCGCGCGCGGGAAGGCCAGCGGCGGACACACCAAGAACCTGTTCCTGCGCGACAAGAAGGGCACGGCATTCCTCGTGGTGGCGCAGGAGGACACGGCGATCGAGCTCAAATCGCTGCACCGGCGCCTCGGCGCGTCGGGGCGGTTCTCCTTCGGCGCGGCGGAACTCATGCGCGAACTCCTCGGCGTCGAGCCCGGTTCGGTCACCCCGTTCGCCGTCATCAACGACCAGGACCGCCGGGTGACGGTTATTCTCGATGCGGCGCTGACCGCGCACGACCTGCTCCATTTTCACCCGCTGGTGAACACCGGGACGACCACGATCTCGCGCGACGGGCTGATCGCGTTTCTCGAAGCGACCGGGCACAAGCCGCGAATCGTGCCGCTCGCCGGCGGGCCAGACTGAAACCGCGATTGCATTCCGCCGGCTTCTTCCCATCTAATCAGGCGGATAGCCTATCCATTGAAGGCGATCAGGGCAGATTGCGGCCGGCTCCCGGCCGAAAGGTAAGGCGCAGCAAAGAGATGTTGCAGCAGGCTCCGACCGCGGCCGCAGCCGCAGACAGTTTCGTCAAGGACACGACGACCCAGGCCTTCGTGCGGGACGTGATCGAGGAATCGAAGCACCAGCCGGTGCTGGTCGATTTCTGGGCGCCCTGGTGCGGCCCGTGCCGGCAGCTCACCCCGGTGCTCGAGAAGGTGGTGCGCGCCGCCAAGGGCAAGGTGAAGCTCGTCAAGATGAACATCGACGACCATCCGGCGATCCCCGGCCAGATGGGCATCCAATCGATCCCCGCCGTGATCGCCTTCGTCAACGGCCAGCCGGCCGACGGTTTCATGGGAGCGCTGCCGGAGAGCCAGGTGGTCGCCTTCCTGGAGCGCATCACCAAGGGCGCCGTCGGCGACGAAGCCAAGGATTTGATCATGGCCGCGGACGCGGCGCTGGCCGAGGGCGATGCCGCCGGAGCGGCGGCGCTCTATGCGCAGCTCCTCGCCGAGGACAACAGCAACGTCCAGGCGCTGGCGGGCCTCGCGCGCTCCTACGTCAAGACCGGTGCGCTCGACCAGGCGCGGCAGACTCTCGCCATGGTGCCGGCCTCCAAGGCCAACGACGCGGCGGTCGTTGCCGCGCGCGCGGCGCTGGACCTGGCCGAGCAGGCAAAGACGGTCGGCCCGCTTGCGGAGCTGGAACAGAGGGTCGCCGCCGATCCGCTCGATCATCAGGCGCGCTTCGATCTCGCGCTCGCGCTCAATGCCAAGAGCCGCCGCGGCGAGGCGCTGCAGCATCTGATCCACATCGTCAAGCGCGACCGCAAATGGAACGACGACGGCGCCCGCAAGCAGCTCGTCCAGTTCTTCGATGCGTGGGGTCCGACCGACGAAGCCACGATCGAGGGCCGCAAGCGGCTGTCCTCGATCCTGTTCGCGTAGCCGCCTGTCCCTTCCGCAACGGAGGTGGAACGCGTTCGGTCGCGTGCGGAGTGCGACATGCCGATCAATGCGATCTACAAGGGGCCTGACGACCTCCCCGGGGTGATCGCGATATTCCCGCTGCCGGGAGCGCTGCTGCTGCCGCGCGGGCAGATGCCGCTCAACATTTTCGAGCCGCGCTATCTGGCGATGGTCGACGACGCGCTGCGCTCCGGGTTGCGCCTGATCGGCATGATCCAGCCCGATCCCGTCCATGCCGGACCGGACAGGAACAAGCCGCATCTGTTCCGCGTCGGCTGCGTCGGGCGCATCACCCAG
>DASYOB010000113.1:0-46451 GCA_036008175.1 Allostellaceae bacterium
TTAATATCAGTACTGTCAGCGCCCCCTGACTGCCAAGACAGGGGATTAGAACAAATCCCGCTGTCAGAGACCCCAATACGCCGCCAATGGTGTTTAAGGCGTACAGCGCGCCAACCCTGCGCCCCAGGACGCTCGTCCGCATCACCGTCAATTCACTCGCGAGCGGAAAACTGACGCCGATGAGGGTGGTGGGCAAAAGCAGGGCCAGCCCGCACGTGAAGAAGAACGAAACATCGTCGCCCAGCAGCATCTGTGCCCGGGTCGGAACGAATGCCGAAACGACGGAAGAAAATAATGAGTGAAACACTCCCGCCTTGCCGAGTATGGCCAAGGTGAGTGTAGCGGAAACCGCAATGCCAAATTGACTCATCGCAAAATATCTAAGTAATCTGTCCTTATGTGGCGCAAGTAATTTCGCACATATCAGGGCCCCGATCACCAGCCCAAAAAGATATACGCTAAGCATCCCCGCGAACGCATAAACACTAGAGCTGCTTATGTTAGTCAGAAAGCGAAACCAGACCACTTCGTATGCGATGGAGACAAACCCCGAGCAAGCAAAGAGCCAAACCGTTAAAGTAGCAGCGCGAAGGTTTGAATTATTGCTTTGTAATCCTTCTTGTTTGCGTTCCTGCACCGACAAGCGCTGCTCGTAGCGCGCGGCCAGCAAACCGGAACTGCCGACGCAAGCGTACATAGCCGATGCCAACAAGCTCGACCCTGTTACGCCTACCAGTCCAATGAGTACGAAGCCGACGCCCAAGGTGCCAACGGCAGCCCCCAATGTGTTGAACCCGTATAGAAGACCGACCTGATTGGCCAATTCGGCCTGCGAACGAGTCAGGAATTTCACAAGAAAGGGCAGCGTCGCGCCCATCAAAATCGTCGGCAGCGATAGCGTTGCAAATGATATCAAGACACTAAGGGGGAGCCGAGCCGAAGACTCCACATTGAGCATCAGCGGAAACCAATGAGCCCAGGTCGACCAACGCGATAGAATTGTGGTGACGGCGAACGAGACTAGGGCAAGGGCCAACTCCAAAAACCCGTAGACTTTAAGCGGGCAAGTAACGAAATCGGCGACGCGACCCCCGAAGGCGCTGCCAAGCGAAAGCCCAAAGAAGAAACTGGCGACAGTAATGCTTACTGACAGCGTCGAACTCCCCAATACAAATTGCAATTCTTTGAACCAGATGACTTGCAGTATCAGGGACGCTGCCCCTGACGCGAAGAAGATTGCAATGACCAACGTTCTAAACGCTCGACCAACTGTGCAAGGGATACGATGGGCTGGACTCGAAGGGGGGAAAGCCGACCGAGTATCGAGGACGCGTTCTATGCTCATCTTAGATTTACCTTTATTGCAGTGATGATTGCGCGTCTGCGATATCGAATTTTCGGACTCACCGTGTCGCTGCAATCACCAAGGTAGAATTGACCATTGGCAGAAGTCGGATTTCGCGTCCGCCGCATCGAAATGAAGGAGAATTTTGGTTAAGATCCAGTTATGGGATCGCCCTCGGTTATCGGGCCTCCAACACTCAATCCCTCCCACAATCAGGTCCGCCCTTGGTCGGCACGCCGGATTGCCTGCGGGCGGCAGCCCCTCTACCGTTCGCGTGTCAGACTGCGGCGCCGGCGGGTCCGAAGGCCGCGGTCGAGGAGACCTGTTCACGATCGGAGTGCCCGCGGGCCTCCCTCATTTACGCCAATTCACCTGCAATCCAGGGGAATGCGTAGAGAGGGCGCGGATGGTGGGCCAAGCCGGCCAGGAACGAACGAGCGGGCGACCGCTTGTCGGTTGGCATTAATTGGGAACGATATCGATGCGATAGTCGCGGCCGTGCCACTCGCCGCAGTCCCACCGGCGCCAGGTGAAATCGATCTGGCCGCCGGGCGCCAGGGCGGTTGTCGGTAGCACGGCGACATGAAAACCGAGCCCGCTGTCACTCGTCGCCACGTCGACGATTTGAGCCCAGCCGCCCAACCCCCAATGCAGCATAGCGGGCTCGGGCAAGGCAATCGCGAGGCGGGCGCCCGCCGGCATCGTGGCGATCGCGGCATGCGGAAACCAGAACGCATATTCCGCGATAGGACGCCGGCCCTGATACCGTTGCCGCACGCTGCGCGGCTGGTCGAACGGATGGCCGAGTTGGCGCGATACCAATAGCTTGACGAACTCGGCATGCGCCCAGGCGAGCGGCATCGCTGATCCGCTCGCCTGCCCGGGAAACAGGCGGCGGGTCGGGATCGGGTCGGAATCCCAGACCTGTTCGGGGAGCATCCCGCCCGGGCTCGCCATCGCCGCCATCGCGGCGAGGTAGGGCAGCGGGTCATTGCCGGCGGACAGCTCGAAATGGCCGCGCTCCCCGGTCAGCAGCGGCCAGCCGCGGCCGATGCCGGTGCCGTCGTAGGCCCTGCCGTCCTCGTGCTCGCCGTAGCCGTCGCCGATATAGCGATGCCAGACCGGACCGTTCGGGGTTTCCGTCCGCAACAACGCGTCGGCGAGCCGCAGCGAGCCCTGGATCAGCGGATCATCGGGACGGCGCAGGCCAAAGCGCACCAGCTGCAGGAATTCGGTGCCAATCTGCTCGTCGGCGCGCAAGGCGCCGCCACCGTCGGCGCGATTGCGGATCGGCACGACCATGGCACTGGCGCGATGGTCGGACACGACCCCCGGCGGCGACACGCGAAGGTAATAGCCGGGCACGCCGAAGCGCCGCGCCAGCGGCGTGTCGCTGACGGTCGCCCAGTTCTCGATATTGGCGTTCCAGAAATCGGCCAGCGCCAGCGCCCAATCCTGCGCGGGCTGGGAGAGCAACGCGGCACCGGCGACCAGCGCGGCGATCGACACGGCGAGGGTGAAGGCGTTGATGCCCTCGTTCTCCTCCCATCGGTCCTGCGCCGTCGCCGGCCCGGTGCGGGCGATATAACTGAGCGCGCGCTGCACCATGTCCTCGACCGCCACGCGGCGCAGAGCGTCGCGCTCCTCAAGACAGGCGGCGAGGAGCACCGGAAACGCGGTTTCGTCAAGCTGGATGCCCTGCCAATAAGGCGTGCCGCCAAGCCATTGGTTCTGAAACCAGTGGCCGTCTTCGGTCTGGGTCGCGATCAGGTAGCGCAGCGTGTCGCGCGCCTCAGCCTCGGCGCCCAGCGCCAGGAATGCGCCGGCACATTCGACGAGGTCGCGCGGCCAGACCAAATGATAGCCGCCGCGCTCGTCGCCGGTATCGCCCCAGGGCACGCTGAGACTGGCAACCATGGCGCCGGGATAGGTCTTGTCGAGATGCGCGCGCAGCGCGATCGCCGAAATCACGAATTCATCTCGTATTGCCGCCGGCAGATCGAGCAACGGCACGCCGCGCTCGTTGCCCCGCACCTGCCAGGTTTCCCAATCGGCGATCTGGTGCTGCAGCACATTCTCAAACGGCTGCACCGCGCTCGAAATTGCCAGGGTCGCGGCGGATTCGGCGCTGCTGCCAAAGCCGAGCGCCAGCACGGCGCGTCGCGGCAATTCACCGATCAGTGCGACGTTCCCCGGCCCGGCGGTCTGGTATTGCCAGGTCATTGCGCCGTTGCGGGCGAAATCCTGCCAGCCGTCGCTGGTCCCGACATAGCCGGCGCTGGCGCGGCCGAAGGCGTCGTGCTGCTGCGCATCGACCGCGGCGAGTGCCGCGCCGAAGGGCCCCTGCTCCGCCAATAGCACGCGGCGGCCGCGATAGCGCTCGACGGAAACCGTGTTGCCGTTGCCGCTGGCGCCGAGATGCGGCGCGAGCAGCACATAGAGCCCCAGCTCGCCATCGCCCCCGGCTTCCGCCGGGGCAGGCTCCAGCCGGCATTCCATCAGCAGCACGTCGCGCCGCGGATCCGGGGTGACGCGCAGCCGCAGGGTGTAACGCGGATGCTCGTGCAGGATCTCGACCGCCGGCACCCCCGGTGACAGCAGGCTCAGCTGATAATTTTCGTTGCGCTTGACCTCCGACCAGAACCCGTCCGGACCGGCGACGATAAAACCGAGGTCGCGGATCTGCGGTATGTCGACGCGCGGGTAGTAGACCTCGTTGACGATGCCGAAGCCCATCGTGAACCACAGCCGCGCCGGGCCGAGCGCACAGCCGACGATGTCCTTGGCGCTGCTGGTCCATGTCGGCGCGATCCCCGGCGCGCCGGGGGCATGGCCGGTCGGTTCGGTGGGCTGAATCAGACCACCTCGACCAGCTCCAGCGCCTCGCGGCTCGGACCTTCGATCATCGCGGCGCGAGTGTCGCCGAGGCGGTACGGCCCATCGAGAATCGTGACCCCCTCGCCGCGCAGCTTGGCGACCCAGGCGTCGAGATCGTTGACGCTCAAGCCGATATGGTCCTGCAGCTGGCCCAGCGGGCTGGCGAGCGGTGACTCGCCCTGGTTCGGGTACCAGGTCATGACCACGTCGCCGAATTCGACCCCGGCCCGCGGCGAGCGGAACATGCCTTCCCGGTTGAGCGCCGGCCAAGTGCGGTCGGCGGTGCGCGGCACCTTGCAATCGGCCTCGGTCCGCACGGTCGCCTCGAAGCCCGAGCGCACCGGCGCATTCAGGTGCTTCTGGTACCAGAGCAGCGCGCAGATCGGGTCTTCCTGCCACAGGTGAACATGGTTGAACCGCTCAGCCGGATAGTTGCCGGCGATTTCGACCAGCGCGTTGTCCGGCCCCTCCATATAGGCGAAACCACCGCCGCCCGGCGGTTTCACGCCCTTGGCGCTCGCCTCGGCGATCTGCGCCTTGGTCAGCCCGATCGCGTTACCGACATTCGGCCAGGTGTCGCTGCTGATAAACACCGAGCCGCCTTCGTCGGTCGTGTAGAGCGGCAGCAACTTGACCTCGGGCCGGCTCTTGTAGGTTTCGAGGCATTGCCGCGCCTCTGTGACGTGCCAGCCGAAATGCCAGATCGCGCTTTGCGGCGTGCCGGGCGCCGGCTTGTCGGTCTTGCTGAACAGCACCATGACGTTGTTCGGCGACTTCAGCGCCGGATGGCCACCCCACTCGGCCTTCGAGGTGCTCGGAAACTGCCGCACATACCAGTCGATCGCGGTGTCGGGATCGGGCGAGTTCAGGTGGATATGATGGAAACCGGGGGTCGGCAGCATAGCGCAGATCCTCGAAGCTGAGACCGGGCGCCATTATGCGCCGCTTGCGGATTCGCCGTCATGCGCTAAAGCTGCCGCAGGTCGACGCGTCGAAGGAGCAAGCGGATGAACCCGTTCGAGAAGCGCCGGATCGGCCGCACCTCGCTCGAAGTGACCGCGCTCGGGCTCGGCTGCGCAACCTTGGGCGGCACCCGCATTCAGATCACCCGGCAGGAGGCCGAGGCGATCGTGCGCGCCGCCTGGGATGCCGGGGTGCGCTATGTCGATGCGGCGCCCTATTACGGCTTCGGCCAGGCCGAGCGGGTAGTCGGCGACGCGCTGCGCGACGAGCCGCGCGACGAATGGGTGCTGTCGACCAAGGTCGGCCGGCTGTTGCGGCCATTTCCGCAGGTGGCGCCGGAACCGGGGCGCCGACATCCGCTGCCGTTCGGCGTCGTCTACGATTATTCCTACGACGGGATCATGCGGTCGTTCGAGGACAGCCTGAAGCGGCTCGGCCTTGCCCGCATCGACATCCTCTACGTGCATGACATCGGCAAGTATCAGCACGGCGATGCGCACCCCGTGCTGATACAGTCGCTCCGCGAGAGCGGCTACCGCGCGCTCGAAAACCTGAAGGGATCGGGCGCGATCGGCGCGATCGGCATCGGCGTCAACGAGCGCGAGGTGCTGCTGGAAGCGCTCGATTGGGGTGAATGGGACGCGTTTCTGCTGGCCGGGCGCTATACGCTCTTAGAGCAGGCGCCGCTCGACGACCTGCTGCCGCGCTGTCAGAAGGCGGGCACCTCGATCGTTGTCGGCGGGCCGCTCAATTCGGGCATCCTCGCCGGCCGCGACACCTGGAATTACCAGACCGCGCCGCCCGAGGTGGTTGCGCGGGTCGATGCGATCAGGGCGGTATGCGACCGGCACGGGGTGCCGCTAGCCGCGGCGGCTCTGCAATTCCCGCTGGCGCACCCGGCGGTCGCCGCGATCATCCCCGGGCCGCGCAACCCGGACGAGTTCCGGTCCAATCTGGAGTTGTTGCAGCACCCGATCCCGGCCGGCCTCTGGCGCGATTTGCGCGAGGCGGGGCTTCTGCACCCCGACGCGCCGACGCCGGGATAGGCCAGCTGGTCATTCCGGGACGGCCCAAAGGGTCGGGCCCGGAATCCATAAACACCGGCCTCTGGAATATGGATTCCGGGCTCGCGGCTTTGCCGCGCCCCGGAATGACCATTGGCGACGCTACGGGATCTTCTTGAAATAGCTGTGGTGGCGCTCGGTCGTGTGCGGCCGGATCTTCGGCGCCCAATCGCCCCATTCACCGGCTTTCTGCCATTCCGGGCTGTCGACGATATCGGGCGAGTCGATCTCGTAGATCGCCAGGTACTTCTGCATCTTCGGGTCGTTTGTCTTTTCCAGGCGGTAGCGTTGCACGCCGCGGACGCCCGGCACTTTCGACAGCATCGGCACGTGCTCGGTATCGTAGATGCGGTTGAAATCGGCCTCGTGCTGGGCCGGAATGTTCATCTGCACGACATAGATGTACGACATCGCTCCCTCCACAATTTTGGTCTATCGCAGCAACAGCGCGCCCCTGCTCATTTGAAGTGATAGGCGACCATGAAGCCGATCAACAGCAGCACCGAGGCGACCGCGAGCGGCCGCTCATAGCGGGCGATTAACACCATGATCCGGTCGCCGCAAAGCTTGGTCGCGGTGCCGACCATGGCAAAATGCAGCGCTCGCCCGACCACCGCGGCGACGATAAACGCGACCGGGTTCATCGCCGCGACCCCGGCCGCGATCGCTGCTATCTTGAATGGGATCGGCGTGAACGCCTTGGCGACAATGATCAGCACACCCCATTCGGCGACAAGGCGCTGATAGGTCGCAAAGCTCTCCTGACAGCCGTACAGCTCGACCAGCGGCTGACCGACGAGGCTCCACAGCCAATAGCCGATCACATAGCCGAGGACGGCACCGAGCGACGAGGCGATCGTGCAGATTGCGAGCAGCCGGCGCAGCCGTTCCGGCCGAAGCAGAACCATCGGAACAAGAAGGAGGTCCGGCGGGATCGGCAGAAACGAGCTGTCGGCAAATGCAATCGCCGCCAGCACCGGTATGCCGTAGCGGTGCTCCGACAACGCCGCCGCACGTCGCACCCAGCCGACCCGCGCTACCGAAGCTGTCATGTCAACCGGGTACCCCACGGCGCTGGCCTGACGTCGCCCGCGCGCCAATGTGCTATTCCGTTCATAGCGGATGGTCGCCGGCCCGTTTGCTTCGGGCCAGTCCCGGGGAGCATCGTGTCGATCGATGCTTGAGATTCCCTGAAGGTGACGGTTCTACTTCGGTCAATCCAAAGAACCATTGCGGCGGGAGGAAACGATGCGAGGATTGATGTCGGAGCGGCCGCTGCTGGTATCAAGCCTGATCGAGCACGCGGCAAGATACCATTTCGATATCGAGATCGTGTCGCGCCTGGTCGACGGCGCGATCCACCGCTACAGCTATGCCGAGGCGGCGCGACGCTCGAAGCAGCTGGCGCATGCGCTGTTGCGGCTGGGCATCGAGCCCGGCGACCGGGTCGGCACGCTCGCCTGGAACACGCACCGGCATTTCGAGCTGTATTACGGGGTCTCCGGCATTGGCGCGGTCTGCCACACGATCAACCCGCGCCTGTTCGACGACCAGATCACCTACATCGTCAATCACGCGCGCGACCGGCTGCTGTTTGTCGAGACGAGCTTCATCCCGCTGATAGAACGCCTTCGCCCGCAACTGCCGCAGGATTGCCGGATCGTGCTGCTCGAGGATGCGCCGGCGAATTTCCCGGTGCTTGCCGTCTACGACGCGTTGATCGCCGATGAAAGCGACGAGCTCGCCTGGCCGGAATTCGATGAGCGGACCGCCTCGGCGCTCTGCTACACCTCGGGCACCACCGGCAACCCGAAAGGCGTCCTCTACAGCCATCGCTCGACTGTGCTGCACGCCTACGGCGCCTCATTACCCGACGCGATCCCGGTTTCCGCCGGCGAAGTAGTCTGCCCGGTGGTGCCGATGTTCCACGCCTGCGCCTGGAGCGTTCCGTACACCGCGCCAATGAACGGTGTGAAGCTGGTGCTGCCCGGACGCCACCTCGACGGCGCCAGCCTCTATGAGCTGTTCGAGACGGAGGGCGTGACAATGAGCCTCGGGGTGCCGACGGTCTGGCTCGGCTTCGAGGCGCATCTCGCCGCAACCGACGCGCGCTGCTCGACCTTGCGCCGGATCCTTTCCGGCGGCTCGGCGGTGCCGCCCTCGCTGATCGCGGCTTTCGAGCGGCGCGGCATAGCCGTCACCCAGGGCTGGGGCATGACCGAGATGAGCCCGCTCGGCACCACCGCGGTGCTGAAGGCGAAACATGCCCGGCTCGGCGACGAGGCCAAGATGGCGATCCGCGCGAAACAGGGGCGGCCGGTGTTCGGCGTCGAGATGAAGATCGTCGACGATGCGGGGCGGGAGCTGCCGCATGATGGCAAATCGATGGGCGAGCTGTTGGTGCGGGGTCCATGGATTGTCAGCGGTTATTTCGAGAATGAGGAAGCGACCGCGGCAGCGGTCGAGTCGGATGGTTGGTTCCATACCGGCGATGTCGCGACGATCGACCCGGACGGCTATGTCCAGCTGACCGATCGGCGCAAGGACATCATCAAATCCGGCGGCGAATGGATCAGCTCGATCGAGATCGAAAACGCCGTCATGGCACACGAAGCCGTCGCCGAGGCGGCGTGCATCGCGATCCCGCATCCGCGCTGGGGCGAGCGGCCGCTGTTGATCGTCACGCCGCGCCCGGAGAAACGGCCGGAGCGCGACGGTCTGATCGCGTTTCTTGGCGAGCGTTTTCCGCGCTGGATGCTGCCCGACGACGTGATCGTCCTCGACGAGTTGCCGCATACCGCTACCGGCAAGGTCATGAAAACCCGCCTGCGCGAACTTTACGCGCACCCCATGACGCGCCAGGTGGCGACGAACGAGTAGGCATCCGGCGCGCCAATCTGTCGCCCCGATTCGCGGCGACCGCACCTGGCTGGAAGCCTCTGACTTTGCGGAGCTGGGCGGCCGCGCTGATCCATTAAAGCCTCGCGACGTTCCAATATCGAGCAAGGCATCCGTTGCATGGGTTTCGGTATATACCCTCGACAATGACGCTGATCACCGACACCGACACGCTCGCCCAGTTTTGCGAGCGGCAGAAGAGCGCTGAATTCGTCGCCGTCGATACCGAATTCATGCGCGAGCGCACCTACTGGCCGATCCTGTGCCTGGTGCAGGTCGCGGGCCCCGAGGAGGCGGTCGCGATCGACGCGCTTGCCGAAGGCATCGATCTGAGGCCGCTTCTCGCCCTGATGTCCGATGCGAGCACGCTGAAGGTCTTTCACGCGGCGCGGCAGGACCTCGAAATCTTCTACCAGTTGGCCGGAGAGGTGCCGCACCCGGTCTTCGACACCCAGATCGCCGCGATGGTGTGCGGCTTTGGCGATTCCGCGAGCTATGAAACGCTGGTGCGGCGGCTTGCCGGCGCCAGCCTCGACAAGGCCTCCCGCTTCACCGATTGGGCGCACCGACCGCTGACCGAGCGCCAGCTCCATTACGCGCTGGCCGATGTCATCCACCTGCGCACGGTCTACGAAAGGCTGCAGCAGGTCCTCGGCAAGAACGGCCGCGCCGGCTGGTTCAAAGAGGAAATGACCGATCTCGTCGACCCGGCGCTCTATCGCACCGAGCCGGCCGAAGCGTGGCGGCGATTTCGCCTGCGCGGCCGAGCCGACCGGCGCTTTCTCGGGGTGCTGCGAGCGCTGGCGGCGTGGCGCGAAGAAGCGGCGCAGGAGCGCGATCTGCCGCGCGGCCGCATCATGCGGGACGAGGCGATGCTCGAAATCGCCGCGCATGCGCCCAAGACGATCGAGCAGCTGGCCCGTACCCGCAGCCTCGGTAAGGGGATCGCGGAGGGCAAGCTCGGCCGCGACATTCTCGATGCCATCGAGCAGGGGCTCAAGGATGCGAACCCGCCGCCGCCGCTGCCAGGGAAGGCCGAGCCGCCGCCGGGGATAGGGCCGTTGATCGAGCTGTTGCGCGTGCTGTTGAAGCAGCGCTGCGAGGATTACCAGGTGGCGCAGAAGCTGGTTGCCTCAGCGGACGATCTCGAGGCGATCGCCGCTGACGACGATGCGCCGGTACGCGCGCTTGCCGGCTGGCGCCGAGACATCTTCGGCAAGGACGCGCTGGCGCTGAAGCATGGGCAGCTCGCCCTGACCGCGGGGCGCAACCGCATCGAGCTAGTCCCGTTGCCGGAGCGGTGCGCGAAGGGGTAACGCGCATCAACACTTTTCCGCGCATATTGACGAGCTGTTAACCATATTGCGCGACGCTGACGCTGTCGCGCGCGCTGGCCTTGGGATCGCCGGTGCGTTGGATCGGACTGGTCCGATCGTGGCCGCTGCTGCTCGGCCTTGCCGGGCTGGCGCGCGCGCTCCCTCTCAACCGCGCGACGATTTTGCCTGGCGCCGCGCGCCTCCGGTGAACGAATCCCACGCGCCACCTCTTGCATGGCCGGGTGGAAGCCCCACAATCGGGCCATGCAGACCACCAACGACATCCGCAGCGCCTTTCTCGACTATTTCGCCCGGCACGATCACGAAATCGTGCCGTCGAGCCCGCTGGTGCCGCGCAACGACCCGACGCTGCTGTTCACCAATGCCGGCATGGTGCAGTTCAAGAACGTGTTCACCGGCGTCGAGAAGCGCCCCTACCAGCGCGCCGTCACTTCGCAGAAATGCGTGCGCGCCGGCGGCAAACACAACGATCTCGAAAATGTCGGCTACACGGCGCGGCACCACACCTTTTTCGAGATGCTCGGCAATTTCTCGTTCGGCGACTATTTCAAGGAGCGGGCGATCGAGCTGGCCTGGAACCTGGTCGTGCGCGAGTTGGGCCTCGACCGCGACCGGCTGCTCGTCACTGTCTATGCCGAGGACGACGACGCGGCGCGGTTGTGGGCCAAGATCGCCGGACTGCCGGAACAGCGCATCATCCGGATCGCGACCTCGGACAATTTCTGGGCGATGGGCGAAACCGGCCCGTGCGGGCCATGCTCAGAGATCTTCTACGATCACGGCGAGGGCATCCCGGGCGGGCCGCCCGGCAGCCCCGATCAGGATGGCGACCGCTTTATCGAGATCTGGAACCTCGTCTTCACCCAGTTCGACCAGCTGCCCGGCGGCGAGCGCGTGCCGTTGCCGAACCCGTCGATCGACACCGGCATGGGTCTCGAACGCATCGCGGCGGTGCTGCAGGGCAAGCACGACAATTACGATATCGACCTGTTCCGGGCGCTGATCGAAGCGTCCGCCGATGCGTCGGGAGTGGCGCCCGACGGCGAGCACGCGGTGTCGCACCGCGTCATCGCCGACCATCTGCGCGCATCGTCCTTCTTGATCGCCGACGGCGTGCTGCCGAGCAAGGAGGGGCGCGGCTATGTGCTGCGCCGGATCATGCGACGGGCGATGCGCCACGCGCAGATTCTCGGCTGCAGGGAGCCGCTGATGTGGCGGCTGGTGCCCGCCCTGGTGCAGCAGATGGGCACAGCCTTTCCCGAACTGCTCCGCGCGCAGCCGCTGATCACCGAGACCCTGCGCCTTGAAGAAGAGGGCTTCAGGCAAACGCTGGGGCGCGGCCTTGCCCTGCTTGAGGAGATGGTTGAAGGCAAAGGGTTGAAGGATCAAAGGACGTTGGATGGCACCGTCGCTTTTGTCCTCTATGACACATACGGTTTCCCGCTCGACCTGACGCAGGACATCCTGCGACCGCGCGGCATTGACGTGGATGTCGCGAAATTCGACGAAGAGATGCAGGCGGCCCGGGCGCGCTCCCGGGGCTCCTGGACCGGCTCGGGCGAGACCGCAACCGAAGCGACCTGGTTCGCGCTGCGCGAGGAACTCGGCGCCACCGAATTCCTCGGCTACGAGACGGAAACCGCCGAGGGCATCATCCTCGCGATACTCAAGGGCGAGGAGCGGGTCGACGAAGCGAGGGCCGGCGAGGAGGTCGGCCTCGTCGTGAACCAGACCCCGTTCTACGGCGAGTCGGGCGGCCAAGTCGGCGACACCGGCGCCATCTTCTCGCCCAACGGCGGCGAATTGGCCGTCGAGGACACCGTCAGAAAGGCCGGTGATCTGTTCGTCCATCTCGGCACCGTTAGGCACGGCACGCTCAAGGTCGGCGAGGCGGTCGAACTCCGGGTCGATAGCGAGCGCCGGCGCAAGCTGCGTGCCAATCATTCGGTCACGCATCTGCTGCATCAGGCGCTGCGGCAGCGGTTCGGCGAGCATGTGACGCAGAAGGGCTCGCTGGTGGCTCCCGACCGGCTGCGTTTCGATTTCAGCCATCCGAGGCCGCTGAGCCAGGAGGACATCGCCGCGATCGAGGCCGAGGTCAACGACCGGATCCGCCACAACGCCGAGGTGCGCACCCGGTTGCTCAGTCCCGACCGCGCCGTCGAAGAAGGCGCGCTGGCTTTGTTCGGGGAGAAATACGGCGCGGAGGTTCGGGTCGTTGCGATGGGCGGCGCGCTCGACGGCGCGGATCGGCCCTACTCTGTCGAGCTGTGCGGCGGCACGCATGTGCACCGCACCGGCGATATCGGGCTGTTCAAGATCGTCGGCGAGAGTTCGATCGCTTCGGGCGTGCGCCGGATCGAGGCGCTGACCGGCGCTGCGGCCGAGGCCTACCTCGCCGAAGAGGAGGAATTGCTGCGGCAATCGGCGGCGGCGCTGCGCACCAGCCCAACCGAGCTGCCCGCCCGGCTCGCGCGGCTGATCGAGGACAATCGTCGCCTCGAACGCGAGCTGGCCGAGGCGCGGCGCGCCTTGGCGGGAGGTGGGCAGACCGCCGCACCGGCCGGCAAGCTGATCGGCGACATCACCTTCGACGGGAGGGTGGTCGACGACGTGCCCGGACGCGAGCTGCGCTCGCTGGCCGACGATTTGAAAAAGCGCATCGGCTCCGGCGTCGTCACCGTGGTGTCGCGCGCCGACGGCAAGGCTGCCATCGTCGTCGGCGTCACGCCGGATCTGACCGACAGGATCGACGCGGTCGAGCTGGTTCGGGTTGGGGCCGAGGCACTCGGCGGCAAGGGCGGTGGCGGCCGGCGTGACATGGCGCAAGCCGGCGGACCCGATGCGGCACGTGCCGAAGCCGCTCTTGCCGCGGTCGAGCAAGCACTCTCGTAACGGGCTTGATCGCGCCAAATACCGAGCTGTGCCAAGCGTTTTGAGGCAAGCCGGAAGCCGGCGATTCGCCGATTAGTTGTGATTCGGCGGTTCCGCAGGCATCAGAGCTTATCGTAAGCCCTTGTTTTAATTCAGTACTTAACTTCTCTCGACGGCGGAGTCGCCGCACTCCATGATTCTGCGAACGACAGCGGCGCGGGCTCCCGCCATGCCGGATGAGGGGACGAGTACGGGCAGGATGAAGGGACTCGGCGCTAGCGCGTCTGTTCTACTGGCGCTCTGCCTGTTCGCGCTCGGCGGTTGCGAA
This sequence comes from Allostellaceae bacterium, assembly GCA_036008175.1. Taxonomy (GTDB): domain Bacteria; phylum Pseudomonadota; class Alphaproteobacteria; order ATCC43930; family CGMCC-115725; genus DATARH01. The sequence goes on from DASYOB010000113.1 coordinate 13,687, forward strand.
GAGGCGTCGGTGGGGGATCTTCAGCCGTTGAATATCAACGGCCGCGAAGGCGCGCACCCGCTCAAATACGACACGCTGATGCGCGTCGGCGCGGCGGCGCGTGCCGGCGGCGACCTCGCCAGTGCCGTGTCGATCTATCGCCGGGCGGCGACGATCGAGCAGCTTAATCCGGCGCCGTTTGTTGCGGCCGGCAATGTGCTCACCGAGATGAACCAGATCGATGAGGCGATCCTCGCCTACAAATCGGCGCTGGATCGTGTCGCCAACGACCCCGAGGCGTTGCGCGGCCTCGCCAAGGCTTATCTGAGGACTGCACGCCCCGAGTTGGCGGGCGCCCCGCTCTCCGTCGCCTACAAACAGACGCCCGATGATCCCAAATTGCTGCAGCTGATCGGCGTCGCCGACGATTTCATCGGGCAGCACAAAGAGGCGCAGGCGCGCTACCATCGCGGCCTCGAATTGCTGCCGGCCGACCCCGCGCTCACCGTCGACCTTGCCCTTTCGCTGGCGCTCACCGGTAATTATCCGGAAGCGATCGGACTGCTTCGACCGGTCGCGATTGCGCCGACCGCCAGCCCGCGGGAGCGGCAGACGCTGGCGCTGGTCTATGGGCTGGCCGGCGATCAGGCGGCAGCCGAGCAGATGGCCCGACGCGATCTCGACCAGACTTCGGTGCAACACAACCTCGCCTATTACGATAGGCTGCGAAAGCTGTCGCCGGAGGCGCGTCGGCGGGCGCTCCAGTCGATCACCAGCACCAATCAAGCCGCCGCCAAGTCCTAATTCTCGCTGCTGTCTCGCGCGGCACCCGACTGGACCCTGGCGGCCGGTCGCGCCATGATCGCCGGCAACACCAATTGCCCGGAACATGCGCATGAAGGCCCTCGTCACCGGGTTCGAGCCGTTCGGCGGCGAACCGATCAATCCCGCGCTCGAAGCGATAGCGCACTTGCCGGCACGGCTTGACGCCATCGAGATCGTCACTGCCGCCCTGCCGGCGGTGTTCGGGCGAGCCCTCGACGCCCTCGAAGACGCGATCATCGCGAACGATCCCGATATCGTGCTGTGCGTCGGCCAGGCGGGCGGCCGTCCCGCGCTATCGTTGGAACGGGTCGCGATTAACATCGACGATGCGCGGATTCCCGACAATGCCGCGCAGCAGCCGATCGATCGTCCGGTCGTTGCGGGCGGTCCGGCGGGCTACTTCGCGACCTTGCCGATCAAGGCTGCGGCAGCAGCCTTGCGCGATGCCGGGCTGCCGGCGATCGTTTCGAACACCGCCGGAACCTTCGTCTGCAACCACGTCTTCTATGGGTTGATGCACCTGGCCGCGACCCGAGGATTGCGGTTGCGGGGCGGGTTTCTGCATGTCCCCTATCTGCCGGGCCAGGCGGCGCGGCAGCCGGGCGCCCCGTCGATGGCGCTCGATGATATCGTGCGCGGCATCGAGATCGTGCTCCGCATCGCCGCCGCGCGGGTGGATGATATTGCCACCGCGGAGGGTGCGATCAGCTGATGCGGGCCGCGCCGTGGCCGTGATATCACGAGCGCCAGAACAGCGGGAATAAAGCCATGGTCGCTTATCACGGCGCGCATGTGGTCGTCACCGGCGGTACCGGCGCCCTCGGCACCGCGGTTGTCAGCGCGCTGCGCGCGGCCGGCGCGGTCTGCCATGTGACCAATATCGTCTCCGCCGAGCTCGAAAAGTATCCGCACCGGAACGACCCTAACGTCCGCGTCACCCAGGGTGTGGATCTCGCTGACGAAAAGGCGGTACGGCGGTTTTACGAGGGGTTGCCGCCGCTTTGGGCGTCGATCCATCTTGCCGGCGGCTTCGCGATGTCGCCTGCCGCGGAAACCTCGGCGGTTGCCTTCGTCGATCAGTTCCAGATGAACGCGCTCTCCTCGTTTCTGTGCTCGGTGGCCGCGCTACGTGCGATCCGGGCGCGGGCGGAGCCGGGTCCGGAGGGCGCCAAGGGTGGGCGCATCGTCAATGTCGCGGCCCGGCCCGGGCTCGAGCCGCGGCTCGGATCCGGAATGGTCGCCTACGCCACCGCGAAGGCGGCAGTCGCGGCAATGACCCAGGCCCTGGCGCAGGAGACTTCCGGCGAGGAGATCTGGGTCAATGCGGTCGCGCCGTCGGTCCTCGACACGCCCGCCAACCGCGTGGCGATGCCAGACGCCGACTACAGCACCTGGGTCGCGCCGAGCGCGGTTGCCGAAGTGATCGCCTTCCTCGCCTCGCCCGACAACCGGGTCACCCGGGGCGCGGTGATCCCGGTCTACGGCGGAGCCTGAGGCGACATCGGCGAAGGACTAGGTTCGGCCGCCATGGATATAGCCAAGATCCCGATCGGGCGAACGCCGCCCGACGAGATCAATGTCATCGTCGAAATCCCGCAGGGCGGCCCGATCAAATACGAGATCGACAAGCAGTCGGGAGCGCTCTTCGTCGACCGGTTTCTCGGGACGGCGATGGTCTATCCCGGCAATTACGGGTTCGTGCCGCATACGCTCGCCGAGGACGGCGATCCGATCGACGTACTGATCGTCGGCCCCGGACCGGTGCTGCCGGGCGTCGTGGTGCCATGCCGCCCGGTCGGCGCTCTGTTAATGGAGGACGAGCACGGCCGCGACGAGAAGATCGTCGCGGTCCCGATCAACTCCGCGCGGCCGTTCGACATCGGGATACGCTCGCAGCAGGATTTGCCGGCGGCGATGCGCGACCAGATCGTTCACTTTTTCGAGCATTACAAGGACCTCGAACCCGGCAAATGGGTCAAGGTCGAGGGTTGGGTCGATGCGGGAGAAGCGACCGAATTGATCCGTCAGGCGATTGCCCGCGCCCACGGTGCGCAGGGTTAGATCCTCTGCGAAATAAGGTCTAATGTCATTCCGGGACGGCCCGGAGAGCCGGGCCCGGAATCCATATTCCAGAGATCTGCGTGCATGGATTCCGGCTCGCCGCTGCGCGGCGCCCCGGAATGACAGTTGAGGGTGAGGGGCGAATGGCCAAAGGCATCCTGATCGCGGCGATGAACAGCGCCAACGCGGCTGAAGACGAGTTTCACGACTGGTACGACACCGAGCACCTGCCGGAGCGCCAACGGGTGCCGGGTTTCCTTTTGTGCCAGCGCTGGATCGGTACGGCCGACCCGAAGATCTCGGTGGCGACGTACGACCTCGACAACGTCGCGACGCTAAAAAGCCCCGGCTATCTGGCGATCGGCGGCGAGAATTTGTCGCCTTGGTCGAAGCGGGTGACCAGCCGAGTCGAGCGGCTGATGCGCTTCGAGGGCGACCAGACCCTGCCCGGCGACCAGATCCCGCCGGACAATGCCGGCGGCCTCTTGCTCAATTCGATGAATGTCGAGCCCGCCGCCGAAGCCGAGTTCAATGAATGGTACGACAGGGAGCACATCCCGGCTCTCGCCGCCGTCCCCGGGGTGCTCTGCGCCCGACGCTTCCGCGCGACCAGCGCCAATCGCCGCTATGTCGCGCTCTACCATCTCGTCTCGCCGGACGTGCAGGCTACCGCGGCTTGGAAAAGCGCCGCCGACACCGACTGGACGCGCCGCCTGCGGCCGCATTTCCGCGACCATCTGCGCCTCGTCTGCAAGAAATACGCACGCGGCGGCTGAACTCTCGCGCGACCGCTACCACACCGCTGTCGGGGCTCGGCGGCGCCCGATGCTCGATCTCGTCTCCTACGGCGCCCTCGCCCCGCCCGCGGTGTTCGTGCTGTTGTCGCTTGTCGGCGTGTTGCTGGCGTTGGTGTGGCGGCGGCTGGGGCTCTTCATCGCGTTGGTGGCAAGTCTCTGCCTCTACGTCGCAGCCACTCCGGCGTTCTCGTCCTGGTTGTCGCATTGGATCGAGGCGGCGATACCGGACAACCCCGATTTCAGCGGCGCCCAGGCGATCGTCGTCCTCGGCGGCGACGTTCGTCCCGGTGATGCGGGCCAGCCCGATACGCTCGGCCCCAATTCGCTCGAGCGCGTCGTCTTCGCCGCTGAAGCCTATCGCCGGCTGCGGCTGCCGGTGGCGGTCAGCGGCGGTCCGGCGGATGGCTCGCATGAGGCCGCGGGCGACCTGATGAAGGCCGCGCTGGAACGGGATTTTTCCATTCCCGTGACCTGGGACGAGAACCGCTCCGCGACGACGATCCAGAACGCAATCGATACGGTGCCGCTGCTCACCGCGGACCGCGTCAATACCGTGATCCTCGTCACCCAGGCCTGGCACATGCCGCGCTCGTTGTGGTCGTTCGGGCGGATGGGGTTGCGGGCGCTGCCGTGGCCCGCCCCGCGGACCGCCCTGCGCGCGAGCCGAATCGACGATTTCCTGCCGCGCTCCTCGGCCTTGCAGGGCAGCTTTTACGCGCTGCACGAGCTGATCGGCAGCACCTATTACCGGCTGCGCTATTGATCAGCCGAGCCGCGGTTCGACGCCGGCCAATTCAACTATTTCCTGATCGGTCATCGTACCCATGCTAGCCGGCAGCGAGGGCGTTCCGATGGTCGGGTCGCGGGTCAGCCCTGCCTCTGGATTTGTCCCCTTTGTCGAACGGTGGTAGATGTAGCTGCCGCTGTGGTCGAGGGGGTGTCGGCCGCGCGGTTTGGGGACCCATCATCAGTCGCATGGATCTTTCCGTCGTCATTCCGGTCAAAAATGAGGCCGGCAATATCGCCCTGCTTGTGGCCGAGATCGACGCCGCTCTCGACGGGCTTCTCGATTACGAGATCGTCTATGTCGACGACGGCAGCGATGACGCGACCGTCGCCGAGATTCGCCGGTTGCAAATGGCGGCACCGCGGCTGCGGTTGGTGCGGCACCGCAGCAGTTGCGGCCAGAGTGCTGCGATCCGCAGCGGCATCAAGGCGGCGCGCAGCGCCTGGATCGCCACCCTAGACGGCGATGGTCAGAACGATCCGGCCGATATTCCCGCATTGTGGCGCATCGCCCAGGACAGCGCCGAGGCCCCGGCACTCCTGGTCGCCGGACATCGCGCGCACCGGCAAGACAGCTGGTCGAAGCGCCAGGCCTCGCGGATCGCCAATGCGGTGCGCCGCGCGCTGTTGCACGACGATACGCCGGACACCGGTTGCGGGCTGAAGCTGTTCCGCCGCGATTTGTTTCTCGACCTGCCCTATTTCGACCATATGCACCGGTTTTTGCCAGCCCTGGCGCTGCGCGAGGGCGCCATCGTGCGGTCGGTGGCGGTGAACCATCGTCCGCGTCAGCGCGGCATCTCGAAATACGGCGTCTTCGACCGTCTTGGGGTCGGGATCACCGACCTTCTCGGCGTGCTGTGGCTGCGGCGACGCGCGGCGCGGCCGGTGCTCGTCGAGGACGCGACGCCGAGCGCGGCGACCGCGTCCGCTGAGCTTGCGGCGACGCGCCAGCGCGAGCCGGCGCTGTGATGCGGCTCAGGCCCCGGTCCGTGCGGCTGGTCGCGCTGGGCCTCGTCGCGGCCGGCATTATCGCCGCCTGGCACTGGCGGGGGTTGTTCGAAGCGGTGGCGCTGTCCGGGATGATCGGCCGAAACCCCGCGGCCCCGCTCGTCTTTATCGCGCTGCACATCGCCTCGAGCCTCTTCTTCGTGCCGCGCACCCTCTTGGCGCTGGTCGCCGGGCTGGTCTTCGGCGCCTGGTGGGGCGTGCTGTGGGCCGCCCTCGGCAGCGTGCTCGGCGCGATAGCCGGTTTTCTTGTCGCCCGCTACATCGATTCCGGGATCGCCGATGCGGCGAGGAACGCCCGCGTCGCCGCGCTGCTGGCGCGCGCCGAGCGCGGCGGTTGGCGCACGGTCGCGGTGCTGCGCCTCGTGCCGGTGATCCCGCACAGCTTGACCAATTATGCTCTGGGCCTCACGCGCTTGCCGGTCGGCGCCTATGCGTTCGGCTCGCTATTGGGGCAGCTGCCCCTGACGATCGCTTATGTCGATTTGGGCGCCGCCGGTGGACGCGCGCTGATCGGCACCGCCGACTGGCTGGTACCGAGCGCCATCGGCGCGGTCGCGCTGGTGCTGTCGCTGTTCATCCCGCTGCTGTCGCGCCGCTCCCGGAGCGTCGAGACAATGCACCGGGCTTAGCGCCGCGGCGCTTACGGCCCCGCTGACGTTTCGATGACCCCGATGTTGTAGCGCTTGACCTGGAGGGTCCACCCCGAGTCGACCGCAATCGAGGGTACTCCGGCAAACGGCAGATACAGCGCCAGGTTGGTCACGTACAGCCTCTTCTTGTCCGGGCTGAACGCCAGGCTCGCCGGAAACAGCAGGCCTTGGATCGAGCCGTCGGGGGCGATGCCGTTGAAATCGCCCTTTTTCGCCACGACCATGCCGCTCGGGTCAACGACGACGATCTCGTCGCCCTGATTGGCCACGACCCAGAGATTGTCGTTCGCGTCGACCGCGAGCCCGTCGGGGGCATTGAGCCCCGTCGTCAGCGTCACACCCGTACCGGCGCTGCCGTTGTTATTGACAGGGATCTGCACGATCGAGTGGTAGGCGGTGTTCATGACGTAGAGCACCGTGCCCGCATTGTTGAACTCGATCCCGTTGGCGCCGAAGGGCGGTATCAAAACCTCGCCCGGGTTAGCGTCCGGCAGCAACAGATCGTTCTGGCCGAGATTGGTCGGCGAATACCACGCCGTCGGCGTGCCGCCGCCGGGGCCGTTCTTCCAGATCACGCCCTGGAACGAGTCCGAGGTGTAGACATTGCCGGACTTATCGATGGTCAGCGCATTCAGACCCGGCGATTTGCCGGGAATTATCGTCGGTGCAGACATGAACACCGAGGTGGCGCCCGACACTGGGTCGACCTTCCATACCACGCCAGCGCCGAGATCGGCGACGAGCACATTTTTCGAGGATTGCTGATAGACCAGCCCGATCAGGTGCGGGGTCGAGCCAGGAACCGGAAACTGCCTCAACAGCTTTCCGTTCGGCGCAAAGACGAACAGCACGCCATTGCCGCCGAGCGAGCCCTCGCTGTTGAACCCGAAAGACGCCGAATAGACGCTCCCGTCCGGGCCAACGGCCACCCCCTCGATATCCGAGGTGCATGAGGCCGCGTTGTTCGGGCAAACGGGACCGGGGCTACCGGGCGCTAATACAGGGATCGTCGCAAAATTCTCGACATTCCCGCGATCCCAGGCGTGGGCAGGCGGGCACGAGAGAAAACCAACCGTCGCGGCGAGGGCCACACCAAGTCGGGAAAGCGCGCTCATGATTATCCTCCCCTATCGTGCTTTGGTTGAAATTTAGGCAAGCATTCCGCAGCCGGACGTGCCCGTCAATCGGATAGCAGCTCTAACTCGTTGGGATAGCGGAAAGCGCCCGAGGTGGGGGGCCGCCCGTGGCCCAATCGAGCAGCTCGACGGTGTGCACGACCGGCACCGGCGAGCCGCCGGCGAGCTGGGTGATGCAGCCGATATTGCCGGCGGCGACGAGATCGGCGCCGGTCAGCGCGATGTTGGCGAGCTTGCGGTCGCGCAACGCCGCCGCCAATTCCGGCTGCAGCAGATTGTAGGTACCGGCCGAGCCGCAGCACAAATGGCCCTCGGGCACGTCGACGACCTCGAACCCGGCCTGGACGAGCAGCGCTTTGGGCTCGCCGTGAATGCGCTGGCCGTGCTGCAATGAGCAGGCGGAGTGATACGCGACCCGCAAGATTTGGCCGGCCTCTCTGGCTGAACGCTGCAACCCGAGCGAACCCGCGACTTCGGATATGTCACGGGCGAGCACGGCGATGCGCGCCGCCTTTTCGCCATAAGCCGGATCTTCGCGCAGCAGAAAGCCGTAATCCTTGACCATCGTGCCGCAGCCCGAGGCGTTGACGACAATCGCGTCGAGCCCGCCTGCATCGCGCGCACGCTCCCAGGCGTCGATGTTGGCGCGGGCGAAGGCGAGCGCGGGCGCTTCCTCGCCGAGATGATGCACGAGCGCGCCGCAACAGCCGCTTCCGGCCGCGACCACGACCTCGCAGCCGTGCCGGGTCAGCAGCCGGATCGTCGCCTCGTTGATCTCGGGCATCAGCACCTGCTGCGCGCAGCCGGGCAGCAGCGCCACCCGCATGCGCCGCTCGTCCTCGGCCGGAAAGATCTGCGGCTGGTCCACCGCAGACTTCGCCGCAATGCTGGATGGGGCCAGCGCCACCAGCGGCCGCAGCTGTTTTGGCAGCAATCCCTCGAATGGCTGGGCCAGCCGCGCGCCGTGCAGGGCGAGGCGCATCAGCCCGGGCCGGGTCAGCACAAGCCCGAGCAGCCGGCGCAGCAGCCGCTCCGGCCAGGGCCGGCGATAATGCGCCTCGATGTGCCGACGGCCATGATCGACGAGGTGCATGTAGTGCACGCCGGACGGGCAGGTCGTCATGCATGCGAGGCAGGACAAGCAGCGGTCGATGTGCTTCACCGTCTCGGCGCCGACCGGGCCGCCCTCTTCGAGCATGTTCTTGATCAGGTAGATACGGCCGCGCGGACTGTCGAGCTCGTCGCCAAGCAGCACATAGGTCGGGCAGGTCGCGGTGCAGAAGCCGCAATGGACGCAGGCGCGCAGGATCTTTTCCGACGCCGCGGTATCGGGGTCGGCGAGCTGGGCCAGGGTGAAATCGGTCTGCACGTTGACTTCACGCTGTCATTGCGAGCGCCGCGAAGCAATCTCGGTCCGTCTGAATGCGATCCATCGAGATTGCTTCGTCGCCTTGGGCTCCTCGCGATGACATCCTTTCCATCAGCTGCCCTCGACCATGCGGCCGGGATTGAGGATGTGCTTCGGGTCGAACGCTTCCTTGACCCGCCGCGACAATGCCGCGAGTGCCGGCGGCTGCGGCTCGAATACCGCCACCGCACGGCGCAGCGCGGGCGAGCCCTTTACAAGCGTGGCGTGGCCGGTGCCGCGCCCGTCCACCCCGCGGACGGCCCCCCGGATCACGGCGGCATTAGCGTCGTCCTGCTCCGGGACCGCGACCCACAGCAACCCGCCGCCCCAATCGAGAAACCACGCTACGTCCAGCGCCCGCGCTATTGTCAGCGCCACTTCCGCGCCGCGCGCCGGCGCCACCGAAACGCGCCAGACGGCGCGCTCCGCGAGTCCTACGAGCGGACCCGCATCCCCGATCGCGCGCCAGAACGCAATCGACTCGGCCTCGGCGAGGACCTCCGCCGCGCCGCTGCCGACGTGCTCGCGCAACAGGCTGTCGCGGCGGAACGCGACCGAGGGCGGCGGTCCTTCGACCCGCAACGCAACGACTCCGCCACCTGCCGGCGCGACCGGAACCGCCGTCCCTCTCGGCAGATACGCGGCACCCGAGACCTCGTGCGGCGAGCCGAGCACGGCACTCATCAGCCGCACCGCCGGTTCCGGCTCAATGCCCGCGAACAGCACGGTCGAGACCGCTTCCGGCCGGGGCAACACCTTGACTGTGACCTCATCGAGCGCGGCCAAGGTGCCGTAGGAGCCGGCCATCAATTTGCAGAGATCGTAACCGGTGACGTTCTTCACCACCTTGCCGCCGGCCTTGAACACCTCGGCGCGGCCGCTGACCGCGCGAAACCCGAGAAAATGGTCGCGCGCCGCTCCCGCCTTGATCCGGCGCGGGCCGGACAGGTTGCAGGCGAGCACCCCGCCTAGCGTCGGCTCAGTGTTTTCGGTTCCGAGCAGCCCGCGCCAATCCGGCGGCTCGAAGGCGAGCATCTGACCGTGTTCTGCCAGGACGCGCTCGATCTCCGACATCGGGGTTGCCGCGCCGGCGGTCAGCACCAGTTCGCTCGGCGCATAATCGCGGATGCCGGAGAGTCGCGACAGATCGAGCGCATGTGGCGTCTGCAACGGCCAGCCGAGGCCGCGCTTAGACCCGCCGCCAACGATTTCGACCGGCTCCTCCGCCGCGAGCGCGGTCGCCGCCGCGTCGCGCAGTTCATCGAGATTTGTCGGGACGAAGCGCGTCATAATAATGAGACTTAAGCCGGTAAACCCGGTACTGCCAAGGGAGCCTTGAATGAGCGCGGTTCGCGGCAGCTGCCTGTGTGGCGACGTGAAATTCGAGATTGACGGCCCCTTGTTGCGCCCGCTGAATTGTCATTGCTCGTTTTGTCGCAAGCAGCATGGCGCCGCATTTCGCAGCCGTGCCCGGGTCCGGCGGAGCGACTTCAAGTGGATTGAAGGCGAGGAACTGCTGACCTATTACGAAGCAACCCCCGGTTATCGCCGCGGTTTTTGCCGAGTCTGCGGTTCGCCGATCCTCAACCGAGCAGAACCGCATTCACGGCTGGCTGAGAGCCACCCCCAGTCTCTCAACGAATTCGGCATCGCTCTCGGAACATTGGACGATGACCCGGGTGTTCGCCCGGACAGCCACATCTTCGTGCGCAGCAGGGCGCCGTGGTTCGAGATTACCGACGATCTCCCGCAATTCGCCGAGTTACCGCCGCGGGCCTAAAACCTTGGCAGGTCGGGATGCGGCAGACGGCCGGCATGGACGTGCAGCCGACCCAATTCGGCGCAGCGGTGCAGCACCGGAAAGACCTTGCCGGGGTTTAACAGTCCGTCCGGGTCGAAAGCGCATTTGAGGCGCTCCTGATGGGCGAGATCGGTTTCGTCGAACATCGTCCCCATCAGGTCGCGCTTTTCGACCCCGACCCCGTGCTCGCCGGTCAGGACGCCGCCGACCTCGACGCAGAGCCGCAGGATATCGGCGCCGAACGCCTCGGCCTTTTCGATCTCGCCCGGTCTGTTGGCGTCATAGAGGATCAGCGGATGCAGATTGCCGTCGCCGGCGTGGAAGACATTGGCGACGGCAAGCCCGTGCTGCACCGAGAGCTCGCGCGTCTTGGCCAGCACCTCGGCGAGACGGGCGCGCGGGATCGTGCCGTCCATGCAGTAATAGTCGGGCGAGATGCGGCCGACCGCCGGAAACGCCGCCTTGCGCCCGGCCCAGAAGGCGAGCCGTTCGGCTTCGTTCCGGCTGATCCTCACCGAGACGGCGCGGTTGTCGCGGGCGATCGCCTCGACCTTCTCGATCAGGTGATCGACCTCGGCTTCCGGGCCATCCAACTCGACGATCAGCAACGCCTCGACATCGAGCGGGTAGCCGCATTCGACAAAGGCCTCGGCGGCGTGGATCGCCGGCCTGTCCATCATCTCCATGCCGCCGGGGATGATCCCGGCGCCAATCACCGCGGCAACGCAATTGCCGGCGTCCTCGGTCTCGGCAAAGCCGATCAGCAGTGCACGCGCCGTTGGTGGTTTTTTGAGGATGCGGACGGTAACCTCGGTGACCACTCCGAGCAGCCCCTCGGAACCGGTCATCACCCCCATCAGATCGTAGCCCTCGGCATCGAAATGCTTGCCGCCGAGGCGCACCACCTCGCCATCGATCAGCACCATTTCGAGGCCGAGCAGGTTGTTGGTGGTCAGGCCGTATTTGAGGCAGTGCACGCCCCCCGAATTCTCCGCGACATTGCCGCCGATGGTGCAGGCGATCTGGCTCGACGGGTCGGGCGCGTAATAGAAGCCGCGCTCGGCGACCGCGTGGCTGATGCCGAGATTGGTCACGCCGGGCTGGGCGACAACGCAGCGGTTGTCGTAGTCGATGTCGAGGATGCGGTTGAACTTGGCCATGCCGAGGAGGACCCCGTCGGCGAGCGGCAGCGCACCGCCGGACAGCGAGGTGCCGGCGCCGCGCGGCACGACCTTGATGCCCTCGTCGCGGCAGTAGCGCAGCACCGCCGATACCTGGGCGACGGTCGAGGGCAGCACGACGACGAGCGGTGGCTGGCGATAGGCGGTCAGCCCGTCGCTTTCATAGGCACGGCGCTCGGGCTCGGAAACAACAACGCCTTCGCCGGGCACGATCTGCCGGAGGGCTTTCGCAATTTCGTCGCGCCGGGCGATGGTGGCGGCATCCGGGGCCGGCATCTGCATGGGTTGAATCTGTCATTGCGAGCGAAGCGAAGCAATCTCGTTCCCATTCCCAGGGGATTGCCGCGGCGCCTATCGGCGCCCCGCAATGACGTTCTGCTGTGTCAGCCCTGGCGGGCCTTGTAGCGCGGGTTCGTCTTGTTGATGACGTAGACGCGCCCCTTGCGCCGCACGACGCGGCAGTTCTTGTCGCGCTTCTTCAATGTCTTCAATGAATTGGCGATTTTCATGACCGGTCCCTCGGAGCGCCGGAACATAGGGAGCACGCCCGACGAAGTCAATGCGGGGAAAGCCGTGCCGGCCGGATGTGGTACACTCGCAGCATGACGAAGGAAAAAGTGAAAGCAGTTCTGGATCGCGTCTCGACCTGGCCGGAAGAGCGGCAGCAAGAGCTTGCCGAACTCGCGCTGGAGATCGAGGCGGAATTGGCAGGCGTCCCGTATCGGGCGACACGCGATGAGTTGCAGGCAATCGATGAGGGGCTCGCCGGCGATGCGGCGAGTGACGAGGAAGTCGCCGCCGCCTTTCGCAAATTACGGCATCGATGAGAGTTGAGTACTCCAAGCGAGCCGTTTCCGACCTCCAGAGCATCGCCACCCGCTTCGCAAGTTCCGGCGATTCACAAATCGGCGAGCGGCTTGTCGCGCGAATTGAGCAGGTCGTGGCCAGAATTGCCGCTTTACCGGAAAGCGGCCGACCGGTCACCCAGCGGCTCGACGTCCGCGTCGTCCCGCTGCTGCCATTTCGATACAACCTTTTTTACGCGATTAAGCGCGACACAATCCGGATCGTGCACATCCGCCATACATCGCGCCGTCCGTGGCTGGGCGGTTGACCTCGGCGCCTATTTCTTCTCGCGCCAGCCCTTTTGGCCGCGACCGCCGACAAACCCGGCGCGCACCCGCTGCTTTAATAGCGCGGGCGGCCGGAAGCGTTCGCCATAGGCGTCGAACAGGATCTCCGACGCTTGCAGCACCAAGCGAGACGTTGTTGCGTCCATCAGCTCGAACGGACCCATCGGATGGCCGAGGCCGAGCCGGCAGGCGGTGTCGATATCTTCCGGCGTCGCCACCCCCTCGTCGACCAGCCGCACCGCTTCCTGCAGGAAGATCAGGAACATGCGGTTGACGGCGAAGCCGGCGACGTCCTTGACCCGGATCGGCGCCTTGCCGGCCTGCTGACAGAGGCGCATCGCTGTCTCGACCGTCTCCGGCGCGGTCTCGAATGCCGGGATGATTTCTACCAGCTTCATGCGCGAGGCCGGCGAGAAGTAATGCGTGCCGATGAAATGCGGGCGACGCGCCTCGCCGACGTAGGAGGCAAGGGTTGAGATCGGGATCGTCGAGGTGTTGCTGGCGAAGATGCAATGAGGCGCACAGATCCGGTCGAGCGCCTTGTAAATCTCGGCCTTGACCGTCTCGTCCTCGAACACCGCCTCTGTGACGAAATCGCGGTCGGCGAAGCGGTCGAGTTTGGTGGTGGTTTCGATCCGCGCGAGCGCCGGCTCCTTCTCCTCCTCCTTGAAGAAGCCGCGCGGGATGCCGCGGTCGAGGATCGTAGCAAGTCGCTGCCGCGCCGATGCCAGCAGCGCATCGGAACGGTCGGACAGCAGCACCGAATGGCCAGCGAGGGCGAACACCAGCGCGATCTCCGCTCCCATCAGCCCGGCGCCGACGATTCCGATCTTTTCGCCGCTTCCGTTCACCCGCCGCTCTCGTCCCCGAGGTAACCCGGCTATGCTCCGCCGCCGGCCGCAAAACAGCCTATTCGGCCCTTACAGGCCCGATCAAGTGGTTACGATGATGGCATTACGTTGTTTGTCGGCGCCAAAAGCCGTCGCCCAAGTGGCCACAATTCAAGTGCTAATTTCGCCATGTTTAACCCTTTCCTAAGCCGGAGCTGAAACGCTGTCGCGGAGCCATTTTTAACGATCGGCACGTTGCGACGCACACCCGACGATTGTAAGATTAAATTTACATAAATTGGGCTACCGTCCTCCACTGCCTGCCTTCACAGGAGCACTTTGCGGTGACGTTCCTTTCGGAACCGGTCGCACGGCATGCGCGGCGCGGGACATCGGCCGATCAGCTGCGCCCGAGCGAATACACCGCGGTGCTGATTCATGTCCTCCGCAACCGCGCGCCGCTATTGCAGTTACATGAAGTTGCCGAAATCGGGGTCGGCAGCGGCGTCGTCCTTGCGGTCCTGGCGGAACTGGGTGCCGCCCGGCTTTACGGGGTCGATATAGAGCCGGAGGCGGTGGATAGCGCAACCGCACTGCTGTCCGACCTCGGATTCGAGGAGCGCGCCAACATCTTCAGCGGCGACATGTGGGAACCTTTGCAGGGCTGCCGTTTCGATCTGGTCGTCGCCAACCTGCCGCATTTCCCGACGGTCGCCGCGGACCACCCGGATCGGTTTCCCGCATGGAGTCGGGGCGGGCGCGACGGCCGGCGGCTGCTCGACCCCTTTCTCGAAGGCTTGCCGCACCACCTCGCACCCGGCGGCCGGGCGCTGATGACCCATAATGCGTTTGTCGATATCGAGCGTTCGCGCCGCATGCTGCGCGTGCACGGCCTCGACCTGCGCACCGTCTACAAAACCACGGTGTACCTGCCGCGGGAGAAATCATCCAGCATAACGCCGGAGGTGCTGGCGCATTGCGAGGGCCGCACGATCCACTATCACGGCGCATACGCGTTCGGCGAAATGCATATCGTCGAGATCGGCCAGCCGGACCAGCTGACCTCCTGCGAGGATGGGTGCGGCGACACCGGATGAGCCGGCTGCTCGGCGCATTCTGCGGTTTTCTCCTTCTGCTGTTGGGCGGGCACGGAACAGCCCACGCTGCCGACCCGGTCGGCGAGGCTCTCGACCAGGTGATCGCCGCGGCGCGCGCGGACGCGGTGGGCGATTGCGCGGCTCCAAACGATCGCCTGGTGGCAATTCTGTGTACCGGCCGCTTGCGCGTGGGCGTCCGCCGCGACTACCCGCAGTTTTCCATGCTGGGACAGGACGAGGCCCACGGTTTCGAGATCGAGATTGCGCGCGCGATCGCTAAGAAGCTCGGCGTCAAGGTCGAGTTCACCGGGGTCACCGCGGCAAACCGCATCCCGCTGCTCGCAGAGGGGCAGATCGACCTCGTGATCGCCGCGATGGGGCACACGGTCGAACGCGGCAGACAGATCGACTTCGTGCGGCCACACTATTTCCTGTCGGAGACTATCATCGTCGGCCGCCGCGATTTGCCGATAGCCGGCTGGAGCGATGTCGTCGGCCGTACCGTCTGCGTTACCGTCGGTAACTTCACCAATACCGAGCTCATCCATCGGCACGCTCGGCTTCTGTTGTTCGAGGATCCGGTCCAGCTGGTCGATCAACTGCGGTTCGAGACCTGCTCGCTGGTGGCGCAGGACGACAGTTTTTTCGCGGCGTATTTCGCCGATCCGGATTTTGCCCAGCACTATGAGAGCAAGCTGCACTTCTCGCCGTTGCCCTGGGGGATCGGCGTCGCGCATCAGGGCGGCGAGAAGCTGGAACTGGCGCTGAGCCTGCTCAGCCAGATTTTTCACCGCGATGGCGTGTTTCTCGCCATGGCGCGGGAAAACCACGTACCGACAGGCTTCCTCGAAGCGCAGCAGAAATTGTGGTCCACCGCCGATTGCGACCAACCCGACGGTTGGCAGCGGCCGGGTTGCTTGATGGAGCCGCCGAACAACGTGCTGGCGCCGACCTCCTTCGCCGACCGCGTCACCGCGTTCGAGAACCTGATCCACGATTACTCCGGCATAGCGATATCTCTGCCGATGCTGAAGACCGAGGACGCCTTTTCATTGCTGCGGAGCGGCATCGTCAATTCGCTGATCCTGGTGGTCGGCGCGCTGGCGGCGACGGTGGCGGTCGCGTTCGTCGTCGGCGCGATGCTGTCGGTCCGCAACGTCGTTCTGCGCGGCGCCGTCCGCGCATTGGTGATCCTGGTTCAGTCCTCGCCGATCGTGCTGCTGCTGTTTCTTGCCTTCATCATCACCAGCTCGGCCGTGCAATATTCGGCATTGGTCGCGCTGTTCGCCTCGATCGTCGCGCTCGGCCTGTACAACGGCTGCTATGCGGGCCAGGCGATCGCCGAGGCGATGGCGACGCTGCGGCTGGAAACCGCAGGGGAGCCGGTACACTACGGGCGTGCGATCCGCCGCAGCACGACCCAAATCATGGCGTTTCTGGTCAACGCCACGAAGGGCAGCGCCATCGCCAGCATGATCGGCGCGCCGGAACTGCTCAACACCCTGACCGACATCACCTCGTTCAGCAGCGAACGGGCGACGACCTATACGGTGCTGCTGATCTTCTATTCGGCGCTGGTCGGCGCCGTCGTGTGGCTGACCAACCTGGCCCGGCGCGCCTACGAGCGCCGAGGGCTCGCGGCATGATCGAGATCCTGCCCGATTTCATCCCGCGGTTTTTGACCGGCGTCGTACTCAACTTCGAGATCGCCGCCGGCTCGCTGCTGATGGGATTGCTGATCGGGGTGCCGATCGCGCTGGCGCGCCTGCGCGGCCGCTCCCTCGGGATCGTCGCATCGACGGCGACCGGGGTCATGCGCGCGGCACCGACCTTTGTCGTCATGTTCTTCCTTCTCTACGCTGTGCCGCGCCAGTTTTCGCTGTTCGGTCTGACAGTTTTTCTCTCCGCACCGATGGTGGTGGTGTTGGCGCTAACCGTGTATTCGGCCTCCTATGTGGCCGACAATGCGCTCGAAGCGTTGCAGCAGCTGCGTCGCGGTTCGCATCACGCGGCGCTGTTGTTCCTGCCGAACATGGCGCGGGCATTTTTCGTGCTGGTACTGTCGTCGAGCACCGGCGCGGCGATCGGCGTCAGGGAGGCGATCAGCGCGACGCTGCGTCAGGCCGAGCGGCTGCCCAAGCTCAGCGACCGGCTGTTGCTGTTTCTGCTGGTGATGCTGTTCTTCGTTGCGACCTTGCAGGCTGCCTACGCCGCGGTCGCGTGGCTGCGCCAAGCGCTTACCGCGCGGAGCGCAGCGCCGGCGCAACAAACCTCGGAGCCGCAAGCCGAGATCGGCATTTGACGTTGCGCTGCACGACCGGCGACACACGATTATCCCGTCAAACGCCCAGCGAGCGCGCCAGCGCCCAGGCCTGCTCCGCCAACGGACGCGCGAGGCGGCCCTGCTCGGCGGCATCTGCACTAGCGGCGGTGCCATCGATCGCCCTCTTGGCGATGCCCTGCAGGATCGCGGCGATCCGGAACAGGCTGTAGACCATATAGAACTCCCAACCGGGGATCGCCTTGCGCCCCGTCCGGAAGCAATAGGCGGCGACGTAAGCCGGCTCGTCGGGGATCCGGAGCGCGGCGAAGTCGACGCCGGCGAGACCGCGAAACAGCTCCGGCGTCACTCGCCAGGTCAGCGCGTGATAGGCGAAATCGGCCAGCGGGTCGCCGATCGTCGACAATTCCCAATCGAGCACCCCAATGACGCGAGGCTCGGTTTTGTGGAAGACCAGATTGTCCATGCGGTAGTCGCCATGAACGATCGCCGGCTGCGCCTCGGCCGGCAGGTGCTGCGGCAACCAGTCGATCAGGCTGTCCATCGCGGCGATCGGCTCGGTCTCGGAGGCCCGGTATTGCCGGCTCCAGCGCGCGATCTGCCGCGCCATGTAATTTCCCGGACGGCCGAAATCGCCGAGACCGACCGCCTCGTAATCGACGTTGTGGAGCGCCGCGATGACCGCGTTCATCGAGTCGAACGTCGCCGCCCGGTCGCTCGGCGCGATCCCCGCCAGCCGCTGATCCCAGAAGATGCGGCCGTCGAGATGCTCCATCACATAAAACGCGCTGCCGATTACCGCATCGTCTTCGCACAGCACGTGAACATGGGGTACCGGCACCGCGGTCTCGGCCAACGCCCGCATCACCCGGAACTCTCGATCGACCGCATGCGCGCTCGGTAATAGCGGCCCCGGAGGCTTCCGCCGCAGCACGTAATCGCCCGACGCGGCGGCGAGCTTATAGGTCGGGTTCGACTGGCCCCCGGAAAAGCGCTCGGCGGCCATCGGGCCCTTAAACCCCTCGACATGCCCGCGCAACCAGGCTTCGAGCCGGTCGAGCGGAAGGTCGTTGTTGCTTGTCATTGCCAGGAGCCCGCAGGGCGACGCAGCAATCTCGCCGGGATTAAGGCACAATAGGCGCGAGATTGCTTCGCTTCGCTCGCAATGACAATGACGATCGCCTGGAAGGTATTTCGCGGATGGGGGTCTTTCCTCGCAGTGGCGGCGTTGCTGGGCGCCACTATTGCGGCCGCCGACGACGCCCCACCAAACGCCGATCCGGCTCCTGGGCAGCTGCTGATCGCCTCGGCAGCGATTCAGGATCCGCGTTTCTACCACAGTGTCATTCTGCTGCTGCGCCATGATTCCACCGGCGCCTTCGGCCTCATCATCAACCATCCCGTCGCTGAGGAGCCGATCTCCAACCTGCTCGCCGATGCCAACGGCAAAGGTGACGGCCAGTCCGACGACAGCTCGCTCGAGGAGACCATCCAGGTGTATCTCGGCGGCCCGGTGCAGCCGCAATATGGCTTCATCGTCCACAGCACCGATTACAGCCGTCCGGAGACGCTGCACGTCGATGAGGCTCTGGCGATGACCGCGAGCAAGGACGTTCTGCGCGATATCGGCCATCACCATGGTCCCAAGAAATTCCTGTTCGTCCTGGGTTATGCCGGCTGGGGTGCGGGGCAGTTGGAGGGCGAGATCGCGCGCCATGACTGGTTCACCGCGCCCGCCGAGCCCGAGCTGGTTTTCGACACCGAGCGCAGCCAGGTCTGGGACCGCGCCCTCGCCCGTCGCACCCGAGAGCTGTGACGGCGTGCCCGTGCCGGCGCTATGCTCGTGACGTTGCGGCCCTGAGGATTACCGGATGAACGAATTCCGCCACCTGATCGCCGGCCCCAGGCCGGTCTACGCCCCGCTTGTGTTCAACCCGATCTCGGCTTTGCTGGCGCGGGAAGCCGGCTTCCGCGCGTTGTATCTGGGCGGGGGGTCGATGGGCTACATCAAGGCTGGCACCGAAGCCAATCTATCTCTGACCGAGATGGCGCAGGCGGCGCTCGACATCCGCGCCGTCTGCCCGCTGCCGCTGATCCTTGACGGCGCCTGCGGCTGGGGCGACCCGATGCACGTCCGGCGCACGATCCAGATGAGCGAGGCGGCCGGCTTCGCGGCGATCGAGATCGAGGACCAGCTGTTGCCAAAGCGGGCGCACCATCACATCGGCATCGAGCACATGATCCCCTCGGAGCTGATGGAAGCGAAGATCCGCGCCGCGGTCGAAGCGCGCCGCGACCCCGATTTCGTCATCATCGGCCGCACCAACGCGCTGCGCAGCACCGGGCTCGAAGACGCGCTGCGCCGTGCCGAGGCTTACAAGAACGCCGGCGCGGACATGCTGTATGTGACCGGACGGCGGGTAGAGGATGTCCGCGCGCTGGGCGAGCGGTTACCCCCGCCGTTGATGTACATGACCGGCGCCGGCGGGCTTGCGCAGGGGCAGATCACTCGTGCCGAGCTGGCGCAGCTCGGCTTCCGCTTGATTGTCGATCCGACGACGCCGCTGATGGCGGCGCACAAGGCGTTGCGGCAATGCTATGCGGCGCTGGCGGAGGACGAGCCCGACCCGCTGCTCGGTCCGGAGGCCGGCAAGGAACAGGCGTTCGTGCACCAAACGATCGACCTCGAAGCCATGCTCGAGATCGAGCGGCAGACCGTCGAGAAGTAGAACCCACCCGCGCGCCCAAAACGCTGCGGGAAACCTACAGCGCCTTCATCATCGACTCGGCGCTGGAAACGTCGAACTGGCCCGCCTGCTCGACATTGAGGTTTTTGACGACGCCGTCCTCGACCAGCATCGAGTAGCGCTGCGAGCGCATGCCAAGTCCGCCCTTGCGCAGGTCGAGCTCCAGCCCGATGGCGCGCGTGAAATCGCCGCTGCCGTCGGCCAGCATCATCACCTTGTCCCCGACGTTCTGCGCCTTACCCCACGCCCCCATTACGAAGGCGTCATTGACCGACAGGCAGGCGATCTGGTCGACGCCCTTGGCTTTCAGCTCGGACGCCTTGTCGACATAGCCCGGCAGATGACGCTGAGAACAGGTCGGGGTGAACGCGCCCGGCACCGCGAAGAGCGCCACCTTCTTGCCGCGGAACAACTCGTCGGTGGTGATCTCCTTCGGCCCTTCCAGGCTGAGATATTTCAGGGTCGCCGATGGTACCTTGTCGCCAACTTTGATGGTCATGGCATCGTCCCTTCGAATGTCTTCCACCGCCTGACGGCATCGGAATTGCCGGCGGCAACCGGCGCGACCGATAGCACAGCGGGGCGCAGCCCGCAAAGGCTGCGCCGCGAGCGCTTGGCGACCCCTGCCGAACCGCGCCCCTGCGCCTCGCCGCCACGTTTTTTCGCCACCAAGATGGCCAACCGCTTATGCTCTCTCGGAATGATGCCGCGCCCTCGCTGTTGGCGTGGGCGAACCAACCAGTCGGCCGGCAGGCCGCGATCGCGCAGCGGAGGCCGCGATGAAATCGCTTACCGGCCAGCTTCTCCTGGCGATGCCGCAGATGATGGATCCGCGTTTCGCGCGTTCGGTCGTCTATGTCTGCGCGCATAGCGAGGAGGACGGGGCGATGGGTCTCGTCGTCAACAAGCTGCTCGACTCGCTGACGATGGACGAATTGATGGGCCATCTGAACCTGGAGCCGACTCGCCTCAACGAGCCGCGCCCGGTTCATTTCGGCGGCCCGGTCGAGCCTGGCCGCGGTTTTGTGCTGCACACGCCGGATTACCGGGAAGAGGCGACGCTTGCGATCGGCGAGGAGTTCGCGGTGACCGCGACGCTCGATATTCTGCGCGCGATCGGCCGGGGCGAGGGGCCGCGGCGAAACCTCTTGGCGCTAGGTTATGCCGGCTGGGCACCGGGCCAGCTGGACGCCGAGATGAATGCGAATGGCTGGCTTTGCTTGCCCGCTGACGCCGATCTCGTCTTTGACATCGACATCGACGGCAAATGGCAGCGGGCATTGGCGAAGCTCGGCATCGATCTGACCATGCTGTCGACCGACGCCGGCCACGCGTAGCGATGTGGGCTCGCGCCTCCGCGCGAGCTTGCGGCGCCGGTCGAAGGCGGCACGGATGTGCCGCCGCACCCGGAAACTAGCGGCGCCAGTCCTCGCGCAGGATCGCGAACAACAGGTGGTCCTGCCACTTGCCGTCGATCAGCAGGTAGTTCCGGGCATAACCCTCCTGCTGGAAGCCGGTGCGCAACAGCAGCGCGCGGCTGGGTATATTACTCGGCAGGCAGGCGGCCTCGACCCGATGCAGGCGCAGGCGGTCGAAGGCGAAATCGAGCGCCAGCGGCAGTGCGGCGCTCATATAGCGCTGGCGGGCGAAGGGCTCGCCGATCCAGTAGCCAAGGCTCGCGGTCTCGGCGACGCCGCGGCGCACATTCGACAGCCCAATGCCGCCCGCCAGCGTCTCGTCCTCGCGGAAAATAAAGAAGTTGTAACCCTGGTCGGTGCGCCAATCCTCGGCATAGCGCGACAGACGGGCGCGGAAGCTGGCGCGGCTCAGCGCATCGGGCGGCCAGCTCGGCTCCCAAGGGGTGAGGAAATCGCGCGAGCATGCGCGGAGGCTCGCCCATTCGTCGTAATCGGCACGATCCGGCGCGCGCAGAAATACCCGGTCGCCGACGAGCCGAAACGGCTCGACCCGGGTCAGGAACAGGCGGGGAAAGGTCTTACGTTGCGCGGCCATAGCGTCGTGCATCCCCCGGTCAGGCAGCGAGCCGCGTCTTCAGGCGGTCGAAATCTTCGAGCCGGCTGACCGGTCCGAGCGCGGCAACCGTCGGCGGCGCGGTCAGCCAGCGGGAGACCACCCGCCGGATCGCCGCGTCATCGACCGCCTCGATCTTGCACACGATATCAGCCGGATCGAACGGCGTCCCGTGGATCAGCATGTGCTGCGCCATCTGCTCGCAGCGCGCCGAGGTGCTCTCCAACGACATCAGCAGCCCGGCCTTGATCTGCGCCTTCGCGCGGGCAAGTTCGACTGGGGTAAAGCCCTGCTCGAGCCGCATCGTCTCGTCGCATAGGACCGGCACGAGCTCGCTCGCCTCCTGTTCGCCAGTCCCGGCATAGATCCCGAACAGGCCGCAGTCGCGGTAGCCGTGCGCGAAGGAATGGATCGAGTAGACGAGGCCGCGCTTTTCGCGGACCTCTTGAAACAGGCGCGAGGACATGCCGCCGCCGAACGCGGTCGAAACCACCATCGCGGCGTAATAATCCGGGTCGCCGAGAGCAAGACCGGGAAAGCCCAGGACGAGATGCAGCTGCTCCAGATCGCGCTGCTGCCGGTACTCGCCGCCCGCATAGCGCGCCGGCTCGGTGGTCACGGCGCGCTCGGAGGGCATCGTCGAGAACAGCTTATCGGCAAGCTGGACGATTTGGTCGTGGTCGAGGTTGCCGGACGCCGAGAGCACCATCCGAGCCGCGCCGTAATGGTCGCGCAGATAGGCCATCACCTTCTCGCGAGAGATCCGGCGGATGATCTCCGGGCTGCCGAGCACCGGGCGGCCCATCGCCTGCCGCGGGAAGGCACTCTCCTGAAAATGATCGAAGATGATGTCGTCCGGCGTGTCGTTGGCCTGGCCGATCTCCTGCAGGATGACGGTGCGCTCGCGTTCGAGCTCGGCCGGCTCGAAGCTCGAATGCAGCAGGATGTCGGCGAGGATGTCGAGCGCGAGCGGCAGGTCCTCCTTCAGCACCTTGGCGTAGTAGGCGGTGCTTTCGCGCGACGTGTAGGCGTTGAGATGGCCGCCGACCGCCTCGATCTCCTCGGCGATCGCCCGAGCGCTGCGCCGCTCGGTGCCCTTGAACGCCATGTGCTCGAGGAAATGGGCAACGCCGTTGACCTCCGGCGCCTCATGACGCGTTCCCACCTCGACCCAGAGACCGAGCGAGACGGTATCGACCGTGTCGATCCGGTCGGTGACGATGCGCAGCCCATTTGGCAGCCTGCCGAGCGAGACCGTCATGCCGCCCTCGCCTTCCGTCGCGCGTGGGCGCGCACATAGCGCGCGATCGCGCCCACCTCGTTGGGCAACACGGTCACCCGCTCGCGCCGCTCCATGATGTCGGCGAGCGCCGGCGGCATGGCCGGGCGAATGCCGGTCGCGCGCGCGACGGCGTCCGGGAATTTCGCTGGATGCGCGCTGGCGAGCGCGATCATCGGTGTGGTTCGGCTCTCGTCATCGATGTTCATACCCTCAATTTCGGCGCGCGCGGCGGCAATCGCAACCGCCGTGTGCGGATCTATCAACATCCCCGAGCGCGCATGGACGTCTGCAATCGTCGCCAGCGTCAATGAATCGTCGACCCGATGAGCCGAAAACAGCCGCTGCGCCTGGCGCCAGGCCTGCTCGTCCGCCGGCAAAGCGCCGGTCTGCCGGAACGCGCCCAGTGCGCTGGCGACCGCGGCGCCGTTTCGGCCCTTCAGCTCAAACAGGAGGCGCTCGAAATTGCTGGCAACCTGGATATCCATGCTGGGGCTGAGGCTCGCCGTGACCGGGGCGATCGCCATCTCGCCGCGCGTCAGATAGCGGGCGAGGATGTCGTTGGCGTTGGTGCCGATGACCAGCCGCGAGACCGGCAGCCCAAGCGCGCGCGCCAGATGCCCGGCATAGACATTGCCGAAGTTGCCGGTCGGCACGCTGAACGCGACCTTCCGCCCGGCGCCGGCGCCGAGCGCCAGCCCGGCGAAAACGTAATAAACGATCTGCGCCGCCACTCGGGCGAAATTGATCGAATTGACCGCGGAAAGGTTCAGCTCCCCGCGCAGCGCCGGGTCGGCGAACAGCGTTTTGACGATGTCCTGGCAATCGTCGAACGTGCCCTCGATCGCCAGCGCGTGTGCGTTGGCCGCATCGGCCGTCGTCATCTGCCGTCGCTGCACCTCGGAAATGCGGCCATGCGGGTAGAGCATGAAGATGTCGAGCGCGGCCCGGTCGCGGCAGGCGGCCATCGCCGCCGAGCCGGTATCTCCGGAGGTGGCGCCGACAATCGTGACATGCTCGGCCCGGCGTGCCAGCACTGCGTCGAACATGAGCCCGACCAGCTGCAGCGCCAGATCCTTGAAGGCGAGGGTCGGCCCGTGAAACAGCTCCAGGAGCCACAGACGCTCATCAATTTGCACGAGCGGTGCCACCGCCGCATGATTGAAGCCTCGATAGGCGCTGTCGGTCAGCTGGCGCAGCTCCGCGGCGCTGAAAGAATCGCCGACGAACAGCGCCATCATCCGGGCGGCCAGCTCCGCATAGGGCAGCCCGGCCAGACCGCACAGCGCCGCCGCGTCGAGTTTCGGCAGGGAGTCCGGCACAAAAAGCCCGCCATCCTCGGCGAGGCCGGCGAGCAGCACGTCCTCGAAAGCACGGGTCGCCGGCGCCGGACCGGCCGCGCGGGTGCTGAGATAGCGCATGGTTTGAAACTATAGGCCCACCCGCCTGCCCGCAACCCGTTCGGGGCCAAGGGCAGGCTTCATGGACAGGCCCGAACTATTTATCCAGCCACACGTCCTCGAACCGCCAGCCGTTGTAGATGGAGTTGACCATGATGGTCAGCCCCTTCACCGCGGACTGCATGCAGGTCGCGTTGCGCGTGTGGAAAATGATCGGCCGGGCCCCCTCTTCCTGCAACTTTTTGTCGATTTCCCAGACCAGTTTCTTGCGCTGTTCCTGGTCTGTCATCATCGACTGCTCGTCGAATTTCTTGTCGAGCTCGGGACTGCAGTAGCCACTGTAGTTGCGGGCCGAACCGCAGGCGTAGTTCTCGTAGAATTGCTGGTCGGGGTCATCGACCCCACTGCCGGTGTTGTTGAGAGCGACCGTGTAATCCTTGCGGGTCACCTTGTGGTGCCAATTGGCGGTCTCGATCGTCTCGAGCACCGCGTCGATATAAATCTCCTTCAACTGGTCGATCAGGATGACCGCGGGATCGCGGAAGGTGGCGACATTGCGCGTCGACACCGTAAGCTGCATCTTCTTATCCGGGCCGTAGCCGAGCTTCCGCATGATCTCGCGCGCTTCGGCCCGGTTCTTCTACACGTCCGGGTCGTAACCGGGGATCGTCCGCAGCATTTCATCGGGCATGCCCCACAGCCCCTCGGGCGGCGGCAGCATCGCCGCGCCCTGCTTGGCGAGGCCCTCAGTCATGATGTCGATAAACGCCTTGCGGTCGATCGCCAGCGCCAGCGCCTTGCGCAAATCCGGATTGTCGAACGGCGGTGCGTCGCGGTTGATCAGCAGATTGGTGGTGCCGTTGTTGGTGGCCAGCACGCATTGCGCGTTCGGCGCCTGCTGATGGATGTCGCGCGCCAAGGGTGGCGTGACGCTGAACGGCCAGGTGACGTCGAACTGCCCGGCGATGAAGCCGAGGATCGCGGTCGAGCGATTCGGCACGATGTCGTATTCGATCCCGTCGAGATAGGGGCGGCCCGGCTTCCAGTAGTCCGGGTTCTTCGCCACCTTGATGTATTCGTTGGGCTTGAACTCGACGAATTTGAACGGTCCGGTGCCGATCGGATGCTGCCGCATCTGTGCCGGCGAGACGTGGCAGGGATAGATCGGCGAATAGCCGGAGGCGAGCAATGTCAGCAGCGCCGGCTGCGGCCGCTTCAGGTGAAAGACCGCCTCGTCATCGCCGTTCGCGGTGACCTCGACGAGGTCGTTGTACCACTCCTTGCGCGGGCTAACGCGCAGTTTCGCCTGACCCTTCCCCTGCAGCAGATCGAAGGTGCACCGTACATCCGCGGCAGTGAAGGGTTTTCCGTCATGCCATTTGACGCCCTGCCGTAACTTGAAGGTCAGTTCGGTGCCGTCTTCGCTCCACGACCAGCTCTCCGCCAGATCCGGGCGGATCGTATGCAGGCTGTTCTGCGCTATGTGTTGGTCGTAGACGACGAGGTTGTTCATCACGCCCATGATCGGCACGACCGTCGAGTAGGTCGCCTCCTCATGGATCGACATGCTCGCCGGGCTGTCCCAGTGCTGGATCTTCAGCACGCCGCCAGACTTCTGCGCCTCCACCGGCAACGGCGCCGCCGCGGCCGCAAATGCCGCGAGCGTCGCGGCGGCGACTCGCCGATTCCAAGTCATCTGCTCCTCGCATCCGGCTTTGGCGTGTCGCGACAATCTAGGCTAGCTTAGGCAATCGGCCCTAGAGGATAGATGCCCTTTATTTTCGTCTCCTACCGTCGCGAGGATTCGGCCGCGGCCGCGGGACGGATTTGCGACCGGCTGCAACGCAGTTACGGCAAGAAGTCGGTCTTCTTCGATATCGGCAGCATTCCAATTGCCGACGACTTCACCGCCAAGATCAGCACCGCGCCCGGCCGGCCAGCCGATCGGCCTCGCCCTCTATGAGACCGATTTTGGACGGTATCTCGATATCGAGCACGACCTGCCGCCGAGCGAAACCGGCGGCGCGCTCGGTTCCGAGGTCTGCTATCGGCGCGCGAAAGGCTATTGCCCGCAGCGGACGCTGTGGATCAAGCACCTGCTCGCGATTGACCTATATCGCGAGGCGATGGCGCAAGCCGATCCCGCGGACCGCGGCAGGATGCTCGGCCGCGCGCTCGGATTGGCGCGGGCAACGCTTGCCTATCACCGCCCGGATTCGAGCGGCGACGGGTTCACCCAATGCATCGAGACGAGTCGGCTGATCGAGTTGATCGGCGAGGCTCAAGGTCCCACGGCCGCGGCGCACGATGTTGCCGCGCCAATGCACTAAGCTCTACGAGTCGAGCCCCCAGGAGGAGGCGAGCAAATGTTCGAGGGATTTACCCGCACCGAGATCGAGACCCCCGCCTCCGTCTTTGGCGGCGCGCGCATCCACCTGCGGCATGGCGGCGACGGCCCGCCCTTGTTGCTGCTGCACGGCAACCCGCTGACGTATGTGTCGTGGCACAAGATCGCGGGCCGCCTCGCCGAGCATTTCCATGTCGTCGCCGCCGATCTGCGCGGCTATGGCGACAGCGTCGGCCCGGACGACGCCGGCCCCAACAACATCAACTACTCGTTCCGGGCGATGGCGCAGGACCAGGTCGAGGTGATGGAAAAGCTCGGATACCGCGAGTTCTTCGTCGCCGGCCACGACCGCGGCGCCCGCACCACCGCCCGCATGTGCCTCGACCACCCCGACCGGGTGAAGCGCGCGGCGCTGGTCGACATCCTGCCGAACCATCACATCTGGACCCACACCTCGAAGGAATGGGCATTGCGCTCATGGCATTGGGCCTTGATGGCGCAGCCCTACGATCTGCCCGAGCGCCTGTTGGCCGGGGTCTCGGCGCAGTGGTTCATGGAAAAGAAACTATCGAAGCCCGGCATCGGGCTCGGCTTTTTCGACCCGGAGGCCTTCGCCGAATACGTCCGCTGCTTCAATTGGAAGACGATCAAGGGCTCGTGCGCCGATTACCGCGCCTGCCCGACCTGCGATTTCGACATGGACAAGGCCGATTTCGAGGCCGGCCGCAAGATCACCCAGCCGCTCTTGGTGATATGGGGCGCCCGCAGCCACACCGAGGGCGTGCACGGCGACGTGCTCGCGGTGTGGAAACGCAACTACGCGACCGACGCCTGGGGCGGCGCCCTCCCCTGCGGCCATTACGTGCCGGAAGAAGCCCCGGACGAGACCTACGAGCATTTCATGAAGCATTTCAACATATAAGGATCAAGGTTCCCTTTGAGGCCAGAAATAGTGCACTGGCGCTAACCAATATGAAAATGGGTCTTGTTCGTGTTCTTCTTGCCGATCTTTAGTAAGATCGACGGTCCAATGACCGCTAAATCCCTCTCTTGCAGCGACGGCGGCTACCACAGCATCACGACAGTGTTCGTTTTCCGCCCCAACGTCTCCGGTGGTGGGGCCGATTGAGTAAACCGAGCAAAACTCCGCCCAGCTGAGCTTGAGCGCTCGCAATACCGCTTTTGGATGAGCCTCTGTAATCGGAACCTTTTTGAAGAGCTGCCTTGCTCGTTCCGCGAACAGCACCCCTTGCACCAAAGCCGCTCCGCGTAGTGAGTTAGCGGCTTGGACGGTGCCTCCGCCGATCTGATACCGGTTCCGAATCCATCGGTCGGCGCGCCGATCACCAGACGGACCGGACGACCACCACATCGGTGCGTCGATCCCCACGCCGGCCGGTCTAGCTTTAACATGCTGGATCGCGTCATCAGCGCAGGAAACGCAGTGGGTCGTGAAGCCGCCGTCGTCGGTCAGGATAGCGAGACCAAAGGCATTTCTTCCACCGGGATCAGCGCCAACCCACACGTTTCTCTCCTTCACGCCACTCGGCGCGCATGCGCGATCTCCTTCGCCCGCACCGGACGCACAGCGTCGGCCGGCACAGTAACGACCGATACGGTCTCGCCAGCCAGAGTGACGAATTCGATCTCGTAACCCGCGCCCGCGGCGTGGATCATGACCACCCAGCCCACATCGCCTGCCTGCAACCCATGCTCCGGTAGGTCTTTGGTCAGGACCACGGGGTCAAATTCTTTGATCATTAGGTTCCTCCCCCGCCGGGCGGGGGAAGTGGCGAGCGCAGCGAGCCGGAGGGGGCATTGACGGCTCGTTCGATGGCAAGCAGAACCCCTTCCAAGGCCTCGTCCCTCAGAACGGCAGCTGCGGGAATCCGCAGAGCCTCACCCCGCGTTCCGAAAGCCATGCCTCACGGCGTTGGTCATGTTGCTCCTGGGCGCCGGTGTCGTGCGCGAAGCCGTCCACCTCAAGCCCCAGACAGGCGGAAGCACAATAGAAATCGAGAATATAAGGCCCGATCGGGTGTTGCCGGCGAAAACGCAAGCCGGCAAGCCGCCCTTTCCGTAAGCGCCTGCCAGAGCACGACCTCCGGCAACGTCATTTTCCGGCGCAACTGTCGCGCGCGGCCGAATGTCTTTTCAGGCGCCCGCATGCCCCTCCACCATGCGTCGCATGGTTCCCCTCCCCCGCTTCGCGGGTGAGGAACACCGTATCACTACGGCCTGGATCGGTATTACCCGGCGGTGCCGGGCTGGCGGATCACGTTGAGAAGCGCCTGGCACTTCTCAAAGCTTTGGTTCCGATTCTTTGATCATCGTGGTGCGGTATTGAATATTGTGTCATTCTATATCATATGACCAGAATCGCACCGTCTGTCGAGAAAGCGGGGACGCGGGAACGCGGTGAAAGGCGGTGGGTTTGGCGCGGAGCGATGCGCAGAAAAGCAGCTGCAAATTTGCTGGTGTAAAAATTGGAAATCGAGGGTTTCCGACGCTCTCGCCGGCCGTTTGCTGCAGATTTCTTGCAGAAGCAGCAAAATTTTCCTAAGCCATTGCTTTTGCTAAAACAACTTTGCTGCATGTCCCTCAACCAGCAAATTGCCGCGAGCCGTCACCCTCCGCCGCCGCCCTGGCAGATCACGTTGAGCAATGCCTGGCGCTTCTCGACATTGACCGCGTGCAATGCGCGGCCGAGCGCGGCCGGCAATTCCGCCGGGTCCTCGACCCGCTCACCGTATCCGCCCGCCGCGGCGCAGACCTGCTCGAAGGCTGGCAATTCCTCGAGGTCGATAAAGGGCGGCCGGTTGCTGCGCGCCGCCTCGCCCTGCGGGTACATGCCCAGGGTGGCCCGCCGCACCGCGCCCCACATCGCGTTGTTGACGACGATGAACAGCACCGGCAGCCGGTGCATGGTCGAAGCGTGGTGCACGGCGACCGGGTTGGCGAACAGGTAGGAGCCGTCGCCGAGCACGGCGATCACCTGACGATCCGGCTCGGCGAGCTTCACTCCCAGCGCCGCGCCGGCGCCCCAGCCGAGCCCCGCCGCCGGGCTCGACCCGAAAAAGCTGCCGGGCCGGGTCGAGGGGCAATGCTCCGGCAACAGCGTGTATTCGTTGACGATGATCGATGCCGGATCGCGCCCCTCGGCGAGGCAGGCGCTGACCCAGACCGGCGAGAGCGGCCGCATGGTCCTGACCTCGTCGCGCAATTTGCGCCAGCCGGCCTGCATCGTCTCGCGCTCTTCCGAGAGGCGCTGGCGACGCGCCTTGATCCCGGCCTCGTCGGCGAGCGGCTTCAGCGCCGCCCCGAGCGCCGGCAACACCAGCCTTGTCGCGCCGGTGATCGCGACATCGGCGGCAAAGCCGCGGATCGGATAGCGGCTGAACAGCGGATCGACCCCGATGTGGATGATCTTGCAGTCCGGCCGCGGCGTGTTGCGGCTCGGGATCCACGGCACATCGCAATCGATGACCAGGATCGCGTCGGCGCGGTCGAGCATCGCCGCCGGGTTGTAGCCGAGGTGGCAAGGGTGGTCGGCCGGCAAGCACAGATGCCGCTGGCGGTGCTCGACGACGGGGATCGCGAAGCGCTCGGCGAAATCGGCGAGCCCCGGCACCGCGGCGAGGTCGCGGCCGGCATCGGCGGTGACGATCAGCGGCTGATTTGCCGTAGCGATGACGCGCGCGGCCTCGGCGATTGCGGCCTCATCCGGCGCCGGCACCGAGGCGGCGGCGTGGCGCGACGGCGACTGATAGGAAAATCCGGGCAGCTTCTCGGCCAGCACCTCGCGCGGCAGCGACAGGTAGACTGGCCCCTCAGGCGGGCTGGTCGCGATCGTCAGCGCGCGATCGATCACGGTTTCGAGCTGGACGCCGTTGCGCAGCTCGTAATCCCATTTGACCACCTCGCGCAGCATGCCGGCCTGGTCGAACATCTCCTGCGCCCAATGGATGTAGGTGTCGCGCGCGCCCTCCAGCCCCTCCTCGGTCAGGGGCGAGCGGCCGGCGGTGAACAGGATCGGCACATTCGCGCGCGCCGCGTTCATCACCCCGCACAGCGCATTCGCTGTGCCGACACTGACATGCACCATGACCGCCGGCACGCGGCCGGACGCGGCGGCATAGCCATGGGCCATCGACATCGCCAGGTTCTCGTGCGTCGCCAGCATCGGCTTCGGCGCCTTCATGCCGGTATGCGCCGCCTTGGCATAGGCCTCGACGATCGGCGCGAAATCGGTGCCGGCATTGGCGAACAGGTATTCGACGCCGCGGTCGACGAGCAGCGCCAGATACGCCTCCGCCACGCTGTCGACCTTGAGTTCCTTCCGGCTCATGTCACTCTCCCGCTGACGCATGCGACAGGATAGTGGGGCCACGACGATGCCCAGAAGCGAAAAGGAAAAGATGCTGGCCGGCGAGCCCTACCAGGCCTTTGGCCCGGAGCTGCTCGGCGAGCGCAGGCGGGCGCAGCATCTGCTCGCCCGCTACAACGCAACAAGCGCGGATGACGTGGTCGGGCGGGCAGCTTTGCTACGGAAACTGCTCGGCGCGGTCGGCGACAATCCCGACACCCAGCCGCGGTTCTCCTGCGACTACGGCTACAACATCCGCCTCGGTCACCGCGCCTTCATCAACTACAACTGCGTCTTTCTCGATTGCGCCCCGATCGAGATCGGCGACGATCTGCAGATGGGGCCGGCGGTCCAGCTCTATACCTGCACGCATCCGCTCGAACGACGCTTACGTGATGAGGGTTGGGAATCGGCAAAGCCGATCCGCATCGGCGACGGCGTGTGGATCGGCGGCGGCGCGATCATCCTGCCCGGTGTCACGATCGGCGACGGGTGCGTGATCGGCGCGGGCAGCGTCGTCACGCGCGATGTGTCGCCGAACACTCTCGCGCTCGGCAATCCGGCCCGGGTCGCCCGCACAATCGCTTGATGGGTGGATAGACATGCTATCGTGCGATTGACACACCGGAGAACCGCCAATGCCCTACCAGACGATCGAGGTCAAAAAGCTGACGCCGCATATCGGCGCCGAGATCGGCGGGGTCGATCTGTCGCGACCGCTCGGCAATCAGCAATTCCAGGAGGTGCACGACGCGCTGATGGAGAACCTTGTCATCTTCTTCCGCGACCAGCAGCTGACGCACCAGCAGCACAAGGCGTTCGGGCGCCTATTCGGCGAACTGGCGATCCACCCGGCGTCACCGCACTCGCCGAAGGGGCATCCCGAAATCCTGACGATCCACGCGGACGAGAAGTCGGAGCATGTGGCCGGCGAGGAATGGCACTCGGACGTTTCTTGCGATGCCGAGCCGCCGATGGGCAGCATTCTTTATCTGAAGGAGGTTCCGCCCGAGGGCGGCGACACCCTCTTCGCCAGCATGTATGCCGCCTATGAAAAGCTATCCCCGCCGATCAAGCGTCTCGTCGAGGGGCTGAACGCGATCCATGACGGCGAACCGGTCTATCGCGGTCGCTTCGGCTATGCCGCCACCGAGAAGGGCTTCCCGAAGGCCGAGCATCCGGTGGTGCGCACGCATCCGGTCACTGGCCGGAAGGCGCTGTTCGTCAACCGCAACTTCACAACCCGGATCAAGCAGCTGAGCCGGCTCGAAAGCGATGCGCTGCTGGAGCTGCTGTATCGTCATGCGGAGACGCCGGAATTCCAGTGCCGCTTCCGTTGGCAGCCCAATTCCGCCGCGTTCTGGGACAATCGCTGCGCGCAGCACCATGCGATGTGGGACTACTTCCCGCAGCGCCGGCACGGCTATCGGGTCACGATCAAGGGCGATCGGCCGTTTTACCGGGCGTGAGAAAGCCCTCTCCCGCAAACCGGGAGAGGGCTCGTTCTGCTATTTCAGGTGCTTGCCGAAGAACGACTGAATGTCGCCCCACAGCTCGGTGGCCGGAGCTTCGCGGTAGCTCGGCCGGTAGTCGGCGAGGAAGGCGTGCCCGGCGCCGTT
>DASYOB010000114.1:0-162206 GCA_036008175.1 Allostellaceae bacterium
GCCACCATCCCTCCCGCACGAGCCTGCGCATGTTGCTGAACTTGACGCTGCGCCGGCGAGTCGCTACCTCCCTCGCGGGACGGCGGGTGTAGCTCAGGTGGTTAGAGCGCCAGATTGTGGATCTGGATGTCGTGGGTTCAAGTCCCATCACTCGCCCCAGTTTTCTATTGGCGCGACGGCGCCACCTGTGCCGCCAGTCGCGCACTCCCGTCGGCTAGGATGACGAGGCCGCGGGCAGGCATCAGTAAGAGCCACTTGATCGGCAGCGGCTCCGATCGCTCCGCCCGTTGCATCAGCCGACGGGTATTCCGCCCGCTAAGCTGGGCAAAGCACTGCAGTTGCCGAGCCAGCCAAAGGCGCAATTTTTGAAGCTCGCGATTGCCGGTCATCGGGCCCGTCGGCAGTATTCTGCACAGGCGTTTGTATCATTATCCGATCTGAGGATCCGCCAATGCGCCTCGCCGGAAAGATCGCGGTCATCATCGGCGCCGGGCAGAGCCCGGGCGAGGGCATCGGCAATGGCCGCGCCACGGTGCTGCGCTTCGCCCAGGAGGGTGCCCGGATCCTTGCCGTCGACCGTGATCTCGCCGCGGCCGAGGAGACCGCCGCAATGGCGGTCAAGGAAGGCGGCGAATGCGTCGCCTTCCAGGCCGACGTGACCCGCGAGGCGACCCTCGCCGCGGCGATGATGGCGGTGGTCGAGCGCTGGGGCCGCCTCGACATCCTGCACAACAATGTCGGGGTCAGCGTCGGCGGCGGCGATAAGCCGATCGAGGAGCTGACGGAAGAGGCCTTCGACCGGGTCTCGGCGATCAATTTGCGCGGCACGATCATGGCCTGCAAGCACGCACTCCCGATCATGCGCCGCCAGCGCGCCGGCGCGATCGTCAACATCTCCTCGGTGGCGGCGTTCGAGAACACCTACCCGCTCGTTACTTACAAAGTGACCAAAGCCGGCATGGTTGCCTTCACCCAGCAGCTCGCCCTGCAAAACGCGCCCTACGGCATCCGCGCCAACTGCATCTTGCCGGGGCTGATGGACACGCCGATGGCGGTCGACACGCGGGCGCGGGCCAGCAACAGGAGCCGCGCCGAGATCGCCGCGGAACGCGACGCCAAGGTGCCGTTGCGCGGCAAGATGGGCACCGGCTGGGATGTGGCGAACGCGGCGCTGTTCCTCGCTTCGGACGAAGCCAATTTCATTACAGGCGTGGCGCTGCCGGTCGATGGCGGCGCCCTGGTCAAGATCGGCTGAGCGTCAGAGCATCTAGGTCCGCGCTACCGGGGCGAGCGGATCGAAGCGGTCGTCCGGCGGCGCGAGTTCCGCTTCGCTGAAGCCCATCGCCGCGAGGAAGGCCTCGCGCACCTCCGCGGGCTGGCCGGTCTGGAAGATATAGCCCTGCAACCCGCGCCGGCTCAGCGGGTCATTCTCGATCTCCGTGCGGCTGAACCCCTCGATCATCGGCTTGCGGTCGGCGATCGGCAGCGCGATGGCGCGGTTGACCGCCGGATCGCGAATGATTGCCTTCGGGTCCCTCCCCTGTCTTACCGCCTCGATATCGTTCAGAAAGCGCCGCCGCATCATGACAATGCCGCGGTCGCTGGGGCCGAGATATTCCTTGCTGCGATCGGCCACCCTGCCCTGCCCGACCCAGGTGATGAAATCCTGGTTCATCACATGCGTCGTGATCCAGCGCCCGGTTCTCGGGTCGATAATCGGCCCCTGCCAGGTCGGGATGCTGTTCTGCACATAAGGCTCGCGCTCGCGCGGCACGCGGCTGAAATGCCAGCAGAAGCTCAGCGTGTTGTCGTCGTCGATCGGCACGCGGAACTCGACATGGCCGCCGACGAAGAGGGCATTCGGCCACAGGCACACGCGGCCCACGGTCCACAGCCGGTCGGCTTCGTCGGTGTCGGTACGAATCCGCTTATACTGGAAGCCGTACTCGAACTCGGAGAAATCGACCTTCACATGCCGCGGCGCGTAGGGGCCGGCGGCGCCGGCCAGCCGTACGCTCCAGTTCGAATGCGTCCATTCGAAGTGCACCGGGTCGATCGAGTTTTCCTGGCACTGAAACCAGTTGCACGGGATCTCGGCCTTGACGATCTGGCGGAAACCGTTCTGCCAGGAGAAGAATTCCCAATCCGGCACCAGTGGCCGTGGCTCCGGGCCGAGATAGGCCCATATGAGGCCGCCCAATTCCTCGACCGGATAGGCCTTGATACGGACCTCGTCGCGAAGCCGCGCTTCGGGGTGGGCCATGTCCTCGTAGGGCTGCGCCAGGCAGCGCCCGTCGGCGTCGTAGAGCCAGCCATGGTAATTGCAGCGGAGCCCGCATGCCTCGACAAAGCCGTAGCTGAGATCGGCGCGGCGATGCCGGCAATGCCGATCGAGGAGGCCGTATCGGCCACCGAGATCCTTGTAGAGGACGAGGTCCTCGCCCAATAGCCGCACCGGCTTGGCGCCAGGCTCGTCGAACTCGCTGACGCCGTCGATCGGCCACCAATAGCGGCGCAGGAGTTCACCCATCGGCGTCCCCGCCCCGGTCTGGGTCAGCGCCGCCCAGCGGTCACTCGTCTCGCCTCGGGGAGCATCCGGCATGATGTCGTCTGGCATTTCCGATTGCCTCACCTGCTGCCGCCAGCGGCCCGATGATACCGCCCTCTCTCGCACGGCGGGAGCTTTGCGATGCGCGGACGGCATGGGATTGGCATCATGCCGCCTCAACTGAGGTGGCACGGGGAGCATAAGATGGCAGACGTAAAGACCGGAGCCGAGCATCTCCGTTCGCTGCGCGACGGGCGCGCGGTCTATATCGACGGCGAGCGGGTCGAGGACGTCACCGCGCATCCCGCCTTCAGGAACGCCTGCGCCGCGGCCGCTTCGCTCTACGATTATCAGGCGCGCCCGGAAAACCTGGACAGGATGACCTTTGCGGCAGAGGGCGCGGAAACCGGCGGCTATCGCCGCATGAACCGCGCCTGGCAAAAGCCGCGCACCTATGAGGAGCTGGTGGCGCGCCGCCGCGCGCTCGTGGAGTGGGCCGAACTGAGCTGCGGCTTTCTCGGCCGTGCGCCGGACCATGTCGCCTCGGCGCTGGTCGGCCAGGTGCTCGGCATCGAGGTGTTCCGCCGCCACGGCGAGGCGCGCGCCAAGGCGCTTCTCGATTATTTCGACTATGTCAGCCGCAACGACCTCTATCTCAGCTATGTCATCATCAACCCGCAGGCCGACCGCTCGAAGGCGTGGGGCGAGCAGCAGCAAGACCTCGTCGCGCGCCTCGTCGACGAGGACAGCGCCGGTATCACCGTGCGCGGCGCCAAGATGCTCGGCACCGCCACGATTCTGGCGAACGAGCTGCTGGTCGCCAATCTACAGCCGCTACGGCCGGGCGAAGAAGACCTCGCCATATCGTTCGCCGTCCCGGTGGCGACCCCGGGCCTGAAGATCCTGTCGCGCAAATCCTTCGAGGCGCACGCGGTCTCGCGCGCCGACAATCCGCTCTCCTCACGCTTCGACGAGAATGATGCGCTCATCTGGTTCGAGGACGTCAAGGTGCCGTGGGAGCGCGTCTTCGTCTACCGCGACACCGATATGTGCCGGGCGCAGTTTCACGACACGCTCGGCCACACCTTCCAGAACTACCAGGCGCAGATCCGGCTGCTGGTTAAGGTCCGCTTCCTGGTCGGGGTCGCGCGGCGGCTCGCCGCGACGATCGGCACCGCCGACATGCCGCCGGTGCGCGAAGTGCTCGGCCGGCTCGCCGCGCAGGCGGCGATGGTCGAGGGCATGGTCTGGGGCATGGAAGCCGCCGGTCACATGCAGGACGGCTATTACGTCCCGAACAAGCACATGATGTACGCCGCACAGGTGCTGACCCAGGAACTGTATCCGCGCCTGATCGACACGATCCGCGGCCTCTCAGGTGGCGCCTTGATTATGCTGCCGTCATCCGAGCGCGACTGGCAGAACCCGGAGATAGCGGCGATCATCGAGAAGACGCAGCGCTCGCCGGTTTCCGGTCCGAGAGAACGCGTCGATTTCCTGAAGCTGGCCTGGGACGCGGTCGGCTCGGAATTCGGCTCGCGCCACACCCAATACGAGATGTTCTACGCCGGCGCACCGTTCGTCACCTGCAGCCATCCCTTCCGCACCTACGACTGGCCCGCGGCCGACGCGCTGGTGCGGCAAATGCTCGAAGCCGGCGCCTAAGCCTTCTCGAAGAACGCGGCGTGGGATTTTCAGCGCGGCAGATGCATTGTGATTTAGAGTAGCCCTGGCTCGGCGACGTTGTCGCCCGGCCCAATCATTCGCGACCAGGAATCTGGCGAATAATGGCTCGGGGAGGATCGGAACAATGCAGGACAGCGATGATGTGGCGTTGTGGTACGCGCTCAATCGGCTGATCGTGAATTATTGGGCCGAGGTTGACGAAAACGGCGGTCGTCAGGCGCATGAATTCTACGTGGCGGATGGGCTTTATATTGTCGGCAACAGCCGGTTCGAAGGAGACGAAAAGATCCGCGCCTTCTATGCCCGGCGCGGGCACGGCCACATCATCACACGTCACTCGATAGGCAATCTTCGGGTATTCCGCGAAGACGCGCAGCATGCCCGGATGATCGGGCTGATGAGCCTTTACCGCGCCGATGCCAAGTCGCCGTTTCAGGGAACGAGACCGCCCGCCATGATCGCCGATTTCGAAGCGCGATGTGTGCTGGGAGACGGGCGGCGGTGGCGTTTCCAATCGCACGTGCTCCACCCGTTTGTCGTGGGTACAGATCTCCCCGCTTCGATCGCGATCAAGCCGCAGGCTCTCTAGCCGGCTTTGCCGAGGAGAATGCACCCGGTACGTCAAGCCGCAGAAAAGCCTCAGACGCGCTGGACCATGCGTTCGATGCGCCGGTCAGGGATCAGCCACATCAGCGCGACCAGCAGGTAGAGGGCGCCGGCGATTCCGCGGATCGGCAAACGCCAGTACGATGCCGGCCAGGTAAAGCACCAGCGAGATCTTGCCCTTGAGGTCGCGACCCAGCGCCTGGGCAAATGTCGATTCGCGGCCCTGCACGCGGACAATCGCCCATTGCATCACCTGCCAGGCGAGCGCCGGCATCAGGATCGTCACCCCGTAGACGGCGGTCGGCACCGGGGCGAAATTGTTCGCGCCCATCCAACCCGTCGCGAACGGCACCAACGATAGCCAGAACAACAGGTGCATGTTGGCCCACAACAGCGCGCCGTCGACCCGGTGCACAAGGTGGAAGAAATGGTGGTGGTTGTTCCAGTAGATCGAGATGTAAAGAAAACTCAGCACATAGCTCAGGAACACCGGCATCACCGGCGCCAGCGCGCTCAGGCTGGCCTCCTGCGGCACCTTCAACTCCAGCACCATGATCGTGATGATGATGGCGATGACGCCATCGCTGAACGCCAGCAACCGGCTCTTTTCCATCCCGCGCTCCCCGGCGGGATGATGCCAAAGCCAGACGGCCCTGGGAACGAGCGATCGTCAACGGCGGCTGAACGAGCCGCCGGTGCCGCCCGCGGGTCCTAGTTCAGGGTCGGCTCTGACGGGATTTGCGGCGGCGGGTTGCCGGTCACGACGACCGCGGCGCCATTCTGCAATTTGACCTGGCCGGCGGCGACAACCCGATCGTCCGGCTTGACCCCCGACAGGACGGCGACCTTGCCGTCCCAGCGCTTCCCGGTCTTGACCGGCGTGCGAAAGGCCTTCAGCACCGGCTTGCCGGAGGCGTCCTGGCCGTCCTCACGGATCACATAGACGCTGTCGCCGTAGAGCGTGTAATCGACCGCGGTTTCCGGCAGCACCACCTGATCGGATTGCGCCGGCAGCACCACGGCGGCGTTGACGAACATGCCCGGCAGCAGAGCCTCGTCCGGGTTCGGCAGCGCCGCCTGGACCGCAAGGGTGCGCGTGTCGGCACGGATCTGCGGCTCGATGGTCGTGACCTTCGCCTTGAAGGTGCGCCCCGGAAACGCGTCGGCGGTGATGTCGACATCTTGGTCGAGCGCGATCTCGGCGCGCATCGTCGAGGGCAGCGTGAAGTTGACGTAAAGGTGTTTCAGATCGGTCAGGGTCACGATCGGTGCGCCCGGATTGACGTACTGCCCGACCTCGACCTGGCGGATGCCGAGCCGGCCCTTGAAGGGCGCGCGGATCAGCTTTTGCGCGATGATCGCCTGGGTCTTGGTGATGCCGGCGTTCGCCTGGTTGAGGGTCATCTGGTCCTTGTCGACCTGCTCCAGCGAACCGTATTGCCGCTGCGCCAGCGCTTGCGAGCGCTGCAGCTCCGCCGAGGCAAGCTTTACCTGCGCCTCGTAATTGGCGAAGTCGCCGCGCTCCATCGCATCGTTGATCTGCACCAGCGGGTCTCCTTCCTTGACCCAGGCTCCGGCGGTGAACTCGATAGCAACGATCCGGCCGCCGATCTCTGGCGTGATCGTCACCTGATGCACGGCTTCGAGCGAGCCGATGCCGGTGGCAAAGCGCGGCACCACCTCGGTTGTCGCCGTCACCGCGGCGATCTGTGCCGGCGGCGGCTTGTTGCTGGCGAAATAGGCGGCGATCGCCTGCTCGCGGAAACGGTTGAAACCGTAGAGACCGCCGAGCACTAGGGCGAGCAGCAACCCGACCAGCACCATCCAGCGGAGGGTCCGCGGCCGGGTCGAAACCGGCCGCGCGAGATCGCCGCGCGCATGCCCGATGTCGATCGCGCCACCGGGCGAGGTCAGAGCCTCGAGTTCGCCGTCCATGTCCCGCCCCCGTCAGTCCGCGGCCGAGCGCAGCGCCGGCCCGGTTCGGCCGACGATGGCGGCATCCGTCATGCCAATCGCGCGCAACACAAAAACCACCCCGTCCTCCACAATCTCCTCGATACTTCCCCGATACGGGACGCAGCTACGCCCCGGCAGCGCCGCGAACGCCATCATCGCCGCGACATGCTGGGCGAACCAGAAACGGTTGGCCGCTGCGCCCGGATTGGCCGCGGCACTGCCGGGCACAAGATCGCCGGCGGCCGCGGCAGCGATGAGCGACGCGGTAAAGAGCGGAACGATATGCTCGCCGGCCGTCTCGAACAGCTCGCGGGCATAGTCGCCGTCTTCCAGGCAGCTGTGCAGGATAAGGCGCAGCCGCAAATCGAGTTCGGCTCGTTCGGCCTCGCTGCCGAGCACGAAGCGGCGCATCATAAACCGCGCCATGCAGACCAGGGTCGCGGTCGAAGGCTGCAAGCTCGCGAGTTGCTCCAATGCCGGGTCGCCCTCGCAGCCCAGACGCAGGATCTCGCGGTAGAGCAGCTTCTTCGTCGGGAAATGCTTGAAAACCAGCGCTTCGGAGATGCCTGCCGCCTCGGCGATCTCACGCGTCGTGGTGCCGGCAAAACCCTTCCTCGCGAAGAGCGGCACCGCTGCGTTGACGATCGCCTTGCGGCGCTCCTCGCCGTCAAGCCGGGAAGTTGCCATGACGCCGGAAAGTAAGCGCTTACTTACCTAGGGTCAAGCCGGCCACCGGCAGTGAAAGAATGCGTGAAAAATGGGCGGCCTCCCCCCGAAGGCCGCCCTGTGATGTGTGGCATGGGGCTCCTGATCTCCCCCTGAAAGGCCCCGCATGCAGCCACACCCCAATCACGGTACCCGCCTCGCGCGACGGTGCAACCCGAGAATAGGGCATCAACAGGGCTATCCCCGGGAAACCGCAGTTACCCCCGCTCCGGCGCGCTTTATCCCCCGGCTTATGCACGGCGCGACAATTAAGCCGGCTGCGGCACCTCTAGATTCAGCAGCCGCGCGGCATTGCCGCCGAGGATCGCACGGCGCGCCGCATCGTCGAGCCCCCTGGCGCCTTCGATGAAGCCGACCGGATCGGTCTCTCCCATATCGGCCGGGTAATCGGTGCCGACCAGGATGTGGTCGGCACCGTACTCCGCGACGAGATATTCGAGCTGGTGGTGGGTGTAGACGAGCGAATCGAAATAGAGCCGCTTCAGATAGGTCGTCGGCATCTCCTTCAGCTGCTCGCAGCAATCCGGCCTAGCCGAGGCGGCATGGTCGATGCGGCCGGAATAGGCCGGAAGATAGCCGCCGCCATGCGCGACCACGAGCTTCAGGCCCGGGCAGTCCTCAAGCACACCACCGAAGATCAGATGATGCAGCGCCACAGTCGAATCGAGCGGGTTGCCGATCACATTGGCAAAGTAGTGGTCGTGGAACCGCCGCGCGCCGGTGAACCCGTCGGGATGCATGAAGACGACGAGCCCCAACTCCTCGCAGCGCGCGAAGATCGGGCGAAAGCGCGGCTCCGACAGATCCTCGCCGGCCACATGGGTCATGATCTCGATGCCGCGGAAGCCCAACGATTTGTGCAGCCGGTCGAGTTCGTGGAGCGCCAGTTCCGGCGCCTGGAACGGCACCGTGCCAAGCCCGACGAAGCGGTCCGGGAAGCGGCCGCACATCTCGGCGATGTCGTCGTTGATCTGGCGCGACACGGCGAGGCCGAGATCAGGATCGGCGCCGTAATAGGTCTGCCGCGGTGCCGGCGAGATCGCCTGGATGTCAATCCCCATATGGTCCATGTCGGCGATGCGCTGCTCGGCCGAGACGCTCTGCAGGTTCGTGCGCACCGCGTTCTGCCGATTGATCTCCCGGCTCTGCGGGCTGGCCTGGGTTTCGAGATACCAGCGCGAGACCGCTTCGTTGCCCTCGACCATCTCGGTCGCCTTGGTGCTGCGGACATGGCAGTGGATGTCAATCGCGAACCATTTGCCGCGGGCGTGCACGGGTCCCGGGAAGCGCCCCGGAATCCGTTCGCCAGATTCTTCAAATCCGGGCCGGCGGCAAGTGAACAGCATCTGTCACCCCTCTGATTGCTACTTCGCCGCCTCGACCTGTTCGCCCGCGGATATCCGCAACCACGCCCCTTGGCGCGACAGCAGCGCCTGCAAGGCGGCGATCGGAACCTCGCGCGGAGCGCGACCTTGAGACGCCGCCAAAGCTGCTGCGGCGCCCGCCGCCTGCCCGGTCAGCCAGCATTGCGGAATTTCGCGCAGGAAGGAATGGCTGCTCGGGTCGCATGAGATATGCCGGCCGGCGACGAGAAGACCGTCGATCCTGCGCGGCACGAGGCAGCCATAGGGCACCGATACCAGCGGGAATTTTGGCGACAGCGATGGGGATACGCCGATCTCGTCGAGGCGGGGCCGGTCATCCGCCCAATCCTCGCGCGTCACCCGGCCCAACCCGACCAGCCGACGCGCGTGGCGCACCCCGAGCTGCGGCGCCGACAGCATCATATAGGCGTTCTCGAAGCCCGGCGCGTGCGCGCGATAAACCGCGAGATGCTGCGCCATCAGCCGGTGCGAGCGGATCTCGACCTCGGTCTGGGTCCTCGACATCGACCGCGGAATAGCCGGCGAGCCGCGGCCCCATGAACAGCGCGACATCGTCGAGCCACGACACGAAGGGCCGCTCGAACAGCCCGCCGCAAGCCTCCCGCCCCCGCTCCATGAACGCCTTGAAGCGCTCGGGATCGCCGGTCTTGAAGGCGATCCAGCGCGGCATGTCGGTCCCGGCGAACAGCCAGGCCGTGTTGACGCAATGGTGAATGTCGCGCTCGTCGATATCGCTCTCGCTCGAGGCGCCGGCTCGGTGGAACAGGTCGCCGTCCCCGGTGCAGTCGATCGTCACTTTGGCCCGGATCGCGAGCCGCCCCTCCTTGCTCTCGAACACGGCGCCGGCGACCCGGCCGTCCTCTCCGAGGATCGGCGTCGCCGCCCAGGCGTGAAAAACGAGATGCACGCCCTCCGCCAGCACCATCTCTTGGCTCGCCAGCTTCAGGCTTTCGGGATCGACGGTCGGCGACCAGGTGACGATGCCGTGAAAGGCGGCGGTACGCTCCTTCCAATAGGCCGCAGTCGCCGCGTCGGCGCTGCCCCACGCGGCGCGGGGCGGTCCGGCCACCGCCTCCTTTGGCAGGCGGTCGAGCAATTCCGCGCCAATACCGCGGATCACCGGCTCGCCCGACCAGCCTGTCATCCGATCGATCCAGATCACCAGGCCACCGGTTGATAATCCGCCGAGATGGTTGTGCCGCTCGATCAGTACGACTTCGGCGCCAGTGCGCGCCGCGGCGATCGCGGCGGCGGTGCCGGCCGGCCCGCCGCCGGCGACGAGCACGTCGCAGCTGCGGAATATCGGAACGCGCCGCGCCGCTTCGGTGATCGTTTCGCCGGGCCGCGTGCGCCGCTCCGAGAGCCGCCCGGCGTGGAACACCTCGGCCTGAAAGAACAGCCCGCCATAATCCGAAGACTTGTCTGAGGCCACGGAACTCCACCTCCCTAGCTGTCGCCGCTTGCCTAATCGCTTCGCGTCGAGGCCCCGATGGCGTGGTTCGACAGGCTCCACCGTGCCGAAAATACCCCTTTTTCGCGGCCGATGCGGCCGACGAGATGCTCGACCACCTCGTCGGTGCGGGCATGGGCGAAGAAATCGGCGGCAATGTGCACGATGCCGCCATGGCCGTCAGGTTTACGGGTGTGCAGCGATCTGAGCCCGAGGTGATGCGGCATGTCGCCCGACAGCAGCGTACGGATTGCCGTTTCCTGCTCGGGGCCGCAGTCGATTTCGATCATGTAGTCGGTTTCGACATCGACCGGGTGCCGCCGCCAGCGGTTGATCGCCGTCTGCATATGGCGCAGCCCCAGGTTGATCGCTATCGCCCCGATAGCGCCGTAGATCGCCTGGGCGAAGTATCCGGCGCCGGATAAGGCGCCGACCGCCGCCGAGCACCACAAGGTCGCCGCAGTGTTAAGGCCGCGCACCGAGCCGCCCTCGCGGAAGATGACACCGGCGCCAAGAAAGCCGATCCCGGTGACGATATACGCCGCCGCCTGTTCGATGTGCAGCCCGACGAAGCATGCCGCTCCGAACGCAACAAGCGCATTGGTGCGGAGCCCGGCCATGCCCTGGTTCCACTGGCGCTCGAAGCCGATCGCCGCGCCCAGCAGCGCCGACAGCGTTAGCTCGAGAAAGGCGGTGAGGGTCATGGCGCCGCGGCGGCCGGCGGCCGAGCAGTCGGCGGAGAGGTGGTCGGCATTCGAAGGCGCTCCTCGTCACAAAATTGTCATAGACGAGGATAGCAGCTTTTTGCGCTCTGACAGCTCGCGCCGCTATCTGCCCGGCCAGCAAACCGCGGCGACGCGCATGCTGTGATCAACGGCGCCTAAGAGGTGGATTTGCGGCCGTAGGCGAGAGGCGGC
Organism: Allostellaceae bacterium; assembly: GCA_036008175.1. Taxonomy (GTDB): domain Bacteria; phylum Pseudomonadota; class Alphaproteobacteria; order ATCC43930; family CGMCC-115725; genus DATARH01. The sequence goes on from DASYOB010000114.1 coordinate 11,275, forward strand.
CCGCATCTTGCTGTTATTATGATCGGTCGAGCTGGTCTTCACGGACCACGCGTTCGTGGCCATCCAACTGACTTTTTACCCGATATTGGAAAACGCTGGCGGTTTCGGGGAGCAGACGAACAATCTTGAAGCTGCCCCGGCCGCGGGTGCCGTCCTGATTCCGATCGGGCGAAAAGCGGACGGTCTGTCCAACCGCAAACTTGTGTATCGACATGTTTCGACCCTCCTGGACGCCGCTCAGGTGGGCCAGCCCTCAGGGCTCGGTTACCGGCGGCCTACTGTCGACGCGCTCGGCCAAACGTTCGTATTCGAGCGCGACCTCGCGCAAATGCTCCTTGACCGCGGTCGTCGTTGCGTCGCTCGCCAGCTGCCGGACCCGAGCCGCATGCCGACGATAATACTCGGCCGGAAGCGGCGGTGTAGCGGGCGGCAAGTCCATTGCGGTATATCCGACCACAATCAGTAGCCCTCGCGCTCCAGCCGCTTGCGCAGCATCTTGCGGTGGCGGCGGATCGATTCGGCCTTCTCGCGGACGCGGCGTTCCGAGGGCTTCTCGTAAGACCTCCGCCGCTTCATGTCGCGGAATGTGCCCTCCCGCTGCATCTTTTTCTTGAGCACCCGCAGCGCGGAATTGATGTCATTGTCGCGGACGAATACCTGCATGACCGGGACGCACTCCTATCGTTGTATTTCGTCGCCCCGTCCGCGGCAAGAAGGGGAGCCGCGCAGATCGGGCTCCCCCCTCGCTAGCTAAACTTGCTGCAGATTGACCGCGGAAGTCTTTCCTTGGTTACCCCGTTCGAGCTCGAAGCTCACTTTCTGCCCTTCGTGCAGGTTGCCGAGGCCAGCGCGCTCGACGGCCGAGATGTGCACGAACACATCTTTCGATCCGTCATCGGGCTGAATGAAGCCGTAGCCCTTTTGGGAATTGAACCACTTCACGGTTCCGATCGCCATTTTCGTCCTTCGCATGGTGAAGAGTGCGCCGCCGCTCAAGAGCGAACGGCGGGGCCAACCACAACATCGATCGGAGAGCAGGTCCGGCGCCCGTTTGCGCTTGGAAGAGCAGGCCGAACCATGAAGAAGTCGACGTAAGCGAGATGGGCGCTCGCGGTCCGGTTTACAAGGAGGCGTCTTCGTCGCTTTGCTGCCAAGTGTAGCTCGCCAGTCAGCTCTGATCGGCAAAACGCTGGCGCTGAAACGGCAACATTTACATGGTATTCTGGGAATCGAGCGCGCCTACCCGGACTGGCTCGCGCAGGTCGGCCTACCTAACGAGAGACTGAGAGCCTCGGAAGCGATCAAGAGCGCGGGGCGCCGGGTCGGCCTTGACGCGCCCGCCGACGATCTCTACCTCGGCTCTCGCTCCCCTCGCCGTTTTTGAAAGTCGGTTCGAATGGCCGCCTACCAATACATCTACGTGATGAAAGGTCTATCGAAGACCTATTCCGGCGGCCGGCAGGTGCTGAGCGACATCTGGCTGTCGTTCTTTCCCGGCGCCAAGATCGGGGTCCTCGGCCCGAACGGTGCCGGCAAATCGACGTTGCTGCGGATTATGGCCGGCGAGGAGCGCGATTTTTCCGGCGAGGCCTGGGCGGCGGAAGGCGTCCGCATCGGCTTTCTGCCGCAGGAGCCGGCGCTCAATCCGAATAAGGACGTGTTCGGCAACGTCATGGAGGGTCTGGCCGAGACGAAGGCGCTGCTCGACCGCTTCGAGGCGGTCAGCGCCCGTTTCGCCGAGGATCTGTCGCCCGAGGAAATGGAGGTGCTGATTGCCGAGCAGGGCGAGTTGCAGGAGAAGATCGAGCAGGCCGACGCCTGGGAGCTCGACCGCACCGTCGAGATCGCGATGGACGCGCTGCGCTGCCCGCCGGGCGACGCTGCGGTCGCGACGCTATCGGGCGGTGAGCGCCGCCGGGTAGCGCTGTGCCGGCTGCTATTGCAGCGGCCGGACCTCCTACTGCTCGACGAGCCGACCAATCATCTCGACGCCGAATCGGTCGCCTGGCTGCAGCGTTTTCTGCGCGACTATCCCGGCACCGTCGTCACCATCACCCACGATCGCTATTTCCTCGACGAGGTCGCCGGGTGGATCCTCGAACTGGATCGCGGGCGCGGCATCCCGTTCGAGGGCAATTATTCCGGCTGGCTCGAGCAGAAGCAGGCCCGGCTCGAAGTCGAGGGCAAGGCCGAGGAGGCGCGCCGGCGTACCCTGGAGCGCGAGCTCGAATGGGTGCGGCAGAGCCCCCGCGCGCGGCAAGCCAAGAGCAAGGCCCGTGTCTCGGCCTACGAAGCCCTGGTCGCGCAAAGCCGAGAAAAAGCGCCGGAAACCGCGCAAATCGTGCTGCCGCCGGGGCCGCGCCTCGGGGATCTCGTCATCGAGGCCGAAGGCGTTCGCAAGGGGTTCGGCAACAATCTGTTGATCGAGGAACTCGGCTTCCGCCTGCCGCCGGGCGGCATCGTCGGCATCATCGGCCCGAACGGTGCCGGCAAGACGACGCTGTTCCGCATGATCACCAGCCAGGAGCAGCCCGACAGCGGCTCATTCCGCGTCGGCGAGACGGTCAGGCTCGGCTATGTCGACCAGTCGCGCGACACACTCGTCGCCGGCAACACGGTCTGGCAGGAGATCTCAGGTGGGCTCGACGAGATCGATCTCGGCCGCCGCAAGATCGCCAGCCGCGCCTATTGCGCGCTGTTCAATTTCCGCGGACCCGATCAGCAGAAAAAGGTCGGTCAGCTCTCGGGCGGCGAGCGCAATCGGGTGCACCTGGCGAAGATGCTGAAGGAGGGTGCCAATGTGCTGCTCCTCGACGAACCAACCAACGACCTCGATATCGACACGCTGCGGGCACTTGAGGAAGCATTGCTGGATTTTCCCGGCTGCGCCGCGATCATCACCCACGACCGCTGGTTTCTCGATCGCATCGCCACCCACATCCTCGCTTTCGAGGGCGACAGCGAGGTCGTCTGGTTCGAGGGCAATTATGCCGATTACGAAGCCGACCGGCGCCGGCGCCTGGGTGCCGACGCCGATCTGCCGCACCGCATCCGCTACAAGCCGCTGGTTCGCGGCTAAGGGTCAGCGACGCGGGATGGAGCTGCCGTAGTACGAACCCTGGCCCAGCTGCTGCCGCAACGCCGCCAGCAGGGCCTCGGGACGGCCGCCGTTGCGCTGGATGATCGCGGCGAACTCGTCGCGCTGGGTGACCTTCATGCTGACCCCGCCGACCACGACATCGGTGATCAGGTAACGCCCGCCATTATTCATCACGTGCCAGTCGATCTCGGTCGGCTGTCCGCCGGGCCTGGTTACCTGGCTGGTAACGATGGCCTCGCCGCCATAGGGGCGTTCGCCGGTCACCCGGAAGGGCGAGCCGGCATAGGGAGCCAGCCGTGTGCTGTAAGAACGCGCGATATAGTCGCGGAACAGGCTCTGGAACTCCTGCTGTTCCTGCGGCGGCATGCTGCGCGCGTAGGGGCCGAGGACGAAGCGGGAGATTTCCGGAATATCGAAACCGGTGTCGAACAGTTGCCGGAAGCGCGCGACACGCTGTGGTTCCGGCGCCGCCAAGCTCTGGAGACCTTGGGTACCAAGGTTTTGGATAAAGGCGGCGGCACCTTGATCCTGCGCCGCAGCAGGGCGCGGCGCCGCCGCGCAGAACAGGGCGCTGAGGAAGAGCGCGCCGATCGCCAAGGGCGATCGAAGAGACCGTTGCAGCATCTTGAGACCTCGAAAATGGTTAGAGGCTGAGGGGTTGGTGACAAACCCGGCCAGGGTAAGTAGATGTGCCGCGCGTCTCGGGTTTTCGTGGCGCCGCATCGACGGCACGCCAAGGGGTTCGCTGTAGGACATTGCATTCAATAGGTTAGCTGCCGGCCAGGTTCCGACATCCGTACGAACGCTCGGCGGCGGTCGCTGTTCACCGTTTCTCGCGAACAACCGGAAAGCTATTCCAGCGCGAAAGGAACGCGCGGAAGTACATCGGCCGGCCGAAAACGCCAGCGACTACGGCAGCGCCTGCTCTGCTGAAGTCGCCCCTCGTTGCGCTGTCGATGATTTTCGAAGCTGGCGGCCGCGCTCAGCGGCTGGCGGCGGTCTTTTGCCGAAGCTGAGCGAGGAGCGGCCCGACTTGGCCGCCGTTGCGCTGGATCACCGAGGCGAACTCGTCGCGCTGCGTCACCTTCATGCTGACGCCGCCGACGTAGACATCGGTGATCTTGTATGCACCGCCGGGATTGATCAGAAACCAATCGACCTGGACCGGCGCGCCACCCGGCCGGTCGATCTCGCTGGTGACGACGGTCTCGCCGCCGCTCTGGCGACTCCCCGTTACCCGGAACGGCGCCCCGCCGTATTGGCCGAGGCGGGCACTGTACGCCTGCACGATATATTCCTGGAACAGCCCCAGAAATTCTTGCTGCTCCTGCGGGCTCGCCGTGCGCCAGTAGCGCCCGAGGACGAATTGCCCGATCCCGGGGATGTCGAAATCGTTGTGGAACAATTCGCGGAACCGCGCCAGTCGCTGCGGTGCGCTAACACCTGGACCCAACACCTCAATCGCCCGCGTACCGAGCGTGTTGACGAAGGCGCGCGGGTCTTCCGCCGCCCCGACCCGCGGTGCCGCGGCAAGCACGGTCAGCAGCAGAAAGGTGGCGCCGATCGCGGGACGACGGAACATTTGGGAAAAACCTCGTGAAATTAGCGCTGTGGGGGCGCCGAATAGGAAATAGGTGCACCGGAGTCGCCGCCGAAGCCCGGGTTCGGCAGGTTGGCATTTTCGTGGCGAATCTGCGCCGCGCGCCGCTGGCCGTAAAGCGAGCGGATCGTCGCATAGTAATCGAGCGAGGTGCGCTCGATATCGGCGAGGCTCTCGATGTTGCGCGCGCGGGTATCGACGCCTTCGACGACGCTACGTGCGACCGCCGCGTAGATCTTGTTATACTGCCCGGCGAAGTAGTCGCCGGGATCGCCGAAGCTGTCGCCGATCTCGCCGACCAGATCGCGCACATTGGACGGGCCGAGCACGGGGACGACGATGTACGGCCCCGAGTCAAACCCATAGGTCGCCAGCGTCACCCCGAGATCGTTGCTGTGGTAGGGGATGCCGATCCGCGTGGCGACGTCGAACATGCCGCCGATGCCAATGGTGGTGTTGACAACGAAGCGCCCGAACGTGTTCGCGGCGAGCCCAGGCTGCGCCTGCAGCACATCGTTGGCGAAGATGATCGGTCCATTGAGGTTCTGCAGAAAATCGTGCAGCGACTGCTGTGCCGGCGGCGGCACCACATTGCGGTAGGCCTCCGCGACCGGGACCAGCACGTTTCGATCGACCTCCTGGTTGAAGGCGAAGATCGATCGGTTGGTGTCTTCATACGGGTCGGCGAAGCCTTCATCGCCGGACGCGGGCGCGCGCGGCGCCACGCAGCCGGACAAGGCCAGCCCGGTTGCGAGAAGGGCCGACAGGATAAGTGGCGATCGGCGGATGAGCATCGACGTGCCTCGCGTCTGAAATGCGCGCCAGGCGATGGCAGCGCGGGATAATGACGAAAAACGCGCATACACGGCAAGCGATCCTTGCTCGCTCCGCGCTCGCGTTATGCGCATACCACGCGCACGTTAATTTTACGCCATCTCTGATGAACCGTGCCCGGCCCGTATGGGGATATTATACTTGACGTTCCCAACCACAATCCCTATATTTTCGTTAGGTTTTCATGGGTTGGCAATGTCCTCCGTATTGAGCGCACCGCACTTCCACGACGAAGCCGCCGCTCTCGCCTACGTTGAAGAGCGGGTGTGGCCAAATGGTCGCATTTGTCCGCATTGTGGCGAGGTGGATCGCAGCGGCCCGCTGAAAGGTAAGACCAACCGGATCGGCCTTTACAAATGCTACGGCTGTCGCAAGCCGTTCTCGGTCAGGGTCGGCACGGTCATGGAGTCGAGCCATATCCCCGTCCACGTCTGGCTCCAGGCGATGCACCTGATGGCGTCGAGCAAAAAGGGCATCAGCGCCAACCAGTTACACCGGACCTTGGGAATCACCCTCAAGAGCGCGTGGTTTTTGAGCCATCGCATCCGCGAGGCCATGAGCGAAGGTTACCAACGAAGCAGCGGCCAGATGGGCGGCGCTGGCAGCATCATCGAAGCCGACGAAACCGTGTTTGGCCCCGATCCCCGAAAAGATACCCGCGTTCAACGGAGCCGGGAGCGCTATTCCCACGAGCATCTCGTGCCGATCTTCGCCTTGGTCGAGCGCGGCGGCGAGGTTCGCAGTTTCCAGATCAAGAGCGCCAACACCCGAACCCTGATGGGCATCCTGCAAGATCAGGTCAGCTGGCAGTCGCGGGTCATGACCGACCGGAGCCGAGCCTATTACGGCGTACATCGGGTCTTTGTCGGCGGCCATCGCACCGTCGATCACACCAGGGGCGAATACGTCCGAGGCGACGTGCACACCAATACGGTCGAGACCTTTTTCTCGATCTTCAAGCGTGGGCTGTTCGGTACATACCAGCACATTAGCGAGAAGCATCTTGGCCGGTATCTCGCCGAATTCGATTTCCGGTACAACCAGCGCATTCGCCTTGGCGTCAACGATCAGGCCCGAGCCGACAAGATGATCCGAGGCATCTCAGGCAAGCGCCTGACCTATGCGACGCCTCCTTTCTGCTCCTGATAAGCCAAACCCGTATTGGGGCGATGCGCCGCTGCTGGCCGATGAAGATTGGCGGCAGCTTGCCGGGCGCATTCGGCGTCGGCGAAGATGACGCCGGCGGGCAGAGCATGAAACAAGGCTCTGCCCGTGCTATGCTGCGACATGCCAGCGAAAAAGAACACAATGACTGAGGCCGAGCGATCCCGTCGCTTCATCGAGAAGGGCAAGGAGCTCGGGTGCGACGAATCGTCCGAGGCGTTTGACCGTGTGTTTGAGAAGATCCTGCCGGCGAAGCGACCCCCCGTTAAGCCACAAAATAAGGGTTCATAGTACCTTTATCAACTCGATCATGAAATTGCGCACCGCTTGGAAAATATCGACCGCCTCCTCATCCGTGTATGTTGCCTTGTGGTGCATAACCTCATTTCGCCATGCAAGTTTTACATTATAGAGATGAGCATATATTGACGCATACGCAGGCCCAGTCGGATCTTTTGGTGGCAATTTTTTGATTGCTGCATTGGTCTGGTCAAGTATGACTTGTCACACCTTTTCCTCTGTTAACATAACACCAAGCTTATCGCCGAATTTCTGAACGCCAACCTCCATTATCCGCATCAGATGAAATACCGCCGCTGTGGGGCGTCGCAGCCCGAGGCATTTGCCAGCCTCGGCAATATCCTCAATAACATTCGGGTCCCAAACAGTGGACTAGACGGAGAATACCATTTCTTCTCTTCTTCTGATAGAACAAGAAAATGCTTTAGGCTACATTCATCGTATAACCTGTTTAGTAATTCAGCCAACGAAACATGCCAGCGGTCCCTGTAAATCCGCCCGCCTGCATATCCTTGATAATACGATCTGAATGCAACTTGCACATCAAAAAGCTGAGATTTGAAAAGGATTGAGCGTGACCTTGCATAGCCTTGATGTTGTTATCTACTACATCTTGATCCTGAGTTCCTTTATACTGATCACCAGCAAGATTAGTGATTCTGCCTATTTCTTTTGTCAGTTCTAGGAATGATGGGAGATAAAAATCGACCATTTGCCGCAGGCTCCATAACCGGCGAAGTTCCCAAGGCTGGAGTTGGCCGCAGCCGGCGAGGGGCATCATAACTCAACCCCTAGCGTATGGGAACGTAAAGTATAACATCCCCCGCCCGTATTGACGATATAAAGATATGTTTATATGTTTAGGCCTATGGTCAGCGAACGCGAAACCGCTGCCGAGCCCGGCGCCTCATTGGATACGCTTCTTGCCGCTTTGCGCGCCGTCGCGGAGCCGACCCGACTGCGCCTCCTGGTCTTGTGCGCGCGTGGCGAGCTTACCGTCAGCGAGCTTGCGCAAATTCTCGGACAGAGCCAGCCGCGGGTGTCGCGCCATCTGAAGCTGCTATGCGAGGCCGGCCTGCTTGACCGCTTGCGCGAGGGCAGCTGGGTCTTCTACCGCCTCAGTTCCGGCAGCGCGGCGAGCGCCCTGACCCGGCATCTCGTCGCGGCGTGCAGCGAGTCCGATGAGACGGTCGCGCTGGACCTGCGGCGTCTGGCCGCAACCAAAAGTCAGCGCGCCGAGCTGGCCGCCGCCTATTTCCGCGAAAACGCCGCTCATTGGCACCGCATTCGCTCACTCTACATCGACGAGCGCGAGGTCGAGGCGGCGCTGGTCGAAATTATCGCCGCTGAGGCGCCACGCGACCTGCTCGATATCGGCACCGGTACCGGCCGCATGCTCGAAGTGCTGGGTCCGCGCGTTGCGAGCGCCGTCGGCGTCGATCAGTCGCGCGAGATGCTGGCTGTCGCCCGGGTCAACCTCGAACGCGCCGGGCTGCATAATGGCATCGTCCGGCTCGGCGACATGTATCAGCTGCCGCTCGCGGATTCGGGCTTCGACGCGGTCGTCGTCCATCAAGTGCTGCACTACGCCGACCGGCCGCCGGCGGCCATTGCCGAGGCCGCCCGCGTGCTGCGGCCGAACGGCGTCCTTGTAGTTGTCGATTTCGCCCCGCACACGCTCGAATTCCTGCGCGAAGAGCATGCCCACCGCAGGCTCGGCTTCACCGATGCCGAGATCGCGGAATGGTGCCGCGCGGCCGGGCTCGAACCGGCGCCGCCGCGGCATCTTCCCGGCGACCCTCTGACCGTCGTGATTTGGGCGGCCTACCGCGAAGCCACACGCGATCAACTTTATCCGGCTGCGGTGCGACAACCTGCCGCAGTCATCCCCGAGCGAGTGCTGCAGAAATGAGCAACGACCCATTCCGGGCGACCGGCGCGGCGCCACCCCGCGGGCTGCTGGCGGCCGACCCCGTCAGCGACTTTGACGCCGGCCCGCCGCGCATCTCATTCGAGTTCTTCCCGCCGAAGACCCCGGAGATGGAGGAGCGCCTCTGGGCCGTGATCAAGCGGCTCGAGCCGCTGCGGCCGCGGTTCGTCTCCGTTACTTACGGAGCCGGCGGCTCGACCCGCGAGCGCACCCACGCAACGGTGCGGCGGATCCGCCAGGAAACCGCGCTGGAGCCGGCGGCGCACCTGACCTGCGTCGCCGCCACCCGTGACGAGATCGACGCGGTTGCTCGCGATTACTGGGAGGCGGGAATCCGCCATATCGTCGCGCTGCGCGGCGACCCACCCATCGGGCCCGGCGGCGGCTACACGCCGCACCCGGGCGGCTACGACTACGCCGCCGATCTTGTCGAAGGGCTGAGGCGGGTAGCGGATTTCGAGATCAGCGTCGCCGCCTATCCCGAGACCCATCCCTCGGCGCGCAGTCCTGGCCAGGATCTCGACAATCTGAAGGCCAAGCTCGACGCCGGCGCCAGCCGCGCGATCACCCAGTTCTTCTTCGATGTCGACGTGTTTCTGCGGTTTCGCGACCGGGTGCGTGCGGCCGGCATCACGGTGCCGATCGTGCCGGGGGTCCTGCCGGTCACCAATTTCGCCCAGCTAAAGCGCATGGCTTCGATGTGCGGCGCCTCGATCCCTGCCTGGATGGGCGGGCATTTCGACGGGCTCGACGACGATCCCGACACGCGCCGGCTGGTCGCCGCCTCGCTCGCCGCCGAACAGTGCCGGCGCCTCCACGCCAACGGCGTCCATGAATTCCATTTCTACACGCTGAACCGCGCCGACCTGATCGTTGCGATCTGCCATCTGCTCGGCGTCCGCGCCCCGAAGCCGGCTGCCGCAACCGCCTGATCGTGATGACACATCTTCTCGATTATCTCAGCGACCGGGTGCTGCTCTGCGACGGGGCGATGGGCACCCAGGTGCAGGGGCGCGATCTGCATATCGAGCGCGACTTCCATGGTCACGAGAACTGCACCGAGATCCTGTGCGAGAGCCGACCCGATCTGGTTCGCGAGATCCATCTCGCCTATCTGCGCGCCGGCTGCGACGCGGTGCAGACCAACAGCTTCGGCGGCTCGCCGATCACGCTCGGCGAGTTCGGCATCGCCGATAAGGCCTTCGAGCTCAACCGGCGCGCCGCCGAGCTGGCGCGCGAGGCGGTCGCCGAAGTGGCAGGCGACGGCCGCACCCGCTTTGTCTTCGGCTCGGTCGGACCCGGCACCCGCCTGCCGACGCTCGGCCATATCCCCTACCAGGATCTCGAAGACGCGCTGGCGATCCAGTGCGCCGGGCTTGTCGCCGGCGAGGTCGACGCTGTTCTGATCGAGACCTGCCAGGACCCGCTGCAGATCAAGGCCGCGGTCAACGGCGTCAAGCGGGCGCGAACGGACGCCGAGAAGGACATTCCGATCATCGTGCAGGTGACGGTCGAGACCACCGGCACCCTGCTGGTCGGCGCCGACATCGCCGCCGCGGCGACGATCATCCACGCGCTCGACGTGCCGATCATCGGGCTCAACTGCGCCACCGGCCCGCGCGAGATGGCCGAGCATCTGAAATGGCTGGGCGAAAACTGGCCGGGCCAGCTTTCCGTGCAGCCGAATGCCGGGTTGCCGGAGCTGATCTCCGGCCGCACCCACTACCCGCTGACCCCAAAGGAGCTGGCGCAATGGCTCGAGCGCTTTGTGCTCGAGGACGGGGTCAACATCATCGGCGGCTGCTGCGGCACGGAGGCGACACATATCGCCGCGCTCGACCAGATGTTGCGCCGCATCGGCCGAGACCGCCCGCGGCCGATCCCGAAGGCGCGCAATGCGGTGTGGATCCCATCGGTCGCCTCGCTCTACGGCCAGGTGCCGTTGCGCCAGGAAAACGCCTACCTGTCGATCGGCGAGCGCTGCAACGCCAACGGCTCGCGCGCCTTCCGTCGGCTGCAGGAGCAGGGCGACTGGGACGGCTGCGTCGAGATGGGACGCGAGCAGGTCAAGGAAGGCTCGCACACTCTCGATGTCTGCACCGCCTTTGTCGGTCGCGACGAGATCGCCGAGATGACCGAGATCGTCGGCCGGATGCGCGGCGCGATCAACGCACCCCTGGTCATCGACTCGACCGAGTACCCTGTGCTCGAAGCGGCGATGCAGCTCTACGGCGGCAAGCCGATCATCAATTCGATCAATTTCGAGGATGGCGAGGAAGCCGCCGACAAACGCCTGCGCCTGGCGAAGCGTTTCGGCGCCGCGGTCATCGCGCTGACCATCGACGAAGGCGGCATGGCGAAGGAAGCGGACCACAAGCTCCGCCTCGCCGAGCGGCTCTACGACTTCGCCTGCAACAAGCACGGGCTGCCGCCGAGCGACCTGTTGTTCGATCCCTTAACCTTTACGATCTGCACCGGCAACGAGGACGACCGCAAGCTCGGCCTCAACACCCTCGACGCGATCGCCCAGATCCGCGAGCACATGCCCGAATGCCAGATCATTCTCGGCCTGTCGAACATCTCGTTCGGCCTCAACCCGCCGGCGCGGCAGGTGCTGAACTCGGTGTTTCTCGACCACGCGCTGCGCCGCGGGCTGACCGGCGCGATCGTGCATTTCTCGAAGATCCTGCCGCTGCACCGCATTCCTGAGGAGGAGGCGCGGATCGCCGAGGATCTGATCTTCGACCGCCGCCATGAGGGTTATGACCCGCTGCAGGCCTTTATGGCGCTGTTCCAGGACCGCACGGTCGAAAAGGCCGAGAAGAAGGGCCGGCCGGAAAAGCTGGAAGACCGCCTCGCGCAGCGCATCGTCGACGGCGACAGGCTCGATCTCGAAGCCGATCTGGCGCTGGCGATGCAGAGCTATAAGCCGCTCGACATCATCAACGACATCCTGTTGTCCGGGATGAAGACGGTCGGCGACCTGTTCGGCGCCGGCAAGATGCAGCTGCCCTTCGTCTTGCAATCGGCCGAAACGATGAAAGCGGCGGTAGGCTACCTCGAACCCTTCATGGAGCGGGTCGAGGGCCAGGAGAAGGGCATCGTCGTGCTTGCCACGGTGCGCGGCGATGTGCACGACATCGGTAAGAACCTCGTCGACATCATCCTGACCAACAACGGCTACCGGGTCGTCAATCTCGGCATCAAGCAGCCGATCGGTACGATCCTCGAAGCCGCGAAAGAACACCGCGCGCATGCGATCGGCATGTCCGGTCTCCTGGTCAAATCGACCGTGGTGATGCGCGAGAATTTGGAAGAGATGAGCCGGCAGGAGATCGACGTGCCGGTCATGCTCGGCGGCGCCGCGTTGACCCGGCGCTATGTCGAGGAGGATTGCGTCAAATCCTATGCCTGCGGTCGGGTCGCCTATGCCCGCGACGCCTTTGACGGGCTGGCGCTGATGGACCGGATCGTCGGCAACGATTTCGACGGCTATCTGGCCGAGGTGCAGGAAAAGAGCGCGGGGCGGCCGAGAAACGAATCGCGCAAGCTCGGCCGCGCCGCCGATGCGCGCGTGCTCCGACCCGTCGATCTCGAAGAGATCCGCCTGCGCCGTGCCGAGCTGACCCGCGATGTGCCGGTGCCGCAGCCGCCGTTCTGGGGACCGCGGACCATCGCCCGCGTGCCGGCGAAGGCGATCGTGCCCTATCTCAACGAACGCATGCTCTACCAATTCCAGTGGGGCTACCGGAAGGACGGCCGCTCGCTCGGCGAATACAAGGAGTGGGCGAAGAAGGAATTGCGCCCGGTGCTGGCGCGGATCTGCGACATCGCGATCCGCGAGGACATCCTGTTACCGCAGGCCGCCTACGGCTACTGGCGCTGTGCCGCGCAAGGCAACGACGTCATCCTGTTCGACGAGACCGGACGGCGCGAGGTGGCCCGCTTCTCGTTCCCGCGGCAGAACAAGGAGGGCGGACTCTGCATCGCCGATTTCTTTCGCGATGTCGACGACCCCGGGCTCGACGCCAATGGGCGCGACGTGATCGGCTTGCAGGTGGTGACGATGGGCCGCCGCGCCTCGGAGGCGGCGCGCGAATGGTTCGCCGACAACCGTTACCAGGATTACTTGTACCTGCACGGGCTGTCGGTCGAGATGGCCGAGGCCTTCGCCGAATACGTCCACAAGCGCATCCGCGGCGAATTGGGCTTCGCCGCCGAGGAGGCGCGCGATCACGACGAGATGCTGGCGCAAGGCTATCGTGGCAGCCGCTATTCCTTCGGCTACCCGGCCTGCCCCAACCTCGCCGATCAGAGCCAATTATTGGAGCTGCTGCAGGCCGAGGAGATCGGCGTGGCCTTGAGCGAAGAAGACCAGCTCGACCCCGAGCAGTCGACCTCGGCCATCGTCGTCCACCACCCGCAGGCGAAGTACTTTTCGGTGTAGCGCGACGGTCTCACTGATTTCACGGCACCGCTTTTTTTCACCGTCATGCCCGGGCTTGTCCCGGGCATCTATGCCTTCTTCGAGACCCGTACGCAGATATTCAAAACGTGGATGGCCGGATCAAGTCCGGCCATGACGGTTGTGGGAACCGGGTAACACCCGCGTGATGCGGCACGCCTTCGCTTCCGCTAACCTGGACAGAGGAACGCGTCAGGAGGCAGAGATGGACGGCATGGTGGCGAGGCGCACCGAGGCAGCCGAGGTGACGCGGGCATTGGCCGCGCGGGCGAGCGCGCTGAGCTACGACGCGTTGCCGGACGAGGTGCGCGCGCTGGCCCGGCAATGCGTGCTCGATTACTACGGTGTGGCGCTCGCCGGGGCCGACGACCCGCTGGTAACAATCCTGCTCGACGAATTGGCCGAGGCCGGCGGCGCAGAGCAGGCCAGCGTCATCGGCCATAAAACCCGGCTGCCCGCCTTATCGGCTGCGCTGGTCAACGGCGCGATCGGCCACGCGCTCGATTACGACGACGTCAATCTGGCGATGCCGGGCCATCCCTCTGTCGCGATCCTGCCCGGGCTTCTCGCCCTTGCCGAGGCGCGGCAGAGTTCCGGCCGCGAGGTCATCGCCGCTTTTGTCGCCGGCTACGAGACCGCCTGCCGCATCGGGTTGGCGCTCAGGCCCGGGCACTACAATCTCGGCTTTCACGCCACCGGCACGGTCGGCAGCTTCGGCGCCGCCGCGGCCTGCGCCCGCCTGCTCGGGCTAGACGCCGAGGCGACGGCGCGGGCGCTCGGCATCGCCGGGACCCAGGCGGCGGGCTTGAAATCGCAGTTCGGCACGATGTGTAAGCCGTTCCACGCCGGGAAGGCGTCGCAGAACGGGCTGTTGGCGGCCCGGCTCGCCGCGCGGGGCTTTTCCAGCCGGCCCGATCTCGTCGAATGCGAGCAGGGGTTCGCGCTGACGCACGGGCCGGATTTCCGTCCCGAAGCGGCGCTCGCCGACCCGTCGAACCGGTTTCACATCTTTGCCAATCTGTTCAAATACCACGCCGCCTGCTACCTGACGCACGGGCCGATCGAATGCGCCCGGTCTATTCGCGATCAGCATGGGGTGAAGCCGGAGGAGATTGCCCGGATCACCCTCTCGCTCGACCGCAGCTGCGACCGGGTGTGCAACATCCCCTCCCCGACCGACGGGCTCGAAAGCAAGTTCAGCCTGCGCCAGACCGTAGCGATGGCACTCTCCGGCGTCGATACCGCGAGCCTTGTCGCCTACAGCGTCGAGAACGCGAACGATCCGGCGCTGGTGCGGCTGCGCGAGAAGGTGACGGTCGATTTCCGGGATGGCTGGCCACAGGCCGCCGCCGAGCTGGAGGTCGCGACGACCGACGGCCGGGTGCTGAAAGCAAGCCACGATGCCGGCATCCCGGGCCCCGACATCGCCGCGCAGGGCGAGCGGCTCGCCGCCAAATTCGATGCGCTGGCCGAGCCGGTGCTCGGCGCTGCGCGGACTCGCGAATTGCACGCGGTGATTATCGGCCTCGATGGGCTTGCGGATGTGAGTGCCCTCGCCCGGCTTGCGACCAGCTGAACGCTTGCAGCAGTCCCCTCACCCGCCTCGCTGTGCTCGGCACCCTCTCCCGCAATGCGGGAGAGGGGACTTAAGCGGCGCCGTTACTTCCCTCTCCCGCACCGCGGGAGAGGGTGGCCGCGGGCGACGGCACGCGGCCGGGTGAGGGTCGGCGGATGCGCGATCCCATTGTCGATAAGATCGCTTTGCATGTGGCGCGTGTCGCGGCGGGCGACCTGCCTGACGCGGCGCGCGATGCGGCGAAGATTTTCATCGCCGACTCGCTCGGCGTCGGGATTGCCGGCGCGGCTGCGCCATGGCGGCGCGAGGTGCTCGACATGGCCGCCGCATCCGGCGGCCACCCCGAAGCGACCGTGTGGGGCAGCGGTGAGCGGCTGCCGCTCGCCGGCGCTGTCATGGTCAACGGCTACCAGATGCACGCGCTCGAATTCGACTGCGTGCATGAGGGCGCGGTCGTGCACGCGATGTCGGCGATCCTGCCAGCGCTGCTCGGCTGGGCCGAGCGGGAAGGCAATGTTCCTGGCGAAAAGCTGATCCGCGCTGTTATCGCCGGGGTCGATGTTGGGGTGACGCTCGGGCTCTGCTCGCGCGCGCCGATGCGGTTCTTTCGCCCGGCCAATTGCAGCGGCTTTGGCGCAGTTGCCGGTCTGGCGCTGCTGGCGGGCATCAGTGAAATGCAGCTGCGCGACGCGCTCGGCATTTATTACGGAGAGTGCGCCGGGACGATGCAGGCGCATATCGAGGCGAGCCCGCAATTGGCCATGCAGATGGGTTTCGCCGCGCGGAGCGCGGTCACCGCGGTCGAGCTGGCGCGGCGCGGCATGCCCGGCCCGCGGGCGCCAATCTCGGGCCAATTCGGCTATTTCGCGCTGTTCGACGGCGAGGCCGACCCGGCACCATTCGACGCGCTCGGCCGGGTCTGGCGGATCTGCGAGCTGAGCCACAAGCCGTGGCCGACCGGCCGGGCGACACATGGCGGCATCGATGGCCTGCAGCGGCTGATCGCGGCGCACGGAATCGGTGCCGATGAGGTGCGGGCCGGCCGCTTTCTCGTGCCGCCCCTGACATATCGGTTGGTCGGTCGACCGCCGCAGGAAGAAATGACCGTGGCTTACGCCCGGCTGTGCCTGTCTTATGTCGGCGCGGTGTGCCTAAGACGCGGCATGGTCGTAACAGACGATTTCACACTGGAAGCCCTCGGCGATGCCGACACGCTCGCGTCAGCCCGCCGCCTCTCGGTGATCGCCGACAGCAACCCCGACCCGAACGCGCTGCATCCAATCCGCGTCGAGCTCGACCTCGCCGATGGTCGCTCTCTCACCTGCGATGTCAGCGAAGTCCTCGGCAGCCCTTCCCGCCCGCTCTCGCCCGATGCCGCCCGCGCCAAATTCGCCTCGTGCGGCGCCAGCGCGGCGCTGTGGGATGCCGCGCTCACACTCGACCGAATTTTGGATGTGGGCGTCCTGGCGCGATTCTAGGCCGGGTGGAGCACGGCGAAACCGGCCGTGTCTGCGTGCCGGAATGGCGGGTTACGCTTCGCTCACCCGCCCTACGGACTCGCTGCGCCTCAATAGCTGCGCGGCATGCCGAGCACGTGCTGGCCGATGTACGCTAATATCAAATTGGTCGAGATCGGCGCGGTCTGGTAGAGGCGGATCTCGCGCCATTTGCGCTCGACGTCGTACTCGCGGGCGTAGGCAAAGCCGCCAAAGGTCTGCATCGTTGCTTCGGCAGCGTGCCAGCCGGCTTCGGAGGCCAACAGCTTAGCCATGTTGGCGTCGGCGCCGCATTCCTTGCCGGCGTCGAACAGCGCGGCGGCGCGGCGGCAGATCATGTCGGCCGCCTCCAATTCCGCATAGGCGCGCGCCAGCGGGAACTGCACCCCCTGGTTCTGGCCGATCGGGCGGTCGAAGACGACTCGCTCCTTGGCGTATTCGACGCCCTTGTTGAGCAGCCAGCGGCCGTCGCCGATGCATTCCTGGGCAACGAGGATGCGCTCGGCGTTCATGCCGTCGAGGATGTAGCGGAAGCCTTTCCCTTCCTCGCCGATCAGGTTTTCCGCCGGCACTTTCAGGTTGTCGAAGAACACCTCGTTGGTGTTGTGGTTGATCATCGCCGCGATCGGCCGGATTTCGAGGCCCTTGCCGACGCTGTCGCGCAGATCGACGAGGAACACCGAGAGCCCGTCGGTGCGGCGCTTCACTTCCTCGACCGGGGTGGTGCGCGCCAACAGCAGCATCAGATCGGAGTGGCGGGCGCGCGAGGTCCACACTTTCTGGCCGGTGACGAGATAATGGTCGTTGCCGGCGCGGACCGCGCGGGTCTTCAGCTTGGTGGTGTCGGAGCCGGTGGTTGGCTCGGTGACCCCAAAGGCCTGCAAGCGCAACTCGCCCGAGGCGATCTTTGGCAGATAGCGCTGCTTCTGCTCCTCGCTGCCGTGCCTGAGCAGCGTGCCCATGATGTACATCTGGGCGTGGCCCTGGCTGGCGGTGCAGCCCGAGGCGTTGACCTCTTCCAGGATCACCGCGGCGGCGCGCAACGGCAGGCCGGAGCCGCCGTATTCCTCCGGGATCAAGGAGGCGAGAAAGCCGCCCTGGGTCAGCTCGGTGATGAACTCGGTCGGATAGGCCTGCTCGTCTTCGAGCTTGCGCCAATAGGCGCCGGGGTATTTCTCGCAGATCTTGCGCACCGACTCGCGCAGCTCGGGGTAGTCCTCGCCGAGCGCCAGCATCACCGCATCGCTCGCCTCTTCGCCGTAGGGCATCGCCCGCTCCTCTTCGTGCCTTCTCATCAAACGTAATGCGAGACGGCGATAAATTCACCACGGAGGCACTGAGGGCACAGAGGCGCAGATTGTCATTGCGAGGGCGCGAAGGGCGACAAAGCAATCTCGTCGAGATTGCGTCGCTGCGCTCGCAATGACAGATATGTCGTCCTCAGTGCGTCTGTGGTGAATAAATGGCAAGCGTGACCCCGCTTTCTGGAATCGTGGTTATCGAGATCGGCCACAGCATCGCCGCGCCCTATGCCGGGATGATCCTCGGCGAGCTCGGCGCCGAGGTGATCAAGGTCGAGAACCCGAAGGGCGGCGACGCCGCGCGCGGCTGGGGCCCGCCGTTCCAGGAGGGCGCCTCGACCTGCTTTCATTCGGTCAACCGGGCGAAGCGCGGCATCACGATCGACCTCGCCGACCCGGCAGATGCCGCGCGGCTGCGGGCGCTGATCCTCGAGCGTGCCCACGTTGTGATCCACAATTTGAAATATGGCGCGCTCGACAAATACGGCCTTGCCGCGTCCGATCTCGTCGCCGAAAAACCGGGGCTCGTCTGGTGCAACCTCGCCGCCTTCGGCGCGGCTGGGCCGTTGCGTGACCGGCCTGGCTACGACCCCATGATGCAGGCTTATAGCGGGCTGATGAGCCTTTTCGGTGAGGACGGAAGGCCGCCGGTGCGGGTCACCGCCTCGATCATCGACATGGGCGCGGCGATGTGGTCGGCGATCGGTATTCTCGCCGCGCTAAACGAACGCCAGCACACCGGCAAGGGCGGCATCGTCGACACCTCGCTGCTGGAGACCGGCCTTGCCTGGATGACGATCATGCTGCCGAGCTATCTCGCCACCGGCCAGCTGCCGGTGCGACAGGGCTCGGGGGTAGACATGATCGTGCCGTATCAGGCCTTCGCGACGGCCGACGGGCACATGATGGTGGCTGCCGGCAACGACAATCTGTTCCGCCGGCTCTGCTGCGCGCTCGATCGGCCTGGCCTCGGCGAGGACCCGCGGTTCCGGACCAACGGCGACCGCGTCGTGCATCGCGGCGAGCTGATCCCGATCCTGGCCGAGATCTTCGTGCAAAAGCCGCGCGCCTATTGGGCCGACCTGCTCGAAACGGCCGGCATCCCGAACGGCCCAATCCACACCCTCGACCAGGTGGTCGCCGACGCGCAGGTCAAAGCACTCGGGATCCTGCAGCGCAAGCCCGGCAGCGAACTCGCGCTGATCGGATTGCCGCTCTCTTTCGACGGGGAGAGGCCGCCCTTCACCAAGGTGGCGCCGGTGCTCGGCGAACACAACGCGGCGGTGCTGGGGTAAAGCGGATGAACATTGGGACAAGACCGATGCGGAAGGTCGAGCGCGCCGCCTGCGCGCTGATGCTGCTGGCGCTGGCCGGCTGCGGCGCGATGTCGGGCGGGCCGGCCGGAACCGTTCAGCCGGCAAATACGGTGACCGTGAGCCGGGAACAGGGCGGCAAGTTCATCGCCCTGGTCGGCCCGCGGGTGCAGCATGACGAACCGTTTCTCGGCGTCCCCAGCACGAATTTCTTCACCCTGCGCAGCTGGATCGATACCCGGACCGGGGAGATCGACGATCAGCTCTATGTCGAGGACAGCTATTTCGGCGCGAAGCGCAGTTGGAACGCGGCGAGCACGAATGGTCAGGTCTTGCGCTTTGTGCCGATCAGCAACAACGAGATCAGCTGCGAGCAGAACTGCTCCTACGCCGAGGAATTCGCCGCCGCCATTCCCGACCCGCTGTTGCGAGCGAGCACACAGGGGCTCCCGGTGCGATTCACCGCGAAGTCGGGCGCCGATAAGATCATCCTCGTTCCCGCCGAGCTGATCCAAAAGCAGGTCGCCGCCATCGACCAGGCCCGCGCAACCCTGACGACTGCCGCCGCCAGGCCCGCGGCGCCGCCGGCCGGCCCTCAGCGCTGAGCAGCGGCCGCTACTGCTTCGCCGCCTCGGCTTGCATCAAGGCCGGCCGCTTGCCGATCCACAGCACGGTGGCGTCTGGCGCGAGGCTCGGATCGGCGACAAACAGGGCCACGATATGGGCAGCGCCCAGCGCAGCCTTCAGCCGCACCGCCTTTTGCGGCGGTGCATCCCTGTCGCGCACGACAATCGCAGTGCCCGTCACCGGCTCGATCTCCTTGGGCGCGGCACGGCGGATTTGGTGGCCTTCGATCTGCCAGCCGGCCATCAGCAGCGGCGCAGCGATGTCCTTAGCGTAACCGGCGCTGTCATCGACGCCGGGATGGGCGGTGATCGCGATCTGCGCGGCCTCCTTACCGGCAAGGCTTTGGACGATCGCCTGCCGCTGGCTGTCGCTGACGCTTCGGGCCACACCGTCATCGGGAGTGCCCTCAATTTCTTCGAGCTTCGCCAACACCACCTGCGGATCGAGCCGATCCCGCAGCATCTTGTTCAGGACATCGACCAACTGGTTGCCGAACTCATCGTTGATCCCGCCAACGCAAGCGATCAGCACGCTCCCCGCGGGCTGGGCAAGGAGCGGCGCCGAAGTAAGGCCGCAGCCGGAATCATCGGCGCGAGCCTCAGATGCAAAAAAGCAAAGGCCGAGAGCGAGCGGGAGGAGCATTCGTTTCATGGTGATGCGCCGCATCAAAAAACACGGCCCCGAATGTGCGGCCGCGTTGCTTAAGAATTCCTGTGCATCGGCCCGGCGGGGAGGAAGCAAATGCCGGCACGCCGGGCGCCGCGGCGATTGATTGCGCGAGACGACTGTAAATACGGATCGAATAGGGATTAGGAGCCCTCTCCGCCGTGGGACGGAGAGGGCTTGAAAAGACGGCTTACACCACCGGCGAGCGGCCGCCATCGACATTGATCGCGCAGCCGGTCACGTAGGAGGCGGCGTCGGAGGCGAGGAAGGTCGCGACATTGGCGAATTCCTCGGCCTGCCCCATGCGGCCCATCGGCACCGCGCGGCCGGCCTGGGCAATGAAATCCTCGAGCGAGACATTGGCACCCTCGCGCTTATGACGGCGCACGATCTGGTCGCTGACGATGACCCCGACATGCAGCGAATTGACCAGCACGTTGTGCGGTGCGCCTTCCATCGACAATGCCTTGGTAAAGGCCATCTGGGCGGCGCGGCTGACCGAGGTCGGCGCGCTGTCGGCGCCCGGCGCCTTGGCGCCGATATTGAGGACGCTGATGACGCGGCCCCATTTGCGCTGCTTCATCTGCGGCATCAGGATCCGGCAGAAGCGGATCTGGGCAAACAGCTTCAGATCGAGATCGGCCTGCCACTGCTCGTCGGTGATCGTTTCCGATGGGCCGCGCGTCGATTGCCCGGCATTGTTGACGAAGATGTCGACCTTGCCGAACTCGCTGTTGCACTGCTTGCACGCCGCCTCGATCGGCGCCGCCTTGGAGACATCGCAGCTGATCGCCAAGATTTTGCCCTTGGCGCCCCTCTGGATCTCGGCTTTGGCGTCCGCGAGGGCCGCCTGATCGCGCGCCAGGATCGCCACATCGGCGCCCGAGGCGGCGAATTCCTTGGCGATAGCAAGACCTAGGCCCTTGCTGCCGCCGGTAACGATCGCGCTTCTGCCGTCCAGCCGAATTTCCATGGCGAACCTCCTCTTGATGATGTGAACCTAGTCTGCCGTGAGCCGATCTATCTCGTCCATGTCTTCGCGCGTGAGCGCCCATGCCGCGGCGCCGACATTGGCCTCGACCTGCTCCGGGCGGGTCGCGCCGGCGATGACGCTGGCAACGTTCGGCCGGTGCAATAGCCAGCTGATCGCCAGTTCCAACAGGCTATGGCCGCGCGCGGCGCAGAACGCCTCCAACCGCTCGACGACGGCCCAGTTGCGGTCGGTCAGGTAGCGGTCGGCGGTCCGCGGCGTGGTGGCAAGCCTCGCGCCCGCCGGTGGCGGCGCGCCGCGCCGGTATTTGCCGGTCAACAGCCCGTTCGCCAGCGGCGAAAACGGGATCAGCCCAAGACCGTAGGATTGGATGACCGGCATCAGCTCCTGGTCGAGTTCGCGCTCCAACAGGCTGTAGCGCTCCTGGCAGGAGACATAGCGCTCAAACCCGAAATGCGTCGCGGTCCACCGCGCCTCGACCACCTGCCAAGCCGACAGGGTCGAGCAGCCGATGTAGCGGACCTTGCCCTGGTGCACGAGATCGTCGAGCGCGCGCAGGGTCTCCTCGATCGGTGTCCTGGGGTCGGCGATGTGCTGCTGATAGAGGTCGATGTAATCGGTGTCGAGCCGCTTCAGGCTCGCCTCGACCGCCGACATGATGTAGCGGCGCGAGGCGCCCTGCAGCCGCCCTTCTTGGTCCATCGGCCGGGCGAACTTCGTTGCGAGCACGATATCGTGCCGATGACCGGCGAGCGCCCGGCCGAGGAATTCCTCCGAGCCGCCCTGGTCGCCATAGGTGTCGGCGGTGTCGAAAAAGGTGACGCCGAGATCGAGCGCCTTGTGCACGACGGCTCGGGTCGCCGCCTCGTCGATCCGCCCGCCGAAATTGTTGCAGCCGAGCCCGACCGCCGAGACGATCAGGCCCGAGCGGCCGAGATTACGCTGTTCCACAGACCCGGCACTCCGTCGCTGTCTAGCCCGCCCGCACTATAGTGTCAGCGGCGCTTTGCCGGCGACCCGCTCCAGGCCTCAGGCGTGATAATCGGACGCGACGGTCTCGTCGAAACGTGAGCGCCGTGCGCTCATCGCGTTGAAGACCGGGGTCAGCACGACCGCCGCGGCGAGGTTGAGAATGAGGGTGAACAGCGCGGTGTAGCCCGGAAAGGTGAAGCCGGCGATCTGCAATGGGTATGTCGGGGTCAGGTTGGTCGCGGCTGCCATCGCCGTGCCGAGAACAGTCCCCGCCCCCCAGCCAACCAGCAATGCCCAGTCGTTGAACCACCGGGTGTACGCGCCGAGCATGACCGACGGAAGCGTCTGAATGATCCAGATGCCGCCGAGCAGCTGCAGGTAAATCGCGTACTGCGTCGGCACGAACAGGATGAAGACAAGCGCGCCGAACTTGACGATCAGCGACACCCACTTCGCCATCTGCGCTTCTTGCTTGTCGGTCGGGTTTTTGTTGATGAATTCGCGGTGAATATTGCGTGTATAAAGGTTTGCGGCGGCGATCGACATGATAGCCGCCGGCACCAGCGCGCCGATGCCGATCGCCGCAAAGGCGATGCCGACAAACCATGACGGGAAGCTGTGCAGGAACAGCGCCGGCACGGCGAAGTTGTTGCCGAACAGCTTGAAGCCGGCGGCGTACTCGGGAAGGTTGGCAACCCCGGCGGCAATCGCGAAAAAGCCGACAAGGGCAAGCAGCCCGAGCATCAGGGAATAGCCCGGCAAGAGGGCCGCATTGCGGCGCACCGCGCGGCCGCTGCTCGCGCTCAGAATACCGGTCATCGAATGAGGGTAAAGAAACAGCGCCAGCGCCGAACCCAGCGCCAAGGTCGCGTAAGCGCTGTAGGAGCCGGTCGTGTTGGGGCCGGGAGCCGCCAGCAGCAGCTTTGGCGGCGGTATCGCCGCGAAGATCTTGCCAAAGCCGCCGAGCTCGATCGGGATCACAATCACCGCGGCAAAAGCGGTGAGGTAAATCAGGATGTCCTTGACGATCGCGATCGAGGCCGGCGCGCGCAAACCGCTCGAATAGGTGAAGGCGGCCAGGATCACAAAGGCGATGATCAGCGGCAGATCGGCCGCCCATCCAGTGCCGCCAATGCCGAGACCGCCGATCACCACCTGCAGCCCGACGAGCTGCAAGGCGATGTAGGGCATCGTCGCGACGATGCCGGTGACCGTTATCGCCAAGGCGAGCCAGCGATTGCCGAAGCGGCCGCGCACGAAATCGCCGGCGGTGATGTAGCCGTGCTTGTGGCAGACGTACCAGATCCGCGGAAACACCAGAAAAAAGATCGGGTAGGCGACGATCGTGTAGGGGACCGCGAAGAACGCGACCGCGCCCGCGCCAAAGGCGAGCGCCGGCACGGCGATAAAGGTATAGGCCGTGTAAAGATCGCCGCCGATCAGAAACCAAACGACGATAGTGCCGAAGCGCCGGCCGCCGAGCCCCCATTCGTTCAGCAGGTCGAGGTCGCCTCGGCGCCACTTGGCTGCCGCGAAGCCGAGCCAGGTGATGAACGCAAACAACAAGACGAAGATGACCAGAGCGGTCCAATTAATGTCCGGCACGGCTTTCCCTCTGTTTTCTTATAATCTTCGGACTACTCTTCAGTTGCCAGATACACGATCGCCGTGAACACGGCGCCGATGATTACCCAAAGCAGTTGATACCAGTAGAAGAACGGCATGCCGATGAAGGAAGGCTCTGCCTTGTTATAGAATGGCGGCCAGAGAACCGCGACGAATTGCACCAAGAGGAGCAGGTACCACCAGCTCCAACCCCGCCGTCTTTCCGATAATCCGTTCATTCTGCCCTCGGAAGCGTGCGCCGCGCCGGACCTGCCGACTGATTGGTCACTCGATGCGCATCTGCATAATTAACCGTCATACAACTGTCAAAATTCAAATTGCCCCTGGGTTGAAAATCTCCGGTGCGACTAGCTACCACGGGTCAACCCGGCGCGGCGCCCTGCGTCGTCACCTGAAGCAGGTAGAGCGACTGGCTCGCGGTCATGAACAGCCGGTCGCGCTTCGGTCCGCCGAAAGCCAAGTTGGCGCAGACCTCGGGCAGGCGGATACGCCCGATCAGCTTGCCTTGCGGCGTGAAGCACAGCACCCCGGCATAGCCGAGCGGTGCGTTCGAGCTGATCCAGAGATTGCCATAAACATCGGCGCGCATACCGTCGGGGCCGCATTTGACGCCGTCGAGCATCATGTCGGTGAAGAGGCGCTGGTTCGTGACGCTCGTGCCCTGCATATCGAAGGCGTAGACGACGCGCTGGCCGCCCGGCCCGACATCGCCCGGCCCGCGGCCGGTGCTGATGACATAGAGGGTCTTGTAGTCCGGCGCGAAGCAGAGGCCGTTCGGGTCGGGCAGCTGCTCCTCGGCGATTACCACATCAAGCTTGCCGCTCGGGTCCCAGCGATAGACGTTGGTCGACAGCTCGCGCTTTTTGCCGCCGCGTACGCCGGCGTCGGGCGCCCCGATGCGCGGGTTGAGCTTGCCGTCCTGATTGGTCGGGCCGCCCGCCTCGTCGGGATGGCCTTCGTTGAGGCGGTCGCCGTAAGGCGGGTCGGTGAACCAGATCGAGCCGTCCGGGTGCGGCACGATATCGTTGGGGGAATTCAACCCCTTCCCTTGATAGGAGTCGGCAATGACGGTCATCGACCCGTCATGCTCCCAGCGCACGACGCGCCGGTTGAAATCCTCGCACGACAGCTGCCTCCCCTGGAAATCGAAGGAATTGCCGTTGGTGTTGTTGGACGGCCGGCGGTACGGCGTCACCCGGCCGTCCTCCCAGATGTAGCGGTATTGCGTGTTGCCGGTCACATCGCTGAACACGAGATATTGCCCCTGGCTCGACCAGGCCGGGCCCTCGGCCCATTGCGCGCCGGTCCACGCGCGTCGGATCGGCGCGTTGCCGGGCACCAGGCTGCGGAAAGACGGGTCGGTCACGACGACATCGGGATCGGGATAGATCGACGGCTTTCCCGGGGTCCAATCGCGCGGCGGGTTGGTGATCGTGCTTGCCGGGGCGCCGAGCTCCGCGTTCGGCGACGGCGCGGTTTGCGCCCGCCCAACCATCGGCGCGAGAGTGGCCACTCCAGCGGCGCCGGCAAGCAACCCCCGGCGCGACAACCGGCCGCGCAATATCGCATCGGTCATCCCAGTCCTCCCCATGGAATCTTTACGCGATAGTGGATAAAGCTGTTTCGATAGGCAATCGGGGGCATTGGGCAACCCCGGGACGGTCTCTCGCCGCTGCGGAACGATGTTTGCACCGGTGTGGGCAACGCGACTGTCACGCAAACCCCATAGCCTGTGGCCTTGGCTCGACTGCCTTGCCGCAGATATGCCTTTCAGAGTGGGGTCAATGCCGCAGGAGAGCTACGACTACGATCTGCTGGTGATCGGCTCGGGACCAGCCGGCAAGCGCGCCGCGATCCAGGGTGCCAAGCTCGAAAAGCGCGTCGCCGTGGTCGAGCGCACGACCGTCCTCGGCGGCGTCAGCGTCAATCTCGGGACGATTCCCTCCAAGACGCTGCGGGAAGCCGCGCTCGAGCTGTCCGGCTATCGTTCGCGCGAGTTCTACGGCGCGTCCTATACCGTCAAACAGAATATTACGATGCAGGATCTGCTGGTGCGCACCAACAAGGTGATCCACCACGAGATCGACGTGACCCGCCACCAGCTGATGCGCAACGGCGTCGAAGTCATACCGGCCGCGGCCTCCTTCGCCGGTCCCGATACGGTGCGCCTCGATTACAGCGACGGCAGCACCTCGCGCACCGTCAAGGCGCAGAGCATCGTCATCGCCTGCGGCACCGATACGACACGGGACAGCCACGTTCCGTTTGACGGTACGCATATTTTCACCAGCGACGAGGTGATGCAGCTCGACCGGCTGCCGCGCACCCTCGCCGTGGTCGGCGCCGGGGTCATCGGTTGCGAATACGCCAGCATTTTCGCCGCCCTCGGAGTCAGGGTGACACTGATCGACAAGCGTAACCGGCTATTGCCGTTTGTCGACGAAGAGATCGTCGATACGCTGTGCTACCACCTGCGCGAGAACCGCGTGACGCTGCGGCTCAACGAAAGCGTCCATAACCTCGAAATCACCGAAAATGAAAACGGCGGCCGGGTCAGGCTGCATATGGACAGCGGCAAGACGATCGTGACGGAGAAGGCGCTCTATTCGGTCGGCCGCACCGGCGCGACGGCAAAGCTGAAGCTCGAAAACGCCGGGTTGAGCTGCGACGATCGCGGCCGGATGGTGGTGGACGAGCAGTTCCGCACCACGCTGCCGCACATCTTCGCCGTCGGCGATGTGATCGGTTTTCCGGCATTGGCCTCGACCTCGATGGAACAGGGCCGGCTGGCGGTCTGCCATCATTTCGGCATCAAGGCGCACAGCGCTCCGGCACTGTTCCCCTACGGCATCTATTCGGTTCCGGAGATCTCGATGGTCGGCCAGACCGAGCAGGAGCTGACCGAGGCTGGCGTCGCCTACGAGGTCGGCAAGGCTCATTACAAGGAGATCGCGCGCGGGCAGATCATCGGCGACGTGACCGGCCTATTGAAGCTGATCTTCCACAGCGAGACCCGCAAGCTGCTGGGCGTGCATATCATCGGTGACGGCGCCAGCGAGCTGATCCATATCGGCCAGGCGGTGTTGTCGTTCGGCGGCACGATCGACTATTTCATCAATACCGTCTTCAACTACCCGACGCTGGCCGAATGCTACAAGGTGGCGGCGTTCGACGGGATCAATCGGCTCGGCATCGTCGAGCATGAAACCGCGCCGATGACGGCCTGATCGGTTTCCGCTAATCCGCCGGATGCAGGACGAAGCCGGCCGGGCGGCCGGCCTTGTGCGCCGCTTCGGCGGGCGGCAGCGCAGCATCCCAGGCATTGGCGTCGAAGCGGTAGCCGTTGACCCGGTCGGCCGCGCGTGAGACGACATAGAGCAATGGCGGCACCATCTCGTCCGGCTCGACGAGACGCGGCGCCCGTCCCTCGCGGCTCATGGCGCGCATCTCATCGGCCATGCCGGGCGTGTTCGCGCCAGCGCCGGGATTGACGATATTAATCGTCAGGCCGGTGCCCTCGACCTCCTTGGCCCACACCTCTGTCGCCATCTCCAGCGCCGCTTTCGAGGCGCCGTAGGGGTGCGTGCCGAGCCGGTTCATCGTGTCGAGTTTCGTCGTCACGTTGACGATCCGGCCCCAGCCGCGTGCCACCATGTCCGGCGCAACCCGGCGAGAGAGCCGGTCGGCGGCGAGGTAGTTGGTCGCGATGACATTCTCGATGATCTCGTCGCCGACTTCCCAGAAGCGTTGCGGCGTCGGCCGGCGATACCGCTCCGGGTCGATATAGGTGAAGGTCAGGCCGGCATTGTTGACCAGGACGTCGATCGCGCCGAAGCGGGTTCGCGCCTCGGCGACGACCCGGTCGCATTCGCGCGCCTCGCGCAGATCGGCGACCAGCGGCCACACCCGCCCGCCGAGCCCGAGCGCGCCGGTCGCGGTTTCCATTTCGGCGATATCGGTCTCGATATGGCCGACTGCGAGAACCCGATGCCCGGTCTGCACCAGTCCGAGCGCCATTGCTCGGCCAAGCCCGCGCAACCCGCCGGTGACGATCGCAACCCGCTCTTCCATTTCACTCCCCTATTTTTCACCACAGAGACACAGAGGGCACGGAGGATCCGTCGGGGACGCGAAGGGGCTTTAATTCCTTTGTGTCCTCTTCGCCTCCTCTGCGTTCTCCGCGTCAAAGCGTTTTCTTATTCACACCTGGGCGAGCGACATCGGGCTGGCCGCGAAGGCCGGCATGATCTCCTCGGCGAAGGTGCGCAGGCCGGCAATCGAGGCGCCCGGCGCGGCGAACAGCACATTCTCGACGCCGCCGGCTTCAAGCCGCTTCAGCCGCGCGATGATCTCTTCCGGCGTTCCGAGCAATGGCGCGTCGTCGAGCACGAACGCGTCCTCGTCATCCTTGATGTGATGGTAGCGCTCTGCGCCGGGGCCGCGGGCGAGGTCGCCGATGTTCTTCAGCACCTGCCGGCGGACCTGGATTGCCTTCTGCCGTTCCTCCTCATTGTGAACGATCTGCAGCCCGCGGGTGACGCCGATCATCATCGGGTCGTAGCGCCGCCCGATGCTCTCGCATTCCTCGCGGAAGATGCGCACCCGGTCGATGATGACATCGATCGGCGCGATCTGATCGAGCAGCAGGTTGTAGCCCTCGCGCGCGCCGCGGCGGATCGACTCGGCGCTGCCGGCACCGAGC
This sequence comes from Allostellaceae bacterium, assembly GCA_036008175.1. Lineage (GTDB taxonomy): Bacteria > Pseudomonadota > Alphaproteobacteria > ATCC43930 > CGMCC-115725 > DATARH01. The sequence continues at coordinate 39,938 of DASYOB010000114.1, forward strand.
CAGAACGGCGGATGCGGCTGCTGGATCGGTGCCGGTTCGACGACGATGTTGTCGTAGCTGTACCACCTGCCCTGATAGGAAAACCGGTTCTTGCTGCTCCAGGCCTGCCGGATCACGTCGATCGCCTCGTCGAAGCGGGCGGTCGCCTCCTCCTGCGCGATGCAGAAGCCGGAGAACTCATAGGGCCGATAGCCCTTGCCGACGCCGAAATCGAGGCGGCCGTTCGACAGCAGATCGAGGGTCGCGGCCTGCTCGGCGACCAGCACCGGGTTGTGCCAGGGCAGCACCACGACGGCGGTGCCGAGCCGGATCGTCTCGGTGCGCGCCGCCAAATAGCTCAGCAGGTTCAGTGATGCGGAGACCTGGCCAAAGCCGGTAAAATGGTGCTCGACCAGAAAGACGCTGGAAAAGCCGAGCTCTTCCGCGGCCACGACGTACTTGATGAATTCGTGGTAGCCCTCGCTGTCGCCGGCCGGGCCGCCGCGGGCACGCGCGCCGCCGAACAATCCGAACTTCATGCGTTTCCTCCGTCGTCCTGCGCGAGCGGACATGCCGGCTCGGCGCAACAATGCGGGCCAATATAGGCACGGGCTCGCAATGGGTCGAGCCGACCCGGGCGGCGGCCCGTTTCAGGCGTGAATTGATAGCCAGACCGATTTGCTGCAGCGTAGACGAGCCCTGGACGAGGAGGTCTTCATGTCGCCACGGATCGAGCAGCTGGCGCCTGAACTGGAAAGGATACTGTCGCCGTCACAGCCGATCGAGCACCTCGCCGAGGGCTTCGGCGGCGCGCAAGGCCCGGCCGAGGGGCCGCTATGGTGGAAGGAAGGCGGCTATCTCCTGTTCAGCGACATCCACAACAACCGGCGGATGAAGTACGAGCCCGGCAAGGGCGTTTCACTGTTCCTGGAGCCGACCAATCGCGCCAACGGGCTGACCCGCGACTGGCAAGGCCGGCTCATCGCCTGCGAGCACGATACACGCCGTGTCACCCGGCTCGAACAGGACGGCGGTCTGACCGTGATCGCCAACAGCTTTCAGGGCCGCCAGCTCAATCGCCCGAACGACGTCGTGGTGAAATCCGACGGCTGCATCTATTTCACCGATCCCTGGACCAGTCCAAACGCACCGCAGCAATGGGATTTGACCTTTGCCGGCGTCTACCGGATCACCCCGGATCTCGGCACGCTGAGCCTGCTCGTCGACGATTTCGTGCTGCCGAACGGGCTTGCTTTCTCGCCCGACGAAACGGTGCTGTACGTCAACGACACCCGCCGCGGGCATATCCGCGCCTTCGAGCTGCTGCCGAGCGGCATGCTCGCCAAACAGACCGACAGGGTGTTCGCCGACTTGCGCGGCGACGAGCCCGGCGTCCCCGACGGCATGAAGGTCGATGTCGAGGGGAACGTCTATTGCGGCGGCGCCGGTGGCATCTGGATCATGAATCCGACCGGCAAGACGCTCGGCCGGATCGTTCACGGCGCGCCGGCAACGACAAACATCGCCTTCGGTGGCGACGATTGGAAAACACTCTACTTCACCAGCCGCAACCACCTCGGCGCCGTCAAGCTCAATATCGCCGGCGTTCCGGTGCCGACGCCGAGGCGATCGTAGCGGAGTTAGACCGCGAGACCGGCTTTCAGGGCGGCGGCGCAGTCGGCGATCGCCTGCCGGGAGGTGCCGATCAGCCGCCCGTAGCGGATGAAGCCGTGGTTGATGCCCTGATAGATCGTCAGGTCGCAGGGCACCCCGGCGGTCTCGAGCTTCGCGGCGAGATTGTTGCTGTCGTCCAAGAGCGGATCGAGGCTGCCGACGATCAGATGGGCCCGGGCGACGCCCTTGAGGTCGGCCAGGATCGGCGCCGCCCGCCAATCCTGCCGCTGCTCGGGCTTGGCCAGATAGGTTTCCCAGATCCAGCGCATCTGGGCCTGCGACAGTCCGGCACCCTGGCCGAAGCGCTGCCAGGATGGGCTGTCGCTGTCGGTCGAGTAGACGCCGTAGATCAAGAGCTGGAACTTCAATGCCCGCTCGCCGGCATCGCGCATCGCCAACGCGGCCGCGAGCGCCAGGTTGGCGCCGGCGGAATCGCCGCCCACCGCAATCCGGCTCGGGTCGATGTCGAAGCCGGCGCCCTCGCGCGCCACGAGCCGGGTCATCGCCAGCATCTCTTCGTAGGCAACCGGGAATCTGACCTCAGGTGACAATTGGTAATCGACCGACAGCGCGGCGACGCCGCTCTGCCGCACCAAATCGCGGAGGAAATGGTCCCAGCTGTCGAGGCTGCCCTGCATGAAGCCGCCGCCATGGGCATAGACGAGGAGCGGCGGGCGCTCGACGCCGTCCGGCAGATACAGCCGGCACGGCACCTGCCCGTGCGGTCCGGGCAGGGACAGATCGCGCTCGTGTTTGAGCGGCACTGTGCCCTCACCCAGGAAGGCGCCGATCCGATTGGTCATCGCACGCACTTCGGCGAGTCCCGCCACGGTGCGGTCTGGCGCGACCAGACCTTTCTCCTGCAATAGCTTGCCGGCGGCGATCAGCTCCGGGTCGATCCACGGCGTGCTGGCATCGTTCATCGCTGTCCTCCTTGGCATTACTGAGCGGCGGCAGCCGGCAGCGGCTCGGCCGCGGTTGCCGGGGTCGATGTGATCGCGGGCAGCCGTGGCAGGACTTCCTTGGCCATCATGCGGATGCCCTTTTCGGCTTCCTGATGCGTCAGATAGCCGGAGCGGCCGATGAAGATCAGATGGCCGAAGCCGCCGACCTTGTCGTAGATGTCCATGATCTGCTTGTAGACGGTGTCGGGGTTGCCGGCGCACAGGATGCCGCGCTCGATCGCCCGCTCGGCGGTGATGCCGATCAGCTGGTCGGCCGGGCGGCCGCGCGCACCCGTCGAGCGCCAGATGTTCGGCGCCATCTCCGGCGGGTTGCGCCCGGGCAGGAATTTCGACATCTGCGGCGCCTGCTTTAGGCTGGTATTGAGGAACCACAGCAATTTGCTGCCGACCTCAAGCCCTTCCTCGTCGGTGTCGCCGACATAGGCCAGGACGGCATAAGCGAATTTGTCGGTCCCCGGCGCCGGCAGGCCAAGCTCGCGCCGCGCGTTGCGGTAGGCGTCGAAGGCGCGCTTGCTGGCCTCGGGGCCGCGCAGCACCAGCGCATTGACATAGCCGCGCCGGCCGCATTCCGCCGCCGTCTCCGGATCGCCGGTCGCCGCCCAGAATTGCGGGTGCGGCCGCTGGTAGGGACCGGGCCAGAGGTTGATGTGCCGGTGGGTGTAGTGCTTGCCCTCGAAGCTGACCGGGCCGTCATGCGAGGTCAGCGCCAGCTCGATGACGTCGATCGCCTCCCAGAAGCGATCGACAAAGCGCACAGGGTTGGCGTTGCCAGAGACCATCTCGCTGTCGCCCGATTTGACAAAGCCGATCTCCAGCCGCCCGCGCGAAATGACGTCGGCGGTGGCGTATTCCTCGGCGACACGCACGGGATCCTGCCGCACCGAGATCAACGTGCCGAGCGACAGGATGCGCACCTTCTTGGTCTGGCGCGCGGCGACGCCGAGGATCATCGGGCTGGCGCCATATAAGCTGTTGATCCCGGAATGATGCTCGATCGAGACGACGTTGACGCCGAGCTCGTCGCACAGCAGGTGCTCGTCGAGGCATTCCTCGAACAAATCGGCCGCGATCTTCGGGTCGCAGTATTTGTTCGGCAGGCTGGCGCGCACCGACTCGGCAGCGTCGAGCACCTCCTTGGGCACAAACGGATAGACGTTCTCGCAATGGTACCAGGCCTGCATGTCGCCTCCTCCGGTGGGGCGGCCGGATCTTCTGCTAGGCGCTCGCGAGTGGCAAGGTGTGGATTGCGGTGTGGATTGCAGTTGCCATGAGCCGCATTACATTATGCAATACGTTCTGCATAACAGAGGCCCGGAATGGCGCGACGCAGCCCAGAGCCCAATGCCGATATCATTACCTTTCGGATTCCACCGGCCTTGAAGACTGCCTTCGCCGAAATTGCCGTCGAGGAGGCAAAACCGGTCGGCGAGTTGCTCCGCGAGTTGATCCGGCAGCGGGTCGAGGAGAAGAAGCGCCGGAAGTTCGAGGCAGAAGCGCGCCGGCAATGCCTCGAGGCAAATGCTGCCGCGCAAGATCCGAACAGCGACGAAGCCGCCGTGATGCGCGAACTGGACGCCGATCTAGAAGAGTTCGCTAGAGAATGGAAGTGAATCGGGGCGATCTCGTCAGCATCGCTCTGCCGGGCGATTACGGCAAACGTCGTCCGGCTCTTGTCGTCCAATCCGACGCATTCAGCGCGTTGGGCTCAGTGACGGTCCTGCGGGTGACGAGTGAAATTCACGACTTTCCTCTGTTCCGGATTATGGTTGAGCCAAGCAGAGACAACGGGCTTGTCAAGCGCTCGCAGATCATGATCGACAAGGCGGCAGCGGTGCCGCGCGCGAAAATTGGACAGCGGATCGGGCGCATTGAGACCGACACGATGCGACGGGTCAGCGCCGCATTGACCGAATTTCTAGAATTGAAGTAGGCAGGTGCAAACCGCATGCGCAATCTGACAGTCAACGGCGAGCGGCTGTGGGCGAGCCTGATGGAGCTGGCGCAGATCGGGGCCACCGACAAGGGCGGCGTCTGCCGTCTCGCCGCCAGCGATCTCGACGGCGCGGCGCGGCGCCTCTTCATCCGCTGGTGCGAGGAGGCCGGCTGTGCGGTTACGGTCGACCGCATCGGCAACATCTTTGCCCGCCGCCCTGGCCGCAACCCCACCTTGCCGCCGGTCATGACCGGCAGCCATCTCGACACCCAGCCGACCGGCGGCCGTTTCGACGGCGCCTATGGCGTGATGGCCGGGCTCGAACTCGTGCGCAGCCTCAACGATGTCGGCTACGAGACCGAGGCGCCCGTTGAGATCGTCGCCTGGACCAACGAGGAGGGCTCGCGCTTTTCGCCGGCGATGGTCGGGTCCGGCGCCTTCACCGGCGTCTTCGACCTCGGCGCGGCGCTGGCGACTCCCGACAACAACGCGCCGGCGCTCACTCTCGGTGCGGAGCTTGAGCGCATTGGTTTCGCCGGACCGGCGCCGGTCGGTCAGCACCCGGTCGCCGCCTATTTCGAGGCGCATATCGAGCAGGGGCCGATCCTCGAAGCCGCCGGGCTCCCGGTCGGCATCGTCACCGGCGCGCAGGGCCAGCGTTGGTACGAGATCACCGTCACCGGCCAGGAGGCGCATGCCGGACCGACGCCGATGCCGCGACGCCGCGACGCCCTCGTTGGCGCCGCCCGCATGATCGACGCGGTCAACCGCATCGGCCATATGCATGCACCCTTTGCATGCGCCACGGTCGGCTTTGTCCAGGTCAGCCCGAATTCGCGCAACACGATCCCGGGCCGCGTCTTCTTCACGGTCGATTTCCGCCATCCCGAGGACGCGGTGCTGACCGAGATGGATAGGGAATTGCGCGAGGCCTGCGCCGCCGCCGCGGCGACCCAGCACCTGGAAGCCGAGGTCAAGGAGTTTTGGTATTTCCCGCCGACCCCGTTCGACCCGAAGCTGGTCGGCGCGGTGCGCGAGGCCGCCGCGGCGCAGGGCTACCCGCATCAGGACATCGTCAGCGGCGCCGGCCATGATGCCGTCTACATGGCGCGGGTGGCGCACACCGCGATGATCTTCGTCCCCTGCGTCGGCGGCATCAGCCACAACGAGATCGAGGACGCCAAGCCCGAAGATCTGACCGCCGGCTGCAATGTCTTGCTGAACGCTGTGCTGGAATGTGCAGATGCCTCGGCCAATGAGGAGAACAGCCGATGAGCGAGCGCCCCCGCGCCGTCCCGACCGTCAAGATCGACAACGCTCGGCTGCGCGTCACCGAATGGCGCTTCCCGCCGGGCGGCGCGACCGGCTGGCACCGGCACGAATTCGATTACTGCGTCGTGCCGATCACTAGCGGCAAGCTGCGGCTCGAAGAGCCGGACGGCGCGCGCGAGGCCGAACTCGTCACCGGCCAGCCCTACTTCCGCGAAGCCGGCGTCGAGCACGACGTCGTCAACATCAACCCGTTCGAATTCGTCTTCGTCGACGTCGAGGTCAAAGGCTGACGCGCGCCGGCATCAATCCGCAGCGGCCGGCACCATGTCGGCTGGCGCGCTGCCGAGTTGCATGATCCGCGAGCGCCCGGCCACCGCCATCGCCGTCAGCGTATAGCCGATGCCGGTAAAGGCGATCGTGCAGAGCGTCGGAATCCAGGTCGCGGGGACGCAGAACATATAGAACAGGAAGCCGAGCACCGTCCAAGCGACGGCAACAAGGTTGAAACCGCCCCAATAGCGGTAGCGGCCCTCCATCGTGAACAGCGCCGGCACGTCGAGCCGGGTGCGCTTCAGAAACAGATAGTCGAACACCAATACCCCGGCGATCGGCGAGAAGAAATTGCCGAGCAACGTCGCGTAAGTGAGATAGCTGTTCAGCACGTCGGGGAACGCAGACAGCACGATCGCGATGACGCTGGCGATCAGCGTTGTCCAAAACCGGCCGAGCCGCTCGAACATGTTGGAGATCGACAACCCGCCCGTATAGAGATTGAGGACATTGATCGTCCAGTTGTCGAGCGCGATGAAGACGAGGATCAGAAACAGCGTGATCCAGCTCGTGCTGATGCCGGCGATCAGCACGAACGGGTTGGCGGTCTTGCCCAGGGTCGCCACGGCGGCGTAGGCGCCGAGGGAGCCGGAAATCATCGTGCCGACCGCCGAGGCCGATACGGTGCCGATCCACATATCGGCGCGGCTGCGCGAATAGCGGCAGAAATCCGCCGAGTCTGTAATCATCGTCAGCCAGCCGGCGGCCGCAGCGTTGAACCAGGCGACGAAGATAACCCAGTCCCAGCCGCCGTTCTTGCCGGCGAAGGACCAGACTGCACTCGGCACGAAGTTCGGGTCCGCCTGATTGGCGAGCAGCACGAACAGGTAGGCGAACATCGCCAGCTTGACCGGCAGCGCGACCCGTGACAGCGCCTTCAGCGAATCGTAGCCGACGACCGCGACAAAAGCCTGCACGATGCCGAACAGCACGCTGACGAGGATCAGCGAATAGGAGGTGCCGGTCAGCTTTTGCAAGACGGCGCAGATCGCCGTCGCGCCGATAACGGTCTGGAACGCAAACCAGTAGCAGGACGCGATCGAGCGCAGGAAAGACGGGATCATCTTCGAGCCGCGCAGCCCGTAAACGGCTCGGGTCGCGACCTGTCCGGGGATGCCGTAATCCACTCCGACCGTGGCCATGATCACGTAAAACACCGCGGCGACGACGATCCCCGAGCATTCGGCCACAACCGAGGCCTGGAACGACAGCCCCGCCGCGACGCCGAGACCGCCGCGCAGGATTGTCGATGGGCTGATCAGGAAGTTGAGGATGATGGCGAATAGATCGTACCACCTGACTGTCTTCCGCGCTTCCGGGATCGCCTCGATGCCGAATTGTTCGACGCCCTTGGGCTGGCGATAGCGGTGCTGCAGCTCGCGCTCGATCGCCGTCTCGGCGGTGTCGAAGGTGGTTTCGGCCATGGCTCTCCTCTCGGGGCGTGCATTCTCGAGCTGTGGCTATGCGATTTCCGCGCCAACTGAGACACGGCTGGTAGCCGTGGTGTCGGCTTTTATCGAAGCACCTCCGCGCCCATCTATTGTGCAGCTGCGAAATGTTCGCGGTTCTGTCGCGGCGAATTGCCGTTGGTTTCGACTCCCGCATTCGCGTAACAAGCACGCATGACCGAACTCGCCCTGAAGCACGGGCTCTCCTTTTCCGATCTTTACGACCGCGACGGGCTGCTCCGGCTCGACCGTGCGTTTGTCGCCCATCTCGCCGGCATCGACGTTGCTTTGCACGATCGGCTGATGGCGGCGCGCGCGGAACCGGACGGGTTCGACCGCAAGGCCGAAAGCGATCTTCTTATCGATCTCGCGCCGCACCTCGAGGATTTCGTCGGCGAGCTGTTCGGCATTGCCGGCGAGGTGCGGACGCTGCAGGCGCGGCACGACAAACTGGCGCCGCTGTTTTCGGTGAAGCGCCTTTTCGTGCAGCGGCGCGCGGTCAAGGAAATCAAGGAGGCCGACGCCGCCCAGCTCAACGGCCACAAGCTGGGCCAGGAGCTCGACACCCTGATCGGCGGCCCGCCCGCCGCATTCGACACGAGAGAGGGCACCCTCGCCTGGGAATTGCTCTACGCCGAGGCAGTCGGCCGCTGGCTCGATGACGAGCCCGCACATCGGTTGCCGCTGACGGTAGCACTCGAGTACGCCGCCTGGGCGACATTGTCTCCGGGGGGACAGAAGAAGCATCGCCGCGGCCTGTTGTTCCGGGTGCCGCACCGGCTCGACATGCACCATCTCGTGCCCGTCGACACGGTCGAGCGCAACGGCGTCACGATGCTGCGCCTGCCGGAAGATCATTGGCGCGCGCGCGACGGCTTCGCGCTGACCGATCCCGGCACCGACCTCGCCGGCGCCCTCGACCAGGCCAATTACTGCATCTGGTGCCACAACCAGCAGAAGGACAGCTGCCGCAGCGGCCTGCACGAGAAGGACGGCGGTTTCAAGAAGAGCGTGTTCGGCGTCACTCTCGCCGGCTGCCCGCTCGACGAGAAGATCTCGGAAATGAACATCGTCAAGACGCGCGGCAACAGCATCGGCGCGCTGGCGATCGTCGCCGTCGACAACCCGCTCTGCGCCGCGACCGGGCACCGCATCTGCAATGACTGCATGAAGGCCTGCATCTATCAGCGGCAGGACCCGGTCGACATCCCCCAGATCGAGACCCGCACCCTGAAGGACGTGCTCGCCCTGCCCTGGGGTTTCGAGATCTACGGCCTCCTGACCCGCTGGAACCCGCTCGATGTGCGTCGGCCGCTGCCAAAGCCGCAATCGGGCTACAAGGTGCTGGTGGTCGGGCTCGGGCCGGCCGGGTTCAACTTGGCGCACCACCTGATCAATGACGGGCATTTCGTCGCCGCGATCGACGGCCTGAAGATCGAGCCGCTGCCGCCGGAAATCTCCGGCATCGCCCCTACCGGCGAGCGGGTGCCGTTCGCTCCCATCCGCGATATCGCCACGCTCTATGAGCGGCTCGACGCGCGCACGATGGCCGGGTTCGGCGGCGTCGCCGAATACGGCATCACCGTCCGCTGGGACAAGAATTTCCTTAAGATCATCCGGCTGCTGCTGGAAAGACGCGCGCAATTCGCGGTGTATGGCGGTGTGCGCTTCGGCGGCACCTTGACGATCGACAGCGCCTTCGCGCTCGGTTTCGACCACATCGCGATGTGTGCCGGCGCTGGGCGCCCGACCGTGATCCCGATGAAGAACGGGCTCGTGCCCGGCGTGCGCCAAGCCTCCGACTTCCTGATGGCGTTGCAGCTGACCGGAGCCGCCAAGACTGACAGCATCGCCAATTTGCAAGTGCGGCTGCCGGTTGTCGTCATCGGTGGCGGGCTGACCGCGATCGATACCGCGACTGAGGCGCTTGCCTACTATCCGCTGCAGGTCGAGAAGTTCCTCGCCCGCTATGAGACCCTCGTCGCCGAGCAGGGCGCCGAGGCGGTGCGCGCCGGCTGGAATGCCGCCGAACGCGAAGTCGCCGAGGAATTCATCGCTCATGCCCGCGCGATCCGTGCCGAGCGCGAGGCGGCGCAATGCGAAGACCGCCCGCCGCGTCTGGCGAAGCTGATCGATTCTTGGGGCGGTGTGACCATCGCCTATCGCCGGCGGCTGATCGACGCGCCGAGCTACACCTTGAACCACGAGGAAGTCGCCAAGGCGATGGAGGAAGGCATCCGCTTCGCCGAGCGGCTGACCCCCATCGCGGTCGAGGTCGATGTGTTCGAACAGGCGGCGGCGCTGCGGCTGACCCGCCACGCCGCGGAAGAGGTCGGCGGCCATCTCCCGGAGCCGGATCAAGCCGCGGGCGAGGAGGTGGTGCTGCCGGCGCGCACGATCCTGGTCGCCGCCGGGACCCAACCCAATACGGTGCTGGCGCGCGAAGACCCCGAGCATGTCGCGCTCGACGGCCGCTATTTCCGTGCGCTCGACGAGCAGGGCCGCCCGGCAACGCCCGAGCGGGTCGCCAAGCCGGCCGAGGTACGGGTGCTGATGAGTCTGATGCCCGATGGGCGCGCCGTCAGCTTTTTCGGCGATCTGCATCCGAGCTTCGCCGGGAATGTCGTCAAGGCGATGGGCGGGACCAAGCAGGGCTACCCAGTGGTCAGCCGGATTCTGGCGCGGCGCTCGCCGGCATCCCCCGAGCCGGCTGCGCTGAAGATGCGGCTCGACGACGAGCTGCGGGCGCAGGTGCATGCGGTCGAGCGGCTGACGCCAAAGATTGTTGAGGTCGTCGTGCGGGCGCCGATGGCGGCGCGCGCCTTCCAGCCTGGCCAGTTCTATCGCCTGCAGAATTACGAGACCTTCGCGCCGCGGGTTGACGGCACGACCCTCTCGATGGAGGGGTTGGCGCTGACAGGCGCCTGGATCGACCGCGAGCGGGGCTTGCTGTCGACGATCGTTCTGGAAATGGGCGGATCGTCGGATCTCTGCGCGCTGTTGCAGCCGGGCGATCCGGTCATCCTGATGGGCCCGACCGGAACCCCGACCGAAACGCCAGCGGGCGAGACCGTGCTGCTGGTCGGCGGCGGGCTAGGCAACGCGGTCCTGTTTTCGATCGGCGCGGCGCTGCGGGCGCAGGGGTCGCGCGTGCTCTATTTCGCCGGCTACAAGACGATCGAGGACCGCTACAAGATCGCCGATATCGAGCGCGCAGCCGACAGCGTCGTATGGTGCTGTGACGAGGCGCCGGGTTTCGCGCCGAGCCGGCCGCATGACCTCGCCTTCGTCGGCAACATCGTCGCGGCGATCGAGGCCTACGGCGCGGGCGCGCTGGGGCCGACCGAGATCCCGCTAGCCGAGGTCGACCGCATCATCGCGATCGGCTCGGACGGCATGATGGCCGCGGTCGCCGAGGCGCGCCGCGCCGCCTTGAAGCGCTATTTCCGCCCCGGGCACCGGGCGATCGCCTCGATCAATTCGCCGATGCAGTGCATGATGAAGGAGATCTGCGCGCAGTGCCTGCAGCGCCATTACGATCCTGCGAGCGGCACCGAAACGGTGGTGTTCTCCTGCTTCAACCAGGACCAGGATCTCGACCAGGTCGATTTCCCGACCCTGCGCCGGCGCCTCTCACAGAATGGCGCGCAGGAGAAGCTGACCAAGCTGTGGATCGACCGCTGCCTCAGGCATCTCGGCTGGCGCCAAGCCGAAGCCGCGGAGTGAGCCTTAGCGGGTCACGCCGCCAATCGCTCGTAGCCACTAAAATGGCCGGACCGGAATTTTCCGGCCCGGCCATTTCCTCTCGGAGCCTAAGGTCAGCGGTGGGGAGGTCTCCGAGAAATTGGAGTTCGTATTCCTATCCGCGCCATGTCTTACGGCGCGGGCGGACATCACCGAACAGTGCGGCACGGTCCAAGAGGGTGAGGCGGGCTTCAGAAGCCAAAGAAGGCTAATGCCGTCGTTCCTGCGAGGATAGCCAGCCCTGCGATATGAATGACCCAGTCCGGAAGGCTCATTTTCGTCCCCCGACAAACGTGGCGGAAACGGTCGGTCTCGGATGATCCTGCCGGATTAGTATTAAAGACCGCCTAAGTTTGCGTGAAAATTCCCTAAACCAGGCGCTTTAAGCGCCGTTGCCGAAAATCGGATAAATGACCCGGTCTCCCGGCTTGATCCCCAGCCGGGCGACGGTGCCGCCGTTCAGCTCGATAACCGCCCGCGCAGGCGCACCCGAGCCGATCGTCTCCAGCGACCCCGGCACCGCCCGCTCGTGGATGTTGGCGATGCGCCCCTGCATGTCGACAAACAGCATGTCGAGCGGGATCAGCGTGTTCTTCATCCACATCATCACCGGCTGCGGCGACTTGAAGTCGAACAGCATGCCGGAATCGGGTGCGAGGCTCTGCCGAAACATCAGCCCCTGCTCGAGCTGGGCCGGGGTCGTCGCCACTTCAACAGCGAATTTGTGCGGCCCGCTTGCGGTGACGATGGTCAGCTCGGCGGTCGGGAAATGCTCGAGCTGAGCCGGCGCCGGCTGGGAGAGACCGAACATCAACGCGGCTGCGACTGCGAGCTGCAGGATCGTGCGCCGGGCGATCGTTACGCTGCGTGGGTTGGGCTGGCTCATGGCAGCGATCAGGTAGAGCGGTCGCACGGCCGGGTCAATCTCACAATCCGGTCGGCCGGACCCGCCGATACCACCTATTGCGATAGCGCGCTCTGGTCTGCATGCTCCGGCGATGCACGACGTGGTAATGACCGTGTTCGGCGTGACCATTCTGCTGGGACTGGTCAGCCTGCTGCTGCCGCTCGCCGAGCGCCTTTCCTTCCCCTATGCGGTGATCCTGGCGCTGGTCGGCATCGCCTTGGGCGCGGTCGCCAGCCTTGCGTCCGGAACTGCCTCCGGCACCGTCTTCGGCGATATCTTCGCGACGCTCGACAACTTCGAGCCGGGCGCCGAGACACTGCTGGCGATCTTCCTGCCGCCGCTCTTGTTCGAGGCGGCGCTCAACCTCGACGTGCGACAGCTCAGTGACGAGATCGGACCCGTCCTGCTCCTTGCCGTTGTCGGCGTCGTCCTCTGCACGTTTGCCGCCGGGCTCTCCCTCTGGCCCATTTCGGACATGGGGTTGCTTGGGGCGCTAGCCCTCGGGGCGATCATTGCCACGACCGACCCGGTCGCTGTGGTCGGCATCTTTCGCGATGTCGGCGCGCCCCGACGGCTGTCGACGCTGGTCGAGGGCGAGAGCCTGTTCAACGACGCGGCCGCGATCGCGATTTACACCGTGGCGGTCGACATGCTCGTGACGCAGCAAGGCAGCGCGCTATTCGGTGCACTGATCTTTCTGCGCCAATTCATCGGCGGCCTCGTGGTCGGCGGGCTCGCCGGCTGGATTGCCATACGGTTGATGCCTTTGCTGCGCGGAAACCGCCTCGCGGAAGCGACGATGACCATCGCTTCGGCCTATATCGTCTATGTCATTTGCGATCATTATCTGGGCTTGTCGGGCATCGTCGCTGTCGCCGCGGAGGCGATCGCGATCGGCGCCGCCGGGCGTCGCCGAATGGCTCCGGCGAATTTCGAGAACCTCGTCGAGATCTGGGAGCAGCTCGCCTTCTGGGCCAGCTCGCTGATCTTTTTGTTGGCCGCGATGCAGGCACCCGAGCAGCTGCGCCATATCGGCGACAAATGGCTGACCGATCTGGGTCTACTTGCGGTGCTGATCCTGGCCGCGATGGCCGCGCGCGGCGTCACCCTCTACGGGCTGATGCCGGCATTGAGCGCCAGCGGCATCGCCGAGCCGATCGGGAACAAATACAAGCTCGTCATGCTGTGGGGCGGTCTGCGCGGCGCCGTATCCCTGGCGCTGGCGGCGGCGGCGACCGAAAACGGGGCACTGCCGCCGGAAGTCGGCGTTCTGGCAACCGGCTTTGTCTTGTTCACCCTCGTCATCAATGCGCCGACGCTGCGGCCGTTGATGCGGCTGATCGAGCTCGACCGGCTTTCACCGGCGGAGGTGGCACTGCGCGACCGGGTAATCGCGCTGTCGCGGGCCTCGGTGCAAAGCGCGATCGAGAAGATCGCGGGCGATCACGAGATCGATCCCGACATCGTCGCTGAGGTCACCCGGGTCTATCAACCTCGGGCGGAAGATCGGCCGGCCGATCTTGGCACGGCGGCCGATCTGGCAGGCGAGCTGCGCACCCAACCAGCCTTACTCACGCTCGCCGACCGGGAGCAGCAACTCTATTCCGAGCATCTGCAAGCCCGGATCGTCTCGCGAGCCGGCGCCGCGACCTTACTGGGCTATGCCGATCGATTGCGCGATGCCGCGCGTACCGACGCCATCCGCGGATACGAGAAGGCGGCGGCAAAGCTCGTCGGCTTCGGCCGCGGCTTCCGCATCGCCAGCCTCTTGCATCGGCGCTTTGGTGTCGCCGACCCGCTGGCGAGGTGCCTCGCCGCCCGTTTCGAAGGACTGCTTTCCGCCCGCTCGGTGCTGCACGAGCTGATCGCGTTCAACGAGGCGCAAATCCGATCGCTGTTTGGCGAGCAGGCATCGGAGGACCTAGCGGTGCTGCTCGATCGACGGCTGGCCGATGTGGACCGCGCGGTTTCGGCCCTGCGGCTGCAATACCCCGCTTACGCGCAGCAGCTCCAGGTCCATTTCCTGGTGCGAACGGCGGCGCAAATCGAGGACGATCGCTATCGCCAGCTGCGCGAGGAATCGATACTGAACCGCGATGTGTTCGACGATCTTCAGCGGGATTTGCTTCAGCGTCAGCGGCTGCTCGACAAGCGCCCGCACCTGGATCTCGGGCTCGATCGCGAGCAGCTGATCGGCCGTGTGCCGCTGTTCTCGGCGTTGGACGAGCACGCCACGCGCGCCGTAGCGCGGCTGCTGCGGCCGCGCCTCGCGGTTCCCGGGGAGTTTATAGTGCGCAAGGGCGAGCGTGGCGACGCGATGTATTTCATCTCCTCAGGCGCGGTCGAAGTCCAGATTCCCCAGATGCCCGTCGAGCTCGGCACCGGCGACTTCTTCGGCGAGCTTGCGCTGTTGGAAGATGCGCCGCGCACCGCCGACGTCGTGGCGCTCTGCTATTGCGAGCTGCTGACGCTGGCGGCGCGCGACCTCGACCGCTTGTTCCACACCGAGCCGGCGATCCGGGACGAGATCCACGCCGTCGCCCGAACTCGCCGCGATGCGGCTTCGGCAGTACCGGCAGGCGGCGCCTGATGAGCCCGAAACCGCTGCGGCCGGCGACCCTCGCTGCGCAAGCGCTAGGCTGGACCGACCCGGCGACCGGCGCCGTCGTCCTGCCGGTGCACACGGCGACCACCTTCGAGCGCGATCCGGACAACCAATACCGGCGGGGCCGCGGCTATGCCCGCGCCGACAACCCGACCTACGATCAGCCGGAGGCGCTGATCACCACCCTCGAAGGCGGCGCCGCCTCTCTGCTCTTCGCCTCCGGCATGGCCGCGGCGGCCGCCGTGTTCGACAGCCTGCCGCCGGGCAGCCATGCGGTCGCGCCGCGCGTGATGTACTGGGCCTTGCGGCGCCGGCTCGCTGCAGCGGGGAACGAAGCAGTCGCCGTCGATTTCGTCGATGCCACATCGCTCCACGAACTCCGCCGCGCGGTCGTGCCCGGCCGGACCCAGCTTGTCTGGATCGAGACCCCGGCCAACCCGTTGTGGTCGATCACCGACATCGCCGCCGCCGCCGGGATCGCCCACGCCGCCGGCGCGCTGCTCGCAATCGACAGCACCGCGGCAACCCCGGTGCTGACGCGGCCACTTGCGCTCGGCGCCGACATCGTCATGCATTCGGCGACCAAATACCTGAACGGCCACAGCGATGTGATCGCAGGTTCGCTGACGACGGCGCGCAAGGAGGAGTTCTGGGACCGCCTGGTCGCCGCCCGCAGCGGCGGCGGCGCCATTCTCGGCAGCTTCGAGGCGTTTCTGCTGCTGCGCGGCATGCGCACGCTGTTCCCGAGGGTCGAGCGCGCCTGCCGGTCGGCGCAGCGGATCGCCGAGGCACTCGCCGGCCATCCACGCGTCGCGGAGGTACTCTACCCCGGCCTGCCAAGCCACCCCGGCCACGCCATCGCCGCGCGCCAGATGGCGGGCGGGTTCGGCGGGATGCTGAGCATCCGCGTGCGCGGCGGGGCCGAGGCGGCGATCGCGACGGCGGCGCGGGTGGAGGTATGGAAGCGCGCTACCTCGCTGGGCGGAGTCGAGAGCCTCATCGAGCACCGCGCCTCGGTCGAGGGCGAGGGCAGCCCGGTGCCGCCCGATCTGCTGCGCCTGTCGGTCGGCATCGAGGACCCCGACGATCTGATCGCCGACCTCGATGCCGCGCTGGCTTGAGGCTGGCTGCCGCCAGTCATCATTGCTATAGCTGACGTCATGCCGGCCATGCGCAGCGCGCCCTTCAAGAATGTCCGCCTGGTTATCTGGGACCTGGATGAGACCTTCTGGCACGGGACCCTGACCGAGGGCGGTATCCGGTACAATACCGAGCACCACGATATCGTCGTGGAGCTGTGCCGCCGCGGGATCATGAATTCGATCTGCTCGCGCAACGAGCGGACGGCGGTCGAGGAGATCTTGGTCGGCACCGAGATCTGGGAGTATTTCATCTTCCCGAGCATCGACTGGTCGCCCAAAGCCGATCGGATCGCCGAAATCGTCGAAGCGGTACAGCTTCGCGCCGAAACTGTTGTATTTGTCGACGACCACCCGGCCAATCTGGCGCAGGCAAAGGCCGCTCTTTCCGGGTTGCAGATTGCCGATCCCGGTGCGATTCGCGACTTTCTGAGCAATCCGGGGTTTGCGGGCAAATCCGACCCGGACTTGACCCGGCTGCGGCAATACAAATTGCTCGAAACCCGCCACGTCGAGATGGGCAAGGCCGGCGGCAATACGGCCGAATTCCTGCGGCAGAGCAACATCGCCGTCACAATCATCTACGATGTCGAAAAGCACCTCGACCGTGCGATCGAACTGATCAACCGCACCAACCAACTCAACTTCACCAAGCAGCGCCTGTCGGAGGACAAGACCGAGGCCAGGGCACAGTTGCTGGAACAGATCGCGCCGTTTCATGCCCGGGCCGGTCTGGTGGCGGTGTGCGACCGCTATGGCGATTACGGGATCTGCGGCTTTTTTCTGGTTATCGGCCTGGTGGCGTGGGCCAAGCCCAAGCTCGAGCATTTCGCCTTTTCGTGCCGCACCCTGGGGATGGGTGTCGAGCAATGGGTCTACGAGCTTTTGGGACAGCCGGAGCTGGAGATCGTCGGCGAGGTCCTGTCAGACCTCAATGAAACGGTCGACTGGATCAACATTGCCACGGCGGAAAATGAGGCCACTGGCGCGGGCACGAGGCAGTTCGGCGAGGTACGCATCCGCGGCGGCTGCGAATTGGAGGTCATCGAGCATTTTTTCCGAGCGCACGCACAGAGCATCCTGAGTGAAGTCGTCACGATGCACGGCGGGCTTTATATGCCGCGCCAGAACAGCACGATCCTGGCGCAGGCCCTGCAGGGATTGACCGCTCAGGAGACCGATCTGATCGGCCGGCTCGGCATGGATGGATCGTTCTATGACACCCGCCTCTTTGAGCCGTGCGCCGACGGGACGGTCATCATCTACAGCCCGACCGGCGACAGGATGCTGCAGCTCAATCGGCACCGCACAACTGGATTTACCGCGCCGGTCTGGTTTCGCGAACCGATGCTTGCCACCAATTCAAATCGGTCGGAGGCGGAGGCAGCCGAGTTCGATCGCATCTCGGCCAGCCTCGCCGACGATTTCGACACCGTGCCGTTTGACGACATGAGAGTGTACGAAACGATGTACCGGACGATCCTCGACAAGGCCCCGGCGAACGCTTTGTTCATCGTCGTGCTGCCGAACCAACGGCACAACATCAACGGGGCCGCGGTGGAGGATGGAATACAGGCGGCGCTCAACCAGACCTTCCGATCGGTCGGCGAACACCGGGGCAATGTCGAATTCATCGAGATGACATCGCTGATCGAGTCGATCGACGAGGTCACCGAGGATTTCCGACATTTCAACCGTGCCGTCTATTACCGATTGTTCCAAGAAATCGGCACTTGCTATCAACGCTGGCTAAGCGGCGGTTCGGCCTCTGCGCCTATGGAGCGACCGGAATTTATCGGGGCGCGTTTAAAGCCGAAAGCGATGACTGGACGGCTGCGCGAGACGGTGCGGGTTTACCGGAGGGCGCTCGGCATCTGACCGTCGAAAGCCAGGGATAGCAGCGGCCGCAGGCTTGTCTCGCGGCACAACGGCGGCGGGGTGCCGGGCGGCATCGCCATGCCGATCCGGTCGTGCCAGAACACCGGCATTCCGACCGCGGCGGCGCCGGACAGATCATAGGCCGAACCGGCGACGAACAAAGTGTCGTCTGCAGTGACGCCGAGTTCT
The DNA here is from genome assembly GCA_036008175.1 of Allostellaceae bacterium. Taxonomy (GTDB): domain Bacteria; phylum Pseudomonadota; class Alphaproteobacteria; order ATCC43930; family CGMCC-115725; genus DATARH01. The sequence continues at coordinate 58,001 of DASYOB010000114.1, forward strand.
TCCAACGCCAACAGATACGGTCCGGGATGCGGCTTGTAGAAGCCCGCTCGTTCGGCGGTAACCACGGCATCGAACTCGATCCCGGTCCGGCTTACCGCAAGCCGGCCGAGCGCTTCCGAGCAATTGGTCACGATCCCGAGCGAAAATATGCCCTGGAGCTGGCTGAGGATCTCGGTCGCCTCGGGCCAGGGCGACAGCTCGTCATAGCGGGCCGCCAGCCGGTCGCCGAGTTCAGGCGGTAGGCCGCTCTCGACCGCCGCTTCACGGACCAGCGCTTCGTATGGCCGATAACGGCCTTCGGCATAGGTATTCTGCAGATAAGCCGCGCGCCAACGGCGCCCATCCTCTCGGTTTCCGGCGACGCTGTCCCACAGGGTCCAGGAATCGATAAGCCCGGTCAGCAGGTCGAAGAGGACGGCGCGGAACTTGCCGCCGCTCACATCAGCCCGAGTTCGAGCTTAGCTTCCTCGCTCATGCGGTCGCGGTCCCAGGGCGGGGTCCATACCAGCTTGACCCGCGCGTCGTTGACGCCAGGAACGCCTCGGACCGCCGCTTCGACCTCGCCCGGCATGCTTTGTGCGACCGGACAAGCCGGCGTCGTCAGCGTCATCTCGACAAAGACAATGCCGCCCTTCTTTACGACGAGTTCGTAGATCAGGCCGAGATCGACCAAATTGACCGGGATCTCCGGGTCGCGGACGGTCTTCAGCGCCTCCAGCACCGGCTCCAGCAGCTCGGGATCGTCCTCGCCCTCCGGCCGCTCGACGTCCGGTGTCTCGGGCGGCGGCTCGGAACCGAAGTCGAAATAGTCATGATGTTCGTGTTCGCTCGGCATCCCCTACTCCGTCTTGACCGTGTCGCCGGCAAGTCCCGACTTGAGCGCGGCCTCGAAAGCGTGCCACGGTAGCGTCGCGCATTTGACCCGCGCCGGGTAGGCCTTGACCCCGGTCAAGGGTTCGAGCCGCTCGCTGTCCTCTTCCAATGGCTCCGGCAGCGGGCCGGCGTCGCCGCCGGTCACCCGGGCATGGAATTGCGCAAACAGCTTTCTCGCGTCATCGATCGTCTTGCCCTTCAACACCTCGGTCATCAGCGATGCCGCCGCCGTCGAGATCGCGCAGCCGCGGCCTTCGAAGCTGACGTCGGCGATATGGTCGCCCTCGACGGCGAGGTACACCGTGACCCGGTCGCCGCACAGCGGGTTGTGGCCGCGCGCCAGATGCGTCGGGCGTTCGAGCGCATGGAAATTGCGCGGATGGCGCCCGTGATCGAGGATGATGTCCTGGTAAAGTTCGCGCAGATCGTCACTCATCGCCGGAACATCTCCCGACAGGCCTCGACCGCCTGCGCCAAACGGTCGATATCGGCTTCGTCGTTGTAGACGCCGAACGAGGCGCGCACCGTGCCGGCGACGTCGAGCTTTTCCATCAGGGGCTGGGCGCAATGATGGCCGACCCTGACGGCGACACCGTGCTGGTCGAGCACGGTACCGACGTCATGCGGATGCACCCCGTCGACATTGAAGGACAGGATGCTGAGCCGGCGCTGCCCGCCGGGGACGAGGCGCACGCCGGCGATGCGGGACAGGCGATCGACCCCGTAACCGGTCAGCGCCTCCTCGTGCTCGCGGATCGCCTCGCGGCCCAGGCCTTCGATGAAATCGAGGGCAATGCCGAGCCCGACGGCGCCAGCAATATCGGGGGTGCCGGCCTCGAAGCGGTGCGGCGGGTCCTGGAACTCGGTCTTTTCGTAGGTGACGTTGACAATCATGCCGCCGCCGGTCTGCCAGGGCGACATCGAGGCGAGCGCTTCGTAGCGCCCGTACAGGACGCCTATCCCGCTCGGGCCGTAAGCCTTGTGCCCGGAGAAGACGTAGAAATCGCAGCCGAGAGCCCGCACATCGACCGGCATCCGCGGGATCGCCTGGCAGCCATCGACCAGCACCTTGGCGCCCGCCGCATGGGCGAGCTGGACGATCCGCTCGATCGGCAGCAGTGCGCCGGTGACGTTGGAGATATGGGTCACCGCGACCAGCCGGGTGCGCGGGCTCAGCAGCGCCTCGAAGCGGGCGAGGTCGAATTCGCCAGTCTCATCTGTCGGCGTCACGACCAGCCGGGCGCCGATGCGCTCGCACAGGATCTGCCACGGCACGAGGTTGGAGTGGTGTTCGACATCGCTGATGACGATCTCGTCGCCCGCTTTCAAGTGCGCGGGGCCCCAGCTCTGGGCGGCGAGGTTGATCGCCTCGGTGGCGCCGCGCACGAAGACGATCTCGCGCTCGTCGGCGGCGTTGAGGAAAGCGCGCACCTTCTCGCGCGCTTCCTCGAACCGGTCGGTCGAGCGGCCGCTCAGCGCGTATACGCCGCGATGCACATTGGCGTAGTCGTTGCGGTAGAACTCGGAAAGGCCGTCGATGACGCTTCGCGGCTTCTGCGCGCTGGCGCCGGAATCGAGAAAAACGAGGCCGGGGTTGCTCGCGAAAATCGGAAATTCGCGCCGCAACACGCGCGGGTCGAGCCGGCCTGGTGTCACTTCGTCCTTCCGCAGCGGTGCCGCCGCCATCCTATCCCTCCAGATCGGCCAGCCGCCGGGCCAGATGTCGCAACAAATGCGTGCGGGTCGCGAGGTCCTCGACCGTTTCCACCGCCTCGCGCAGGAAGCCGTCGATCAGCATCCGCCGCGCCTCCTCGGCCGAGATGCCGCGCGCCCGCAGATAAAACAGTGCCGCCTCGTCGAGATCGCCGACGCTGGCGCCATGGCTGCATTTGACATCATCGGCGTAAATCTCAAGTTCCGGCTTGGTGTCGATGACAGCGCGCTCGCCGATGATCAGATTGCGGCTCAGCTGGTGCGCGTCGGTCTTCTGGGCGTGCTCGCGCACAATAATCCGGCCCTGGAACGCACCATGCGCCCGATCCGCGGCGACGCCCTTGATCAGCTCGCTGCTGTGTCCGCCGGCAACGCGATGGTCGATTTCGGTGACGATGTTCGTCTCGTCGCTGCCGGTCACGAGATAGGCGCCGTCCAACCGGCATTGCGCGCCTTCGCCGTCGATCGCGACGTTCGCCTCGTGCCGCAACCGCCGCCCCCTCAGCAACAGGGCAAAGCCGGCGAAACGGGCACCCGCGCGGAGCATGATATCGGTCTGCGCCAAATGCAGCGCCTCCGCCGACTCCTCGACCAGCACGGCACGATTCAGCTCGGCGCCTTCGCCGACGCGCAGAGCCACGATGTCATTGCGCCAGTACGCCGGCCCGTTCGCGGTGGGGCCGGCGTAGATTTCGAGGAGATTGGCGCGACTGCCGGCGCCGAGCACAACCAGGCTGCGGGTATGCAACGAGGCCGAGGTCGCGCCCGAGGCCAGGTGGACGATCTCGATCGGCCGCTCGATGTCAATTCCCGGCGCGACCTCGAGCACGAAGCCGTCGGCGAAAAAGGCGGTATTGAGCGCCGCGAATGGATGGGCCGCTGCATCTGCCGCGGCCTGCTCGATCGCCGGGCGCACCAGATCGGGGCGTTCGCGCAGCGCTTGCGCCATGGAGCCGAGCCACAATCCGGGCCGCGGCTCCATGATCGACAGGCCAGGAGCAAACCGGCCGTCCACCAGCACGAGCCGACGGGCCCTCTCCGGCAGCGATAATCCCGCCAGCCGCTCGCGCAAGCCGGCCTCGTCCGCTTCCGGCGCCGCATGCGCCGGTATCAGCGGCCGCTTTTCAAGCGGCTGGAGATCGAGATAGCGCCAGCTCTCGCTTTTCCGGTTTGGAAAACCCAGCTCGGCGAAACGGCTGAGGCCGCGCCGCCGATCGCGGACGAGCCAGTCAGGCTCGGCCGTGACGGCACGGTGATCGAACGCCTCGATATAGGGCCGCGCCTCGGGCCGGACCGGGAAATCGAGAATGGCGCTCATGCGGGTTCCGCCGCTTCAGGTACCTCGCCGAAAGCGCCATAGCCGCGACGCTCCAGATCGGCGGCGAGGCTCTTGTCGCCTGACTCGACGATCCGGCCTTCCTGCAGCACATGCACGTGGTCGGGCTCTACGTATTGGAGCAGGCGCTGATAATGCGTGATCATCACGATCGAACGGTCGGGCGCACGCAGCTCGTTGACCCCGCGCGCGACCACCCGCAGCGCGTCGATGTCGAGGCCACTGTCGGTCTCGTCGAGAATCGCGAGGCGCGGTTCCAGCATCGCCATCTGGAAGATCTCGTTACGCTTCTTCTCGCCGCCGGAGAAGCCGACATTGACCGAGCGTTGCAAGAGATCATCGCCGATATCGAGCAGCTTCAGCTTGGCGCGGACCAGGCGCAGGAACTGGCCGGCGTCGAGCTCGGGCTCGCCGCGGTGGCGCCGCTGGGCGTTGACCGCCGCGCGCAGGAAATAGGTGTTGTTCACACCCGGGATCTCGACCGGGTACTGGAAGGCGAGAAACAGACCCTCACGCGCCCGCTCGTCGGCCGGCGTGTCCAGCAGATCGCGGCCGCGATAGATGACGCTGCCCTCGGTGACTTCATAGCCGTCGCGCCCGGCCAGCACCGCGGCAAGCGTCGATTTGCCGGAGCCGTTCGGCCCCATGATCGCGTGCACCTCGCCGTCGCCGACCGACAGATCGATCCCCTTCAGGATCTCTCGGCCATCTTCGAGCCGGGCATGCAGATTTTTGATTTCGAGCATTGCTGAATTCTGCTCCGTTACCCCGTCATTCCCGCGAAAGCGGGAATCCAGAGCCACAGGCTCCAGAAGTTGCCCCTGGACCCCCGCTTCCGCGGGGGTGACGATAAAAGAAGGTCATCCGACGCTGCCTTCGAGGCTCACGGCCAGCAGCTTCTGCGCCTCGACCGCGAACTCCATCGGCAATTCCTTCAGCACTTCCTTGCAGAAGCCGTTGACGATCAGCGACAGCGCGTCCTCGTCGGAGAGGCCGCGCTGGCGGCAGTAGAACAGCTGGTCGTCGCTTATCTTCGACGTCGTCGCCTCGTGCTCGATCTTGGCCGTGGGGTTGCGCACCTCGATGTAGGGCACCGTATGCGCGCCGCAGCGGTCGCCGATCAGCAGCGAGTCGCATTGCGTGTAGTTGCGAGCGCCCTTTGCCCGCGGCTGAATCCGCACGAGGCCGCGATAGGTATTCTGGCCGCGCCCGGCCGAGATGCCCTTCGAGATGATCGTCGAGCTGGTATTGCGGCCGATATGGATCATCTTGGTGCCGGTATCGGCCTGCTGACGGTTGTTGGTGATGGCTACCGAATAGAATTCGCCGACCGAGTCGTCGCCTTCGAGGATGCAGCTCGGATACTTCCAGGTGATCGCCGAGCCGGTCTCGACCTGGGTCCAGGAGATCTTGGCCCGCGCGCCGCGGCAGGCGCCGCGCTTGGTCACAAAATTGTAGATGCCGCCCTTACCCTCGGCGTCGCCCGGATACCAGTTCTGCACGGTCGAGTATTTGATCTGCGCGTCCTCATGCGCGATCAGCTCGACGACCGCGGCATGCAGCTGGTTCTCGTCGCGTTGCGGCGCGGTGCAACCTTCGAGATAGCTGACATAGGCGCCCTTGTCGGCGATCAGCAATGTCCGCTCGAACTGCCCGCTGTTGCGCGCATTGATGCGGAAGTAGGTCGAGAGCTCCATCGGGCAGCGCACGCCCGGCGGGATGTAGGCGAAGGAGCCGTCGCTGAACACCGCGGAATTGAGCGCCGCGTAGAAATTGTCGTTCTGCGGCACCACCGTGCCGAGATATTTCTTCACCAGCTCGGGATGCTCGCGCACCGCCTCGCCGAACGAGCAGAAGATGATGCCGAGCGCGCCGAGCTGTTCCTTGAAGGTCGTCGCCACCGAGACGCTGTCGAACACCGCATCGACCGCCACCCCGGAAAGCACCTCGCGCTCGCGCAGCGGAATGCCGAGCTTCTCGTAAGTGCGCAACAGCTCGGGATCGACCTCGTCCAGGGATTTCGGCGTTGCCTGCTGTCTCGGCGCCGAATAGTAGCTGGCCGACTGGTAGTCGATCGGCGGGAACTCGACCTTGGCCCATTCCGGCCCGATCATCTCGCGCCAGGCGCGGAACGCGGCGAGCCGCCATTCGAGCAGCCATTCCGGCTCGCCCTTCTTGGCCGAGATGAACCGGACCGTGTCCTCATCGAGGCCGGGCGGCGCGCTGTCGGCTTCGATGTCGGTGACAAAGCCGTACTTGTAACCCTCTTCCGAGAGCGAACGGATCGTCTGCTGAGTATCGAGCGAAGCTGTCATTTGGGATCAGGTGCGGGCAGTTTCGGGGGAAGCATCGGCGCGCGGGGCCGGCAGGAATGCGAACGGCGAGATCATGTCGTCGAGGGTGACCGCCGACAGCGCGGTGCCCACCGCCCGGTTGATCGCCGCCCAATGCGGCCGGGTTGGGCAGTAGGCCGTGCGATCGCACTCGTCGGCATGAACAGAGCATTGCGTCATGCCGATATCCCCATCGATCGCGGCGACGACTTCGGCGACCGAGATTGCGCTCGACTGTCGCGCCAGGCGATACCCGCCCATAGCGCCGCGCGTCGCCGTCACCAGCCCGGCATGCGCCAAAGCCTTCAGGAGCTTTGCCACTGTAGCCGGAGGCAGCCTCGTCGCGACCGCGACGGCCGTCGCGGTTGCCTGACGGTCAGGGTGCGTCGCCAGATGAGTGGCGACGATGACGCCGTAATCGGCGAGTTTGCTGAGAATGATCATCGGTCGGTCAGCGTTTCGGGCATTCGGTGCGTCCTAATCGACCTTGCCGTCCTAATTCGGACCGGATTGGTACGCAATAGATCGTGGCGGAAGCCGTTGCGGTCAAGCCGAAATCGCCGCCGCCGTCTGGAGCGCCCGGCCCTGTGGCATTCCGTCGCGTGCGGTGGGCCGTCGACGGGATCAACCGGCCTGTGGGTTTGGGTTCAGGGCACGCTGGATAGCGTTGAACACCTGGCTCGGACGAAACGGCTTCGGCAGAAAGCCGAGCGGCTGCGCGGCGTCGGCGCGGCGGGTCGTATCGGCGTCGGCAAGCCCGGAAAGAAAGATCGACCGCACGCCGAACTCCTGGCGTAGCCGGCACGCCAGCTCGATGCCGTCGATCGGGCCGGTCAGCCGGATATCGACGAGGGCAAGCGCCGGACGGTCCTCCACGACCAGAGCGATTGCCTCCGGTCCGGAGGCGGCAATGCCGGCAACCCGAAAGCCCAACTCGCCGAGAACTTCCTCGATGCAGGCCGCGACGAGCGCCTCGTCCTCGACAATCAGGATGCTTGCCGGCTTGCCTGTGCCGGCCGCGGCAACCACTTGACGGCCATCGACTGCCACGAGCGGATCACCCAACTAGCGATGAATGAAAAGTGCTTGAGGCGAACGCGACGGCAAAACGCCGGTTCCCAGCGGAATCTCTGGAGACGTTCTGCCACAGTCGGTGACAACGGCTTAAACAGGGGTTAAGGCAATCACATCGGCCGGGCCGGGCCCGAACGAATCTTGTCGAGATCTTGATGAAGCTCCTCGTCATTGAAGACGATCGCGAAACCGCCGCCTATCTGGCGAAGGGGTTAAGCGAGAGTGGCTATGCGGTCGACCAATCGGGCGACGGTCGCGAGGGGCTGTTTCTGGCGACGTCGGGCTCCTACGACGCGATCATCCTCGACCGCATGCTGCCGGGAATGGACGGGCTCAGCCTGCTCGGGGTGCTGCGCGGCGCCAAGATCGGCACCCCCGCCTTGATCCTGAGCGCGCTCGGCAGCGTCGACGACAGGGTGAAGGGCTTGCGCTCCGGCGGTGACGACTACCTCGTCAAACCCTTTGCGTTCAGCGAGCTGCTCGCCCGCATCGAGGCGCTGCTGCGGCGCGGGGCTGAGGCGCCGAGCGTGACCCGGTTGCGGGTGGCTGATCTGGAGCTTGACCTGTTGACCCGCTCGGTCAAGCGCGGCGACAAGACGATTGATCTCTTGCCACGCGAATTTCAGCTGCTCGAATACATGATGCGCAACGCCGGCCATGTAGTAACCCGGACGATGCTGCTGGAAAATGTGTGGGATTATCATTTCGATCCGCAGACGAATGTGATCGACGTGCATGTGAGCCGGCTACGCCAGAAGATAGACAAGCGTTTTGAGCGCCCGCTGCTGCACACCGTGCGCGGCGCCGGCTATTGCCTGCGGGCCCAGGAGTAGGCCTGCGATGCCGGATAGTCTCGGCCTTCTCGAAACCGCCGGGGAGGTTTCGCAGCCCGATGGCAAATCCGTAGCCGACCAAGTCGCGATGCCCGAAAGGGCGCCCTCTCCGGCGCCACGCCGCTTGCCGGCTATCAGGGTTCTGGTGCGCGGCGCGCGGCGGCTGCTCGGAACCCATGCTTTTCGTTTGGCCGGGCTTTATTTCGCCGTGTTCGTGCTTTCGGTACTCGGCGTGCTGTTCTTCGTCTACTGGGTGAGTGCCGATTTTGTCGAGCGGCAGACCGAGGCGACGCTCGACGCCGAAATTACCGGACTTGCGGAGCAATATGCACAGCGCGGCCTCAGCGGCCTCGTCCAGATTGTCGCCGCGCGCAGCGCCGGCGATCGTGGCGACGGGATGCTGTACCTCGTCATTAACCGCGACGGTAGGCCGCTCGCCGGCAACATTAGCGGTTGGCCCCCGGGCGAACTTGCCCGGTCGGGTTCGCTGTCGTTCCATTTCGAGGTGCCCGTCAACGGTCAGGTCGAAACGCACCCCGCCACTGGGAAGCTGTTCGCGATCCCCGACGGTTACCGTCTGCTGGTCGGCCGCGATATCAGCGACGCGGCCGCCTACCGCGAGCGCATCAAATTGACCCTCTTGTGGTCCGGATTATTTGCGCTCGGCATCGGCCTTGTCGGCGGCACGCTGATGGGCCGCAACATGCTGCGCCGGGTCGAGCTGGTGAACCGCACTGCCGAGCGGGTAATGGCCGGCAATCTGTCGGATCGGGTACCGCGGCGCGGCACCAATGACGAGTTCGACCAGCTCGCCGCCCATCTCAACGGCATGCTCGACCAGATCGAGCGGTTGATGACCGGCATGCGCGAGGTCACCGACAATGTCGCGCACGATCTGAAGACGCCGCTCGCGCGCCTCCGCGCCAGGCTTGAGCTTGCCCTTTTCGTTCCTGACGATCCGGCAGCACAGGCCGAAGCGATCCGCACCGCGATCGAGGAAGCCGACCGGATGCTCGCCACCTTCAATGCGCTGTTGAGCATCGCCGAGGCGGAAGCCGGCGCACGGCGACAAGATACCGAGTTGTTCGATCTTGCCGAGGTAGCCCGAGTCGCGACCGAACTCTACGAGCCGCTTGCCGAGGAGCAAGGGTTTGCGGTGCGACTGGATGCCGAGCCTGGCACCATGATCCACGGTGATCGTCATCTCTTGTCGCAAGCGACCGCCAATCTGCTCGACAACGCGCTGAAATACGGCAGCGACGGCGAGGGCGGCAAGATCGAGGTCTGCGTACGTCAGACCGACGGGCGCGCGGCGCTTGAAGTCTGCGACCACGGGCCGGGAATACCAGCGCCGGACCGCGAGACCGTTTTCGAACGCTTCGTCCGCCTGGAGCCGAGCCGCAGTACGCCGGGCAACGGTCTCGGCCTCAGCCTAGTGCGCGCCGTTGCTCGCCGCCACGACGCGACCGTGGCGCTGAGTGACAATGGGCCAGGCTTGAAAGTGCGGCTGGAGTTTCCGGCGGCCGCCGACACGAGCTAGCCGTCTTCAGGCAGATATTCGTCTTCTTCCACGCTGCGACCGGCGCGACCGTCGATGCGGCGGGCGGTTTCAACCATCATTTCGCGCAAGCCCCGCGCATCGAACCCGGAACTGCGCAGGACGGGCGCCATCATCTCGTCATCGAGCAGATCTTCAAGGCTCGACTCGGAGCGGCAACAATTCCAGCGTCCAGCCATGATCCCCTCCTCACATACCAAGTTGTATGCAGCCTCGCGGCAAAGCATGTCCTCTTTGTGACGGGGGATCGGAAATTTCGCGGCAATTTGTTCACCGGCGAGACACAATTTACCTCTAAGTGGAAACCATAGCATGCCAGCCGTTTGCACTTTCGCGCGCAGCCGCCGGCGTCGGCATCTGTCTGGATCGCGCGCGCCCAGGGCGCCGGCGTTTCGGGGCTAACAGGGGTCCCGCGTGATCGCCGAGACGGCTGCCCGCATCGTCGATTTCGCCCGCCGCAACGCGGCGTGGGTTACCGTCGCGGTGCTGGTGCTGGCGCTGGCCGGCGGCATGCTCGCGGCGGCGCGCCTTACGATCGACACCGACATCGAGCACATGCTGCCAAGCGACGTTGCTTGGCGGCAGGACGAGTTCGCGCTCGACAACGCCTTCCCGCAAAACAACTCTCTGCTGGTCGTCGTCATCGACGGCAAGACGCCGGACCTCGCCGAGCAGGCAGCCGAGGCGCTGGCCGCGAAAATGCGCGGGGAGCCGCAATTCTTCGAATATGTGCGGCAACCGGATGGCGGCCCGTTCTTCGACCAGAACGGTCTCTTGTTTCTGTCGCTGTCCGAGCTGGACAGCATGTCGCAGGACCTGGTCGCAACCCAGCCGCTGATCGGCAGCATGGCGCACGATCCGAGCCTGCGCGGCCTGTTCGGGGTGCTGGCAACCTTTGTCGAGGCCGCCCATCGGGGCGATGTCGCCATCGACAAGCTGAACCCGACCCTGACGACAATCGGCGGCGTTGTTCGATCCGTGCTCGCCGACACGCCGGCGAGCATCAATTGGGGGCAGATGCTGACGGGGCGGGCGCCAGAGCCGCGCGACCTCCGCCGCTTCGTGCTGACCCGCCCGGTGCTCGACTTCAGCGGTCTGCAGCCGGGCGGGAAAGCCACAGCCGAGCTGCGCCGTCTCGCCGATGATATCGGTCTGGACGCGCAGCACGGCATCCGCCTGCGCCTGACCGGCCCTGTCGCGCTCGACGACGAGCAGTTCGCGACATTGCAGCAAGGGGCGCTGCGTTCGACCGTGCTGTCGATCGTCTGCGTATTGGTAATCCTGTTCGCCGCCTTGCGCTCGGTGAAGCTTGTCGGCGCGGTTCTGGTGACCCTCGCCTCCGGATTGCTGCTGACCGCCGGCTTCGCCGCGGCGGCGATCGGCTCGCTCAACCTGATCTCGATCGCTTTCGGCGTGCTGTTCATCGGGTTGGCCGTCGATTTCAGCATCCAGTTCAGCATCCGCTATCGCGACCAGCGCCACCGGCTCGGCGGATTGCAGACGGCGCTGCCCGGCGCTGGCCGATCGATTGGTCCTGCTCTCGTGCTCGCCGCGGGGGCGACGGCGATCGGGTTCCTGTCCTTCGTTCCTACGCCCTACTCCGGGATCCGCGAGCTGGGCTGGATCGCCGGGGTCGGCATGATCATGGCGATCGTGCTCAATTTTCTGCTGCTACCGGCGCTGCTGACGCTGCTGCGGCCGCGCGGCGAGCCCGAGCCGATCGGCTTCCGCCGCGTCGCGACGCTCGACCGTTTTCTGCTGCAGCGGCGCGGTTGGGTCATTGGGGCTGCCACGTTGCTCGCGATCGCCGGCCTCGCGCTGCTGCCCCGGCTCAGCTTCGACTTCGACCCGCTCGACCTGAAGAACCCGAACAGCGAGTCGGTAGCGACCGCGCGCGACCTGATGCAGGATTCGATGACAAGCCCCTATACCGCCGAGGTGCTCGCCCCGTCGCTGCCGGACGCGGAGCAGCTCGCCGATCGCCTCGCCAAGCTGCCGGAGGTCGCCCAGGCCGTAACCGCTGCCAGTTTCATCCCCGAAGACCAGGACAAGAAGCTGGCGATCATCGAGGATCTGGCGCTGCTGCTCGGCCCGACCCTGACGCCCGTCGAAATCCTGCCGCAACCGGACGACGCGGAGGTGCTGAAGGCAATCGCGGACTGCCGCGACGCGCTGCGAAAAGTCGCTGCCGGAGCTGGGCCGCAGGATCCGGCATCGCAACTCGCTCAGAGCCTGGATGCGGCGGTGGCGCGCGGCCCGGAAATCGTTGGTCCGCTGCGCGAGGCGCTACTTCCCGGCCTCGAGCAGCGCCTCGCAAAGCTGGCGGTGCTGCTGCAGGCAAAGCCGGTGAGCCTCGCCAGCCTGCCGGCGGAACTGCGGGACAGCTGGATCGCGCCCGACGGCCGGGCACGCGTCGAGGTGTTTCCGCGCGGCGACGTGCGCGACCATGCAAATCTGGAGCGCTTTGTCGCGGCGGTGCGCAGCGTGGCGCCGGACGCCACCGGCACGCCGGTGACAATCCAGGAGGCGGGAAGGCTGATCAGCTCGGCGTTTGTTCAGGCCGGCATCATCGCCGTCGTGGCGATCACGATCCTGCTCGCGCTGGTGCTGCGGCGGCTGCGCGAGGTGGCGCTCGTCGTCGCGCCGCTGCTGCTCTCGGCGGTCCTGGCCCTGGCGGTGACAGTGCTTCTCGGGATACCGCTCAACTACGCCAACATCATCGCCCTGCCGTTGCTGCTCGGCATCGGCGTCGCGTTCGACATCTATTTCGTCATGAACTGGCGCGCCGGGCAGACCCATCACCTGCAATCGAGCACGGCGCGGGCCGTCGTCTTCAGCGCGCTGACGACGATGTCGGCCTTCGGCAGCCTGGCCCTGTCGAACGACCCCGGGACGTCGGACATGGGCCAGCTGCTGACGATCTCGCTCGCCTGCACCCTGTTCTGTACGCTGATCGTGCTCCCTGCCCTGCTCGGCCCCGCGCCGGAACCGCGCACTGCGCTCTCACACGCGGCAGCAAAGGCCGAAACAGCAGATCAGCGCGAGCACCTCCCGGCAGTCAGCTCGCCCCAGCAAGATCGCCGTAGCTGACGAGCTCAATCCCGAACTCGTCGATACGGCGGCGCAACGCCGGGCTCAACAACGCCGCCAACTCCTCGGTGTGGCGATACTTCGGCATCGCCGCGGCGAGGGCGGCGCTGCGCTCGGCGGCGGGATGGAAGTAGATTTCGCTGACGCCGTCCGGCAAATGCGGCAGCAGCCCGAGCAAGCGCGTCTCGGTCATGCCGCCGCTCCAGGCAATCCCGAAGATATGATCGTTCATGGCGATCCCGGCGCGCCGCAACCGCCATCGCAGCCAGGCGACGGCAAAACCGGGTGGTTGCGCCGCATGGCGCTCAACCGGAAAGGCCGCGCGCAATACCGCCCTGGGCTCGGCCGGCAGGCGAACCGCCCGCAATCCGTAGTCGCGTCCGATTTCGACGACGAGGCGGGCGACGGTCGGGTGCAGATGCATGTGCTCGTGCGCGTCGACGTGGTCGAGGGCGAGGCCGGTGGCGCGGAAGGCCTCGAACTGGGCGCGGATCTCCTCGGCGAGCTGGCGCCGAATTCCGGGCGCGAAGAAATACCGAAGACCGGCACGGAACGGATCATCCCCAAAACGGCCGTTGCGTCGCACCAGGCGGCGCAGCCGATCGGGCGGCGCAACCGGGCGGCCGCCGATCAATACGAGATGCAGCCCGACCCGAAGCCCTGGCAGCCGGCGCGCTCGCTCAACCGCATCGGCGACGGCTGGCGCCCCGACCATCAGGCTCGCGGTCGACAGGATGCCGTCGCGATGCGCCTCTTCGACGGCCTTGTTGACCGCTATGTCCAGGCCGAAATCGTCGGCGCAGAGGATGAGGCGCTTCGGGAGCGGCCGCGGCCGCCGCGTCAGCTCGGCAGCTCCCGCTCGCGCAGAAACTGGAAGAACTCGACGCCCTCGCGGACGCGACGCCGCATCATCTCGGGGCTGCGCAGCATCTCGCCGAGCAGTGAGGCAATCTTCCGGCGCCGGAAGTAGAAACGTCTATAGAAGGTCTCCACCGACTGAAAAATCTCGGTATGCGCCAGATGCGGGTAGTGCAGCGGCGCGATCTGCACCCCGCGCTCATCGACCAGTTCCGCATGATCGGTGTCGAGCCAGCCATTCTCGACCGCCTGGCGATGCAGATAGGTGCCGGGATAGGGCGCGGCGAGCGAGACCTGGATCGTGTGCGGGTTGATGTCCGCGGCGAACTGGATCGTCTCCTCGATCGTCTCCTTGGTCTCGCCCGGCAGCCCGAGGATGAAGGTGCCGTGGATGGTGATGCCGAGTTCGTGGCAATCCTTGGTGAAGCGGCGGGCAACATCGACCCGCATGCCCTTCTTGATGTTGTAGAGGATCTGCTGGTTGCCGGTCTCGTAGCCAACCAGCAACAGGCGAAGCCCGTTATCACGCAAGACTTCGAGCGTCGCGCGCGGCACGTTGGCCTTGGCGTTGCACGACCACGTGACGCCGAGCTTGCCCAGTTCCTTGGCGATCGCTTCGGCGCGCGGCAGATTGTCGGTGAAGGTGTCGTCGTCGAAAAAGAACTCCTTGACTTGCGGGAAACAGCTCTTCGCGAGGCGAATTTCCTCGACCACGTGCTCGACGCTGCGCACCCGGTAGCGGTGGCCGCCGACGGTTTGCGGCCATAGGCAGAAGGTGCAGCGCGATTTGCAGCCGCGCCCGGTGTAGAGCGACAGGTAGGGGTGCTTCAGGTAGCCGATGAAGTAGTCCTCGACCCTGAGGTCGCGCTTGTACACCTCGGTAACGAACGGCAGCTGGTCCATATCCTCCAGCACCGCTCGAGGCTGATTGTGGACCACGGCGCCGCCGACGCCGCGGTAGCTGAGCCCGTCGATATCGGAAAAGGCGCGACCCTCTGCGACCTCCCGAATCGTGAAATCGAATTCCTCGCGAGCGACAAAATCGATCGCGGTCGAGGCGGTCAGGCTGGGCTCGGGCTCGACCGCGACCTTGGCGCCGACCAGACCGATCTTGAGCTTGGGATTCGCATCCTTTAGCGCCTCGGCGACCTTGACATCGCTGGCAAAGGACGGGGTCGAGGTGTGCATCACCACTAGCTCGTAGTCGCGCGCCTCTGCCAGCACCGCATCGAGATGCCGTCGTGCCGGGGGGGCATCGATCAGCTTGCTGTCGGGTACCAGCGCCGCCGGCTGCGCCAGCCAGGTCGGAAACCAGAACGAGCGGATCTCCCGCTTCGCCTGGTAACGCGAGCCTGCGCCGCCGTCGAAACCGTCGAACGACGGCGGCTGCAGGAACAGGGTTTTCATCATACCGGCTTGTCTCCCCCGACGGTAAGCCGCCCCCCCGGCTCGACCCGGAACAGCTGATCCCGCCACAATACGCTGCGTCCGCAGAAACTACCCAGAAACACGGCGAAGGACAAAGCATCACGCAACGGCAGCAGCCAAAACCCCGCGGTCGGCAGCCCGAGCCGGCGCGCGATGAGGCCGGTCGACGCCCAGCGCAGGAGCAGCGATACCGCCACGCCCGTGCAGGCGGCCGGGGAGAAGCCGCTCGCGATCGCGGCCAGCGCGGCGATCGCCACCGTATGGGTCACCACCGAGCCGGCGAAGCCAACAGGCGCCATCGCCCGCGAGGTGCGCGCCCAGCGCAGCTCATGGCGCCAAAGGCTCGCGAAATCCGGCTCGGTCACGCGGTTTTCGACGATATAGGGCGACAGTACGGTCGCCAGCCCAAGCCCGCGCACCGCCGCGCCCATCCGGTGGTCGTCGGCCAATTCGTTGCGGACCCGGGCGAAGCCCCCGGTTCGCTCCAAGACCTCGCGCCGCAACGCGATCGTCGCGCCGAAGCAGCCGCCGCCGACCCCGATCGCCTCCGCCAACACGGCGCTCGGCAGGAAGCTGAAGTTGATGTGCATCGCCCCGAGCTGAGACCACAATCCGCCGGTCGACGCCGCCTTGTACAGGCAGGTCACCAGGCCGATTCGCGGATCATGCAACGGTGCGGTGACCGCACCGAGATATTCCCGATCGACGCGCATGTCGCTGTCGGCGAGAACGAGGATGTCGTGCCTGGCCGTCGGCAGCATGTTTTCGAGGTTCGCCACCTTCAAATTGCTGCCGGCCACCCGCGGATCGACGACCAGCGAAATGTCGCAATCCGGCCGATTCTCGAGCAGCGTTTGGGCAACGAGCAACGCCCTGTCGTTCCGGTCGCGGACGCCAAGCACGATCTGCGATTCGGGGTAGTCCTGATCGACAAACGAGCACAGGTTGTCGTAGAGGCCCGGCTCCGCCCCGTGCAGCGGTTTCAGCACCGTCACCGGCGGTTGCACGGCCGGAATCGCCACCTCCCGCCGCGCGAAGCGCAACCCCGCTAAGGTCGTACCAAGCAGATAGGCCCAGACGGCGAGCAGCACGAGCGCGAGGGCGAGCGAGGTCATTGTGTCGCGACCTTAGGTCGAGCGTGATTTGCCGTTGCGTTCACCATCGAGATTATCGACCATAAGCTGCTTGCTGGGAAATCGAGCCCGGCGGGCAGCTCACCCGATCGTCCGGACCAGTTCGTGAGAATTGCCGGTTTCTCCCGCGGATTCGCCGCCAGCCTCCTCGTTGTGCTTACGCTCGCCGGCTGCGCCACGCCACCGGCCGACCCCGCCGAACGCGTTGCGTTCGAGCAGAACAACGATCCGCTCGAGCCGCTGAACCGCAAGATTCTCGATTTCAACCAGTTCCTCGATCTTATCCTGCTCAGGCCGGTCGCGAAGGTCTATATCGCGATCGTGCCGGAAGAAGGGCGCGACGCACTGAAACGCGCCCTCGACAACATGAAGGAGCCGGTCGTCGTCATCAACAACGTGCTGCAGGCCGAGCCGAACCGCGCCGCGATCTCCGTCGGCAGGTTCACCGTCAATACCACCGTGGGCTTGGCTGGACTGCTCGATGTCGCGCAGAAATGGGGGCTCGAAAAGCAGACAGGCGATTTCGGCCAGACACTGTTCGTGTGGGGATTGCCGGAAGGGCCTTATCTGGTTCTGCCGGTTCTCGGGCCCTCCAACCCGCGCGACGCGGTCGGGATGGGGATCGACGCCTATACCGACCCGTTCAGTTTTCTGGCGACCGCAAAGGACCTGGACGAGATCGAGATCACCCGGTTCGTTCTCGACGGGGTCGACCGGCGAGCGCGGGTCATGGACGTTCTCGATGACCTCGAGAAGAACTCGCTGGATTTCTACGCGCAGCTGCGCAGCCTCTCCCAGCAGCACCGCGCCGCCGAGCTGCGCCACGGCGCCGCTGCGGAACCCGGCACAAATTTCTACGAAGACCCGAGCAAGGCAACTCCGACCCAGGCGGACGTAGCTCCTCCGCCTCCCGCGTCACCCCGTCCGTAGCGCGGCAGTGCGCTGCTCGATCATCCGGACGAGGCCGTCGGCTCCGGCCCGCTGCAACACCGCTGCGAATTCCGACCGGCGCGTCGCCAGCTCACTGACCGTACCGCTCAGATAGACGTCGATAATCTTCCACCCACCGGTCGTGTCTTGATGCAGCAGGTAGTTCAGCACCACCTGTTCTCCGTTCGACTTCACGAGCCGGCTGCTGACGACGACCCCGTTGGCATTGGCGACCGCCCGGGGCTCGACCTCGAAGCGCTCACCGCCGAAATCGTCGAAGCGGTTGGCGTATATCGAGACGGTGTAGCGGGAGAACGCGGCGGTCAGGCGCTGCTGGAGCTCGGCGGCGATCTGGACCCAGCTGGGCCCGATTGCAATCCGCGTCATCAGCGGCAGGTCGAAGGCGCGGCCGATTGACGGTGCGAGCCGGTTGTAGCGCTCGTCGAAGGAGAGCCGCTTGGCCTCCTTCATGACCGCGAGCAGCTCGTCGTAGAAACGCTGGACCAGGACCGACGGCGCACCCTCCGGGTCCGCGGCGGCGGCGGCAGGTAGTCGCATCAGCGGCGAGAGCGCCCCGGACAGGAGCAAAAGCCGTCGAAAGGGCGACATTGGCGAGCCGTCAAAGCCGTTGCGGAAGCGTTAGTCATAACAAACCGGCGCAATCCGCATAGGCGGAAAATGGTATAGCCTGCCGGACTCCTGGGCGCGTGCGGCGATGCGCCCCGGCATTGCGCGTGATGCGCGAATTGTGGCAGGGATAGGCAACAAGTGGTCGCCGGCAGCGTTACCTGCCAACGGAGCTGTTTTGACGAGGCAAAGAGACGGGATGATGCGAGTCGTGCTGGCCCAGCCCCGTGGATTTTGCGCGGGGGTCGAACGGGCGATCGAGATCGTCGAGCGCGCCCTCGAGAAATACGGGCCGCCCATCTATGTGCGGCATGAGATCGTCCACAACCGCCACGTCGTCGAGCGGTTGCATGCCAAGGGCGCTGTTTTCGTGGACGAGATCGACGAGGTCCCGCCGGGCGCGGTGACGATCTTCAGCGCGCACGGGGTGGCGCGCGAGATAGAGCGGCGGGCGGGCGAGCGCGGCCTGCCGGTGATCGATGCCACCTGCCCGCTTGTCTCGAAGGTGCATATCGAGGGCCAGCGTTATGCCAATCAGGGACGCGAGATCATCCTGATCGGCCATGCCGGCCATCCGGAGATCGAGGGCACGATGGGGCGCATCACCGGCCGCGTGCACCTGATCTCCCGCCCGGAAGAGGTGGCCGCGTTGTCGGTAGCGGATCCCGACAAGCTCGCCTTTATCACCCAGACGACCCTCAGCGTCGACGATACCCGGGCGGTCATCGAGGCATTGAAGGCACGGTTTCCCTCGATTGTCGGGCCCGACACCAAGGACATCTGCTACGCCACGCAAAACCGTCAGCGCGCGGCTCGGGAGCTGGCGAAAATCGTCGATGTCGTTCTGGTGGTGGGCGCACCCAACAGCTCGAATTCCAACCGCTTGCGGGAAATCGCCGCGGAATCCGGGGTGCCGAGCTACCTGATCGAGGACGCGCGGGCGCTCGACCCGCGTTGGCTTGAAGGGGCGACATCGGTCGGGATTACCGCGGGCGCGTCGGCACCGGACGAATTGGTCGAATTGCTGATCGAGAGGCTGCGCGACTTGGACGAGATAGAGGTCGCCGTATTGCCCGGCGTTACCGAGAACGTGCGCTTCCGCATGCCCTCGCAGCTAACCGACAGCGCGCTCAGCGGCTGACCCATCGATTTTGACGAGGACCGCACGTGGCCATATCGCTGCAACAGAAGATTCGCGTCGGCGCTTACATTGTCGGGCGGCACCTGCGCGGGGTCCGCCGCTACCCACTTGTGTTGATGCTGGAACCACTGTTTCGCTGCAACCTTGCTTGCGCCGGATGCGGCAAGATCGATTATCCCGATCCGATCCTCAACCAGCGCCTGAGCGTCAAGGATTGCCTCGAGGCGGTCGATGAATGCGGTGCCCCGGTCATCGTCGTCGCCGGCGGCGAACCGCTGCTCCACCGAGAGATCAACGAGATCGTCGAGGGCATCATCGCCCGGAGGAAATTCGTCTATCTCTGCACCAACGCCCTGCTCCTCGAGAAGAAGATAGATCAGTTCCGGCCGAGCCCGTTTTTCGCCTGGACAGTCCATCTCGATGGCGATCAGGAAGACCACGACCGATCGGTCTGCCAGGACGGTGTTTACGACCGCGCGGTGGCGGCGATGCGGCTCGCCAAGTCACGCGGCTTCCGGGTGAACATCAACGCGACCCTGTTCGATACCGCCGATCCCGAGCGGATGGCACGGTTCTTCGATGACGTCACCGAGATGGGGATCGACGGCATTACCGTCTCACCCGGCTACGCCTATGAGCGGGCACCCGACCAGGAGCATTTCCTCAATCGTCGGCGTACCAAGGAGCTGTTCCGGGAGATTTTCAAGCGCGACCGCAAGCGTCACTGGTCATTCAACCAGTCGAGCCTCTTCCTCGATTTCCTCGCCGGCAATCAGACCTACCACTGCACGCCCTGGGGCAACCCGACGCGCAACTATTTCGGCTGGCAGCGGCCCTGCTACCTGCTCGGCGAAGGTTATGCCAAGACCTTCAAGGAATTGATGGAGGAGACCGACTGGGACTCTTACGGCACCGGCAATTACGAGAAATGCGCCGACTGCATGGTGCATAGCGGCTACGAAGCAACCGCAGTCGTCGATTCGGTGCACCATCCGCTGAAGGCGGCGCTGGCGAGTCTACGCGGGCCTCGCACCCAGGGGCCAATGGCACCGGACATACCGCTCGATCGGCAGCGCCCCGCCCGATATGTCTTCTCCCGCCACGTGGAGGACGCGATGGCGGAACTGGAGCTAGAGGGTGTGAAACGCGAGCCGAAGCGCGCGGGCGGGGCCTGCTAACGCAGTTAGCGCCTGCCGGGTCTCGCGGGCGAGACCGAACAGGGCGGTGATCTGGCGCGGCCGCCGCATCACCTCGGCAACCACACGGCTGAAGGACGGCGTCCCGTCCTGCGCGAGCGGTATAAGAGCGGCGGGCGGCAACTCACGGCGCGCCGGATCGGCAATCGTGCGCAAGACCAGGAAGGGGATCCCGGCCGCCTCTGCGGCACGCGCGACGATCGCGCTCTCCAGATCGACCGCGAGGGCGCCCGTATCGCGCCAGGCGCGCGCCTTATCGTCCTCGGTGGCGAGAATGTCGCGTGAGCCGAGCACCGGCCCGTCGACCGCGCCAATTTGCTTCGCTAGGCTGGCTACCGAGCGGAGAAAGGCGCCTCCCGGCCGCCAGTGACGATCATCGCCAATGACCTCCGCCGAGAGAATGACATCGCCTGGCTTCAGCTGTGGCGCCAAGCCGCCAGCCACGCCGAAGCTGACCAGACACTTGGCCTCTTGCGCGGCGTCTTCGACGAGTGCCGTAGTCCGTCGGAGGTCGCCGCCGCCGACGATCACCTGGAATCCGGCCGCTCGCGCCACCCTTGCCTCGGCCGCGAGGCCAGAGGTGCAGAGCACCGGAATCAATGTTCGCATACGCAGCCCCCCTTCGCTGCGAGAATCGGGTTGGATGGTCGGGGTCCCCCCATCGCCCATTCCCTGCCCACGCCCCCAAGCGCGCGGGCACGGAGAGCTCAGCCCGGTTCGCTCATACCACAGCAGCGCACCGCTACCGGGTAGCGCGCAGCATCCCTACCGCGACCGAGAGCCGATTGGCTAGCAAAAAAGGCGCGCAACGCACCGCGCCAGGGAAGTTTTTAGGTTCTGTGATTATCCCGCACCGCGCGTGCCCATAAGCGGAACGGCGGCGGGGTATCCGGTTGGACCGTAACGAGGCCGACCGGCCGCACCGGGCGGGACGAGGTGAGCTCGATTCGGAAATTCTGAAGCAGAATCGCCAGGACGAGCACCAGCTCGGTCAGTGCGAACGGAGCACCGACGCAGGTGCGCGGGCCGGCGCCGAACGGCATATAGGCAAAGCGCGGCGGCTGCGGCGCCCCCGGCAGGAACCGCGACGGATCAAAACTCTCAGGCGCAGCCCAGAAACGCCGATGCCGATGCAGGATCCAGGGCGCGATCAGCACCAGCGATCCCGCGGCAACCGGAATGCCGGCGGCAATATCGTTGTGAAGGGCTTGGCGCACGATGACGAAGGCAGCCGGGTATAGCCGGAGAACCTCGTCAATCGCCGCCCGGGTCTGCACCAAGCGCGGCAGAATGTCGGCCGCGTTCTCTGGAGACAGCTCGACCCCGCACACCTCCGCCGCAAGCCGCTCCTGCTCCACGGGATGCCTGGCCAGCAGGTAGCACGCCCAGAACATCGCCGCGGCGGTGGTTTCGTG
Organism: Allostellaceae bacterium; assembly: GCA_036008175.1. Taxonomy (GTDB): domain Bacteria; phylum Pseudomonadota; class Alphaproteobacteria; order ATCC43930; family CGMCC-115725; genus DATARH01. The sequence continues at coordinate 79,539 of DASYOB010000114.1, forward strand.
CCCGGCGACAACGATCGTTGCGACCTGGTCGCCGAGCCGCTGGGGGTCCGGGGAGAGTCCACTCTCGGGATCGGGGGCGGCGAGCACATCGAACAAATCGCCAGGTTCGGAGCCCCGCCGACGTGAAGCGCGGTCGGCGATAACGTGGCTGATCAGACGCCGCCAGCGCCGGCGGAACCGCGCCCGGGCGAAATCGACAACAGTCGGCATCGGCAAGGGTAGCAGGAAATCGGCCAAGCTGGGACGGCCGAGACGCGCGGCGTAGTGCAGGATCAGCTCGCGCAACTCCGGCCCGTGCCGCCTCATATCGAGGGAAAAGATCGCCCCGCCGATGATGTCGAGGGCCAGCCGCTGAAACCGCGGCACGAGGTTGACGAACGCGCCGTCGAGCGCGGCGAGATCGCCGGCGAGCGCTGACGCCGCCGAGACCACCCGACCAGCAACACGATGCAGGGTGCGCGGCGCAAAAGCGGGGGCCACGGCCCGGCGCTGCTGCCGCCACTCCTCGCCATTACTCAAAAACAGGCCGCGGCCAAACATCGGGCGCAACACACGGATCGCTGGCGGGCTGCGCCGATAATTCTGGGAGTTTTCGATCAGGACGTGGCGGATCGCATCAGGGGCTTGCAGAAGCACGTGATCGCGGCCGAAAAAGCGCTGAACGACGACATCTTCGGCGACAGCTTCTTCGGGGAACGCCACCAGGGCATTGCCGCGCAAGGCCGCCGCGACAGCGCGCCACGACAGCCGGCTTGGCGCAGCCGATCCGGCAGGCTGGTCAACGGTCAGCGTCTGCATTTCCACTGCCCTCGCATGGCCCGCCCTCGCATGGCGCGCCAGGGGCTGGGGCGAGTTGCCGCGCCCCGAGTCTTACAGTGGATCTACGCGGGAATAATCCGCCCGGTTCCGGATTGGTTTCGGGGGCGCGAGATTTAGAGGCCGAAAACCACGCGCGGCGAATTTGCCAGCGACAGCCTGCGATAGCGGGCCAGGGCCCAGAGCGGAAAGAAGAGACGGTAGCCGTGATAGCGCAGGTAGAACACTCGTGGAAAACCGACCGCTGTATACCAGGGCTCGTCCCAGTTGCCGTCGCTGTCTTGGCTGGCAAGCAGGTAGGCGATCCCCCGCGCCACTGCCGGATTGCCGACTTCGCCGGCGGCCATCAAGGCGAGCAGCGCCCAGGCCGTCTGCGAAGCGGTGCTGTACGAAGCCTCGCCATGCGGCTCATCCGGCCAATAGCTTTCGCCGCACTCTCCCCAACCGCCGTCCGGCCGTTGACGTGCGATCAGCCAATCGACCGCCCGGCGGATCTCGATCGCCCCGGTGTCGACGCCTGCCGCGTTCAAGCCAGCAAGCACCGACCAGGTGCCGTAGATGTAATTGGTGCCCCAGCGGCCGAACCAGCTGCCGTCCGGCTCCTGTTCGGCGCGCAGATAATCCAGCGCCGCGGCCATCGCGGGGTGCGTCGGTTCTGTCCCAAGCTGGGCGAGGAAGCCGAGGCAGCGCGCGCTGACGTCCGCGCTCGGCGGATCGAGCAAGGCGCCATGATCGGCGAACGGTATGTGGTTCAGATAGTAATGCGTGTTGTCGGCGTCGAAGGATCCCCACCCGCCATTGCGGCTCTGCATGCCGAGTACCCATTCGGCGGCGCGGTCGATCGCGTTGCGATAACGCGCACCATCGAAGCGGTCGAGCGCAAGCGCCACCGCGGCGGTATCGTCGAGATCGGGATAGTAAGGATTGGCGTACTGGAAGGCCCATCCGCCCGGCCGCAGCCCGGGACGCACAGATGCCCAATCGCCGGCGGTATCGAGCACCTGACGGTCCCGCAGCCAGTCGAGCCCCTTGCGCACCGCGGGCGTTAGCCGTTCGTCGCCGACTTCCATCATCGCGTGGCAAGCAAGCGCGGTATCCCAAACCGGCGACACGCAAGGCTGGCAAAAGGCGCTCTCATCCGCCTCGGCAACCAGCTTGCGGAGCGCCGCAGCGGCGTCCGCGCGGTATGGATGCTCGGGCGGATAGCCGAGGGCGTCGTACATCATCAGCGCGTTGGCCATCGCCGGGAAGATGCCGCCGAGCCCGTCCTCTCCATTGAGGCGTTCGCTGACGAAGGCGACTGCCTTCTCGATCGCCCGCCGACGCGGTTCGATCGGAAACAGCGGCTCAGCCACGCGCAGCAGCCGGTCGAGCAGGACGAAGCCATGCCCCACCGCCGAGGCGGTCGGCGGCGAGATCCAGTCGCGCACCGTCTCGGGCGGCTCGACGAACAGTTCGGCGATCGTGACCCCGCGCGGGTTGCGCGGCTTCGGCCGCATCGCCATCAGCACCAGGAGCGGCACCAGCACCGTGCGCGACCAATAGGAGATCTTATCGACGTGGAACGGAAACCAGCCGGGCAGCAGCATGATCTCGACCGGCATCACCGGCACCGCGCGCCATGGCACCTCGGCCCACAGGGCGAGCATGATGCGGGTAAAAACATTGCATCGCCGGGCGCCGCCGCGCGCCAGGATCGCCGCCCGCGCCCGCTGCATGTGTGGGGTGTCGGGTGGATCGCCCGCGGCCTTCAGCGCGAAATACGCCTTCACCGAAGCGCTCAGATTGGTCTCGCCGCCAAAGAACAACGGCCACCCGCCATCCGCACCCTGCACTGCCCGCAGATAGCGCGCGATACGCCCTTCGATTTCCGGCTCGACCGTCCCGAGATAGTGCTGCAACAGGATGTACTCGGCCGGGATCGTCGTGTCGGCCTCGAGCTCGAAGACCCAATGCCCGTCAGCGCGCTGCAAGGACAGCAGCGACTCGACCGAGGAAGCAATCCCCGCGTCGAGCGCGCTGGCGTGCAGGGTATCGCCGAGCATCGGCGCATTCTTTTTCTGGGCTGTCATACTCGTCATGGCAGCGCGCGTTGGCATTCCTCGATCGATTGAGACGGAGAAGGTTCGTCGCGCGTCGCGCCAAGGTTCAGCGCCGGCGCCGGGCGGCGGTGTTCGCGGACCCGAGCAGCAGCCGCGAAGCCTGAGCGAATAGCGCCTTCGATCGTCGCGGGCAAGTAAGTATCGACATAATCACCCGCAAGGTGAAGATTCGGCCATGGCGTCGCAGTCGATGGCCGCCGCCGCAGCTGCGCCGGAGTCGCCCGGAAAGTGGCGCGCCGCTCCTTGACGATGCGCGCAGGAGGCACCGGAACTGGCGGCAATCCGAGGGCAAGCGCCACGTCGCGCCACAAAAGCTCGCGCAACTCGTCGGCCGACTTCTCGACCAGGCGGTCGGCGGCGCTGACGGTCACCGAGACGACGTCTCGCTTGCGGAACACCCATTCCGACGTGCCGCCGACGATGCCGAGAAAAAGCGGCGCGCCGGGCGGCGCCTCGCAGCGGAAATGCGCGTTGACGATCGGCGCATAATCGTCGGGCACCACGAGGTCGGGAACGAGGCGCGCTGCGATCGCCGCCGGCACTGCGAGCACAATATTGTCCGACGGCCCGATCGCGACCCTGTCTTCCTCGAACGAAAGCTCGGCGACCCGTCCTTGCGCGAAACCCAGCGCCCGCAGGCGGGCGCCGAAACGGATCTCGCCGCCGCGGCGACGCAGCGCTGCGAGCGCCGGGTCAATCAGGCTTTCCGACAGACCTTGCCGCGGCACCAGCGGTCGGCAGGCAGCGGCGCCACGGCCGAGCGTCTCGGCCAGAACCCGCCAAAACAGCCGCGCCGAAGCCTCTTGCACACCGGTATTCAACGCAGCGACCGCCACCGGCTCCCATAACCTGCGGAACAGCACGCTTTCTCGATCGAGCACGTCGGCAACGGTCGCGTCCGCCGGCGCGCGCCGGAGCTGCAGCGCTTGGAGGTAGTCGCGGACCCGCGTGCCGGGGACCCGTCGCGCCTTGCTGAGCAGCCACCACGGCACCGCACCGCGGCTCGGCTGCACCGCCCAGCGCTCACCTGTCGCTAGATCGACGAACGGGATCGCCGCTTCGTCAGGACGCTCGAAGGTGTCGAGGGCGTCGATCTGCTCGATATAGGAGAGCGCCGATTGATTGCCGGAGAGCAGCAGGTGGTTGCCGTTGTCGATCCGGCAGCCGAGCTCGGCGTCGAAAAACGAGCGGCAGCGGCCGCCGGCATGCTGGCCCGACTCATAGAGACAGACATCGTGACCGTCATTGGCAAGCGCGACGGCGGCGGCGAGGCCGGCGAGGCCGGCCCCGACCGCATGCACGCGACCCGGCGGCGACGTCTCCTCGGTCATAGCAACCCGTGCCGCAGCACGAGCCACAGCTTGCGCGGCTTCGACAGGCCGATCCGCGCGCCGGGGTCGCGCCAACCCGAGCGCAGCAGCGCCTCCAGCATCGTGCGGTAAAAGGCACCCATCAGCGCGGCCGGCCGCATCGCCCGCCGCGAGCAGCGCGCCATCGCCCGATTCGCCCCGGCGAAATGCCGCTCGGCGATCGCCGCGACATCGCGGCAGACCGCCGGCAAGGCGGGATGGCGCAGCACCGCTGTCGGCTCAGTGCTGCGGATGCCGTGGCGATCGAGGATCTCGCGCGGCAGATAGAGCCGGCCGCGCCGCGCATCCTCGTCGAGATCGCGAAGAATGTTGGTTAGCTGCAAGGCGCGGCCGAGCGAATCCGCCACCTCATGCGCCGCAGCGCTGGGATCGCCGAAAACGTGAACCGACAAATGCCCGACCGCGCCGGCCACACGGGCGCAATACAGGTCGAGCGTCGCCAGATCAGGGGCGCGGATGTCTTTCGCCGCATCCATTTCCATACCGTCTATAACGGCGTGGAAGTCTTCGCGTCTCAGGCGAAACCGCATGACAGAATCGCGCAGCGCCAGCGCGACCAGATGACGCGCCTGGCCGGCGTAGAGCGCTTCGATTTCCTGGTGCCAGACGGCGAGCGCCGCCTTCTTCTGGGCCGGCGGGGATGTGTCGTCGGCAATGTCGTCGACCTCGCGGCAGAATGCGTAGACCGCGTACATGCCGTCCCGGCGCCGCTTCGGTAAGAGCCGCATCGCCCAATAGAACGAGGTCCCCGCCGCCTCGACCCTTTGGCGAATAGCCTCTCGCAGAGCCGCGTCGTCGGGGTGATCCCCGACGCTGTCCCACACCGTTTCGGTCATCGGCGAGGGCGCGCGAGGATGCCGGTGAGAAAAGCGGCGGCGAAATCGCCCCCGCTCAGCTTGACCCGGGTGGCCAGCGGATCGCCGCGTCGGAGGCGAAGCGCCAAGCGGCCGGCCAGCGCGACGATGACCGCCGATTCCCAACGCAGCCCACGCGCTTTGACCCGCGGCGCCAGATCCCGTGCGGCGAGGATCAAGGCCTCGGTCCGATCGAGGAGGCGATCCAGCACCCGCCGCAGCGCTGGGCTTGCAGCCGGCGCGGCCAGCGCCTCGACCGAGCAGCCCGCCCGGTCGAGCTCGTCAAGCGGGAGATAGACTCGGTCCAAGGCGCGGTAATCGGCGGCGCAATCCTGCAAGTGATTGAGCACCTGCAATGCGGCGCAAAGCGCATCCGAGGCCGGCCAGGTCTCGCGTCCCTCGCCATGCAGATCGAGAAGGTGCCGCCCGACCGGCGCCGCCGAATAGCGGCAGTAGCCCATCAGATCGTCCCAATCGCGATAGCGGCGCTTGATCGCGTCGAGACGGAAGGCCGTGAGAAGATCGTGGCAATGCTGGGCGGTGGTGCCGGTATCGGCGAGACTCGCGTGCATCGCGGCAGCTGTCGGCGAATCGCTGCCCGGCGCGCCCTCCAGAATGTCGGCCATTCGATCGAGCCGGCGGAGCTTGTCGTCGGGCGTGAGTTCGGGGTTGTCGGCGATGTCGTCGGCGTTGCGGGCAAAACGGTAGAACGCGTGGACATGGGGGCGCAGATCGCGGCGGATCAACCAGGAGCCGACCGGGAAGTTCTCGCCGCCGCGTCCCTTACCGGACGGCGTTTCGACGGTCCCGATCTCCGGCGTCTCGGCAGCCAGCGTGCTCATGCGAGATATCCGTTGGCCTTGAACCAGGCGACCGCGTCGGCGACGGCCTGTCGCGCCGGCCGCGGCGCATAGCCCAGCTCGCGCACAGCGCGGGCCGAGGTGAAGAACATCTTCTTGCGCGACATGCGTACGCCGTCCACCGTGGCGAACGGCTCGCGCCCGGTCAAGCGTGCCAGCACCTCGGCGCCCGCCGCTATCGGCAGCACCACCCCGTAGGGGATCTTCAGCGCCGGCGGTGGGCGGCGTGACACGCGAGCCACTTCCGTCAGAATCTCCGCCAAGCTCAAGTTCTCGCCGCCGAGGATGTAACGCCGGCCGATTTCGCCGCCCTGCGCCGCGAGCAGATGACCGAGCGCCACATCGTCGACATGCACGATATTGAGCCCGGTATCGACGTAACCCGGCATGCGGCCACGCGCGGCCTCGACGATCACTCGCCCGGTCGGGGTCGGCCTGATATCGCCGGGACCGATCGGGGTCGACGGGTTGACGATGACGGCCGGCAGTCCCTGCTCGGCGACCAGATCGCTGACCACCGCCTCGGCCTCGAATTTCGAGCGCTTATACGGGCCGATCATCTCCTCGGCCCGGCTCGGCGTCTCCTCGTCGGCGACGCCTCCCGGAACGATGCCGAGCGTCGCCACGCTGCTCGTATAGACAATGCGCTCGACCCCGGCGGCCAGCGCCGCAAGCATCAGCTCGCGGGTTCCCGCGACATTGACCCGGAACATGACAGCCGGATCCGGCACCCAGAGCCGATAGTCGGCGGCAACATGGAAGAGATATCGGCAGCTCGCGACCGCGGCGGCGAGGGAGGGCGCATCTTCCAGCGAGCCCTGCATCACCTCTACCGCGAGGCCGCCGAGATTGCGCCGATTGCTCTCCGGCCGCGCCAGCACCCGCACCCGGTGTCCAGCCTTCAGCAGCGCGCGCGCCACCGCGGCGCCGACAAAGCCGGTGGCGCCGGTGACAAGACATAGGCCGGACGGAAGCGGCATGGACGACGGTGCCCTCATGGCCTCTGCAAACGCGCGAAAGCCCATTTTTGCAAGCCTTGTTGCGTGCGCGCTCTGCGCGATATGTAATACCATCAAAGGATGAGGTATTACCATGAGTCGGATGACCAGCAAGGGCCAAGTTACGATCCCCAAACGGTTTCGGGATTATCTCGGGCTCAAACCGGGAGCCGAGGTTGGGTTCACCTTTGGAAAGGAAGGAGAAATTGTGCTGACGGCCGAGAGAGACCAGCCAAAAGAGCCGCCGGAGAGCCGCTTCGCCGCTATTCGTGGCACACTCGATTTGGGCATGACGACGGACGAATTTATGCGCTTCCTGCGTGGTGATCCTGACGAATGATCCTGCTTGATACGAACGTCGTCATCGATGTCTCCTCGAACGACCCGATCTGGGGAGATTGGTCGCAACAGCAGCTCGACGCGGCCGCTCGGCGAGAGGCGCTGGCGATCAACGATATTGTTTACGCGGAGCTGTGCGTTGGTTATCGGCGAATGGAAGAAGTGGACTGTCTGATCGCAAAAGTCGGCCTTCTCATCGACGCCATCCCGCGCCGAGCACTTTTCCTAGCTGCCAAAGCGTTTCAACGGTACCGCCGGAGTGGCGGCATCAAGACCGGCGTGCTTCCGGATTTTTTCATCGGAGCGCATGCAGTCGTTGCCGATGCTGCCCTGATTACTCGCGATCCTGCCCGGTATCGATCCTACTTCCCTGGGATCGAGCTGATCGCCCCGAACCTCAATTAAAGCGCGCGCAGGAATCGCGGGTGATCACGCCGACCGATTGCTGATGAAAACGCACCTTGTAAGCCTCCATCACCGCGGATAGCCGCTGTGCGAGATCGGGAGACCTCGGGGCGGCGATCAGCAGGATCTTGGTGCGCTCGCGCCCGATCTCATGCGTTTGCGGATTTTGCCACAGGCCCTCGCCGTCGCTGACGGTGAAGCCGGCAGGAAAATTCGGGGTGACGATTTCGGCGGCGAATTCGGCCCATTCGGCGTCGGTGACCGGCTGCCTGCCGCGGATACTGCGGCCGAAGAACAGTTCGGCGACCAGCATCCGCTGCTCCGAGGGAAGCAGGCATGAGTATGTCTGTGGCGCAGCCTGCGATGGGGGTTGAGGCGCTTCGGTGCAGCTGACAAGCGTCGAGAGCGCCAACGCGAGCAGCGCGGGCCGCATCGCCAACACAGGAACAGTAGTTATTCCGCCGCGGCCCTCGATTCGGCCGGCTCGACCCGGGCGGCGCAGAATTTGTATTCCGGGATCTTGCCGAACGGATCGAGCTGTGGGTTGGTCAGCACATTGGCGGCGGCTTCGGCATAGCAGAACGGGACGAACACTTGCCCGGGCGCAACGGCGCTGTCGGCGCGCGCCTTCAATTCGATCGTGCCGCGGCGGGTGGTGACGCGTATCTGGTCGCCGGCGGCGATGCCGAGCCGGCGCAATTCCGCCGGTGCCAGGCTTGCGACCGCCTCCGGCTCGAGCTCGTCGAGCACGCTCGCGCGCCGGGTTATCGCACCGGTGTGCCAATGTTCGAGCTGCCGGCCGGTCGTCAGCACCATCGGGTACTCCGCATCCGGTTCCTCGGCCGGCGGGATGATCGCGGCGGGAACCAGGCGGCCGCGGCCGGAGGCGGTTGGAAACCCGTTGCCAAACACGATTTCGTTGCCCGGCTTGTCCGGCGCGTCGCACGGGTAGGTCACCGAGCTTTCGCGCTCGACCCGCTCCCAGGTGATGTTGTCGAGCGATGGCATTGCCTGCTTCATCTCTGCGAACACATCGGCCGGGCCGGCGTAGGACCAGTCGAGGCCGATGCGGCGGGCGATCTCCTGGATGATCCACAGGTCCTGGCGTGCGTTTCCGTGCAGCGGCAGCGCCGCGCGGCCCCTCTGCACTTGGCGGTTGGTGTTGGAGACGGTGCCGTCCTTCTCCGGCCAGGCCGAGGCCGGCAGCACGACATCGGCGTATTTCGCGGTTTCGGTCAGGAAGATGTCCTGCACGACGAGATGTTCGAGCCTGGCGAGCCCCTCGCGTACATGCTCGACATCGGGGTCCGACATCGCCGGGTTTTCGCCCATGATGTAAATCCCCTTGATCTCGCCGCGATGCGCCGCGTCGGAGATTTCGACGGTGGTCAGCCCACGCTTGTCGTCGAGCGCGGTCCGCCACAGCGCCTCGAATTTGGCGCGGACCTCAGGGTCCTCGACCGATTGGTAATCCGGGTAGACCATCGGGATCGCCCCGGCATCCGAAGTCCCTTGCACGTTGTTCTGGCCGCGCAAGGGATGGAGCCCCGTGCCCGGCCGCCCGATCTGGCCGGTGATCAATGCCAGCGCGATCAGACATCGCGCATTATCGGTGCCGTGGGTATGCTGCGAAATACCCATGCCCCAGAGGATGATCGCTGCCTCGGCGCGAGCGTAGGTTCGCGCGACCTCGCGCAACGTCGCGGCATCGATGCCGCAGATCGGTGCCATCTTTTCCGGGCTGTAGTCGCGGATGTGCTCCCGCAGCCTCTCGAAGTCCTCGGTGTGGGCCTGCACATACTGCCGGTCGTAGAGGCCCTCTTCGATGACCGTGTGGATCAGCGCGTTGAGCAGCGCCACGTCGCGTCCGGGATTTAAGCGCAACGATGTCGTCGCATGCCGCATCATGGCGTAGCCGCGCGAATCGATCGCAATGAGCTTGGCGCCGCGCTTCGTTGCCTGCTTGAAAAAGGTCGCCGCAACCGGGTGGTTTTCGGTCGGCCGTGCGCCGATGACGATGATGACGTCGGCGTCGGCCGCGGCGGTGAACGGGGCGGTTACAGCACCCGAGCCGATCCCCTCCATCAAGGCCGCGACCGAGGAGGCATGGCAGAGCCGCGTGCAATGATCGACATTGTTGCTGCCGAACCCGGTGCGAACCAGCTTTTGGAGCAGGTACGCCTCCTCGTTTGTGCCCTTGGCGCAGGCGAAGCCGGCCAGCGCTCGCCGCCCCTCACGATCTCGGATTCGCCTCAAACCCTCGGCCGCGCGATCAAGCGCCTCTTCCCAGGTCGCCTTACGGAAATGCGTGTAGGGATTGGCCGGGTCGATATCGGTGTCGTGCTTCGAGACGCCGTCTTTGCGGATCAGCGGCTCCGTCAGCCGGTCCGGGTGTGCGACATAATCGAAGCCAAAACGGCCCTTGACGCAGAGCCGGTTGTGATTGGCCGGCCCGTTCCGGCCGTCGACCGCAACGATATGGTCGTCCTTGATCTTGTAGGTCAGCTGGCAGCCGACGCCGCAATAGGGGCAGACGCTCTCCACCTCCCGGTCAGGGGCGTTGGTGTAGACGCCATTGGCATCGACGAGGCTCGCCGGCATCAGCGCGCCGGTGGGGCAGGCCTGCACGCATTCGCCGCAGGCGACGCAGGTCGAATGCCCCATCGGGTCGTCGAAATCGAAGACGATCTTCTCGCCGTGGCCGCGCCCGGCCATGCCGATCACGTCGTTGACCTGAACCTCGCGGCAGGCGCGCACGCACAGATTGCAGTGGATGCAGGCGTCGAGCTGCACCGCCATCGCCGGATGGCTACGATCCGGAATGGGCGACGCGCGGCGCGGGAACCGGCTGGTGCCGACGTCGAGCAGGTCGGCCCATTCCCACAGCCGCGAGGCCGGGTCGTGCGCGACGCTACGATCTGGCTGATCGCCGATCAGCAATTCGAAGACGAGATTGCGCGAGGCCTTCGCCCGCTCGCTGGCCGAGTGCACTTTCATGCCGGCGGTCGGATGGCGGATGCAGGACGCGGCGAGCACCCGCTCCCCCTCGATCTCGACCATGCAGGCGCGGCAATTGCCGTCGGCGCGATAGCCGGGCTTCGGCAGCCAGCACAGATGCGGGATCTCGACCCCTTGCCGGTTGGCGACCTGCCAGATCGTCTCGCCCGGCTGCGCCTCGACCTCAGCGCCATCGAGGAGGAAGCGGATCGGCTCGCTCATGTCAAATCCCCACTGAGACGCGCTGAAGTCGTTGGATGAAGTCGTTGACCTCAGGCTGCATCCAGGTATCGCCGTTATTCCAGAAATCCAGCAGCGCGTCCCTGTTCCGGGACACCCATTCGATCACCTGGGGCGCGCGCTGCCGAAGAACACGGGCGGGTAAGCTATTGGCCATCACCGCCGGTGGATCGCCAACTGACACGGAAAAGCTCGGCTGCGTCCGGCCCGGCCGGACAAAGTATTTGACCCGCGGTCCGTGCGATCCCATTGCGGTCGAGATGAAAATTGTGCCGGGAATGCCGGTTTGCTGGGTCGTCAGATTGGCCATCTCGATCACGTCGTCGCGCGACAACTCGTCGGCCAACGACATGTCGAGGGGAATCTGCGTCCTATACTCGGCCGTACTCACCGGCTCAAATCCTCGCGGAAATGCTTCAGCACCTGCTTAACCGGGTTCATCGCCGCCTGCCCGAGACCGCAGATCGAGGCGTCGCCCATCACCCGCGTCAAATCGGTCAGCAACGCCTCGTCCCAGCGCGGCTCGGTCATCAATGCCACGGCCTTTTCGGTGCCGACCCGGCAGGGCGTGCATTGGCCGCAGCTCTCATCCTCGAAAAAGCGCAGCAGGTTCAGCGCAACCGCCCTCATGTCGTCCTTGTCGGACAGCACGACAACCGCCGCAGAGCCGATGAAGCACCCCTCGCCCTCCAGCGTGCCGAAATCGAGCGGGATGTCGGCCTTCGATGCCGGCAGGATGCCGCCCGAGGCGCCGCCGGGCAGGTAACCCTTGAAGGAGTGCCCCTCGGCCATGCCGCCGCAAAACTCGTCGATCAGCTCGCGGGCGGTGATGCCGGCGGGCGCCAGCTTGACCCCCGGCCGCTTGACCCGCCCGGAGACTGAGAAGGTGCGCAGCCCCTTGCGGCCGTTGCGGCCCTGGCCGGTGAACCACTCCGGGCCCTTCTCGACGATGTCGCGCACCCAGTAGAGGGTTTCGACATTGTTGATCAGGGTCGGCCGGCCGAACAGCCCGACCTGTGACGGAAACGGCGGCTTGTGGCGCGGCAGCCCGCGCTTGCCCTCGATGCTTTCCAGCATCGCCGATTCCTCGCCGCAGATATACGCGCCGGCGCCGCGGCGGAGGTGGATCTTGGTGTGCGGGGCGAGGCCGGCGGCTTCGATCGCGGCGATCTCTTTCTCCAGGATCTCGCGGCATTGCGGGTATTCGTCACGCAGGTAGATGTAGGTCTCACCGGCCTCGACCGCCCAGGTGCCGATCAGCATCCCTTCGAGAAAACGGTGCGGGTCGGTTTCGAGGAAATAGCGGTCCTTGAAGGTGCCGGGCTCGCCCTCGTCGCCATTAACAGCGAACAGCCGCGGTTTCGGCTCCTGGAGAACAAAGCGCCATTTGCGGCCGGTCGGGAAGCCGGCGCCGCCGAGGCCGCGCAGGCCCGAATGCTCCAGCGCTCCGATAACGTCCTCGACCGAGCGCGTGCCCGAGAGGCAGGCCTGCAACAGCTGATAGCCGCCGTCGGCGCGATAGCGGTCGAGCCCGGGATAGGCCGGGATATGGGGATGGGTCGCGCCGGCCGCGACCGCCGCGGCGACATTGTCCGCAGTCGCGTGCTCGTGCAGCGCATGGCCGATCGCCACGACCGGCGCCTTGTCGCAGCCGCCCATGCACGGCGCCCGCACAACCCGTACCCCGTCGCCGAACCGCGAGCGCAAATCTGTTATCAGCTGCTCGCCGCCGAACAGCGCGCAGGAGAGGCTGTCGCAGACCCGCACCGTGATCGGCGGGGGCGCTGCCTCATCGTCCATGACGATGTCGAAATGGGCATAAAAAGAAGCGACCTCGTAGAGCTCCGCCAGCGCCAGCCGCATTTCCTCGGCCAGCGCCACCAGATGGCGCGCGTGCAGGCAGCCGAAATGGTCCTGCAAGAGGTGCAGATGCTCGATCAGCAGATCGCGGCGCCGTTCGCGGTCGCCCAGCAACGCCTGAACCTCGTCGAGCGCCCCCGGATCGACCTGCCGGCCCTTCGGGTGATCCAGGCCGCGGCGCCGGCCGGAGCCGGGATGGATGCGCCGGTCGTGTTTTGCTGAGGATTGCATGTGCTCGGCCTTAAGCCCCTCTCCGCCCTTCAGGGGGGAGAGGGCGGGGCCCAGCGCGGAGCGCTGGGAGGGAATCGCTCTGGAAACCCCCCACCTCACCCCGGCCCTCTCCACCCCCAAGGGCGGAGACGGAGAAGAACTGAGTGAGCGACGGGGGCATGCGATCTATATCCAAGTCTACACCGCGCCCTCGTCGTGCAGCGCCTTGATGTCGGCCTCGCCGTAGCCGAGCCAGCCGAGCACCTCGTCGGTGTGCTCGCCGAGCAGCGGCGAGCGCTTCACCTCGACCGGCGATTCCGACAATTTGATCGGCATGCCGACCTGCACGTAGCGGCCCCGGGTCGGGTGGTCGACCTCGACCAGCATGCCGCGCTCGTACAGCTCCTTGTCCTCGTAAATGTCCTTCATCGACAGGATCGGCCCGCACGGTACATCGACCTCGTTCAAGGCCGCCATGACCTCGAATTTGGTCTTGGTCATCGTCCATTTCTCGATGATCGAGAAGCATTCCGGGATATGGGGCAGCCGCGCCTGCGGGGTCGCATAATTCGAGTCCTCGATCAACTCCTCGCGGCCGACGATCTTCATCAGCGGCTCCCAGGAGGGGGGCTGGATGATCACGTAGACATAGTCGTTCGCGCCGCCCGGCGCGCAGCGCAGCGCCGAACCGGGCTGGCCGCCGCCCGAGGCGTTGCCGGCGCGCGGCACCTCCGCGCCAAATTCCTTGTTCGGGTATTCCGGCATCGGGCCACGCGCCAGCCGCTGCTGGTCGCGCATCTTGACCCGGCACAAATTCAGCACCGAGTCGGTCATCGCCACCTCGACACGCTGGCCCTTGCCGGTGCGCTCGCGCTGATAGAGCGCGGCGAGGATGCCGGCGACGAGATGCACGCCGGTGCCGCTGTCGCCGATCTGCGCGCCGGTCACTGTTGGCGGCCCATCATCCCAGCCGGTGGTGCTGGCCGACCCGCCCATGCATTGCGCGACGTTTTCATAGGCCTTGAAATCGGCGTAGCGACCGGGACCAAAGCCCTTGATCGATGCGTAGATCACGCGCGGATTGATCTCCTGCAACCTTGCCCAGGTGAAGCCCTGCCGGTCGAGCACGCCGGGGCCGAAATTCTCGACCACGATGTCCGCCTGGCGGACCAGCTCCTCCAGCACCTTCTTGCCCTTGGGCGATTTCAGATTGAGCGTGATGCTGCGCTTGTTCGAGTTCAGCATCGTAAAATAGAGGCTGTCGGCGCCCTTCACGTCCTGCAATTGGCCGCGGGTGATGTCGCCGCGGCCGGGCATCTCGACCTTGATCACCTCGGCGCCCATCCAGGCCAGGAGCTGGGTCGCGGTCGGTGCGGCCTGGACGTGACCCAGATCGACGATGCGGACGCCTTCGAGGGCTTTGCTCATGTCTCCATCCCTTGGTCTTTTGTCGTGTCGAGAAAATCGCCGTGCTCTTCGACATGCCGGGCGAGCCCCAGCGTGTGCTCGCGCGCAAGGCGCTCGGCAAGGCCCGCGTCGCGCGTCTCCAGCGCCTCGATGATGCGCATATGGTCGGTGATCGAGCGCGCCGCCCGGTTCTCCTGATGGATCGTGATCTTGCGGATGGCGCGCATGTGGATGAACAGGTTTTCGGTCATCTCGGCGAGCAGCGCACAGCCGCTCATCCGGATGATCGCCTGGTGAAAGGCGATGTTCGCATCGGAATATTCGTCAAGCCGCTCGCCATCATTCCCGCAACGGAACTCGTCCATCAGCCGGCGCAATTCGGCGATCTCTGCATCCGAGGCGCGCTCGGCCGTGAGCCGCGCCGCTATGCTTTCGAGCGCGGCCATCACGGTGATGATCTCGACGATCTCGCGCTTTGTCTTCTTGACGACGTAGATGCCGCGGCGCGGCCGGGTGCGGACGAAACCCTCCTGCTCGAGGAGCGTCATCGCCTCGCGGATCGGAGTGCGGCTGACCCCGAGATCCTCCGACAGCCGGCGCTCGTCGAGCCTGACCTCGTCCGGGTGGTCGTAGATGTCGATCGCGGTAATCGCCCGCTTCAGCGCGGCATAGGCTTCCTTGGCGAAGCTGGTGCTGGTGTCCAGCCGCGGGATTTCGAGTTTGGGTGCAGTCCGCGCCGTACCGTAGGGCATGCCTAAGGCATATGGTATACCACGGGCGTTAGCAACCCGCTTTTTGCCAACAATCTGGCTCCAGCGGTCGCGGCGTGGGCCGATGCGGAAGCGCTCGTCGTCATCGCCTCCGCACCGGCCCTACCAGGTCGCTGGAATAAATTACGGTATGATTATCCAATACTTGTCGATGCGAGCGGTATAGCCGCGATCGGACCAGTCCGGCTCACGGTTCTCGGCGAGGCGCGGAGCGGACAGGCGCGGAGGACGATTACCGGCCCGAGAACGCAATCGTCGACTACGTACACGCGTTAGATCATCTGCAGCGGGCGCTGGCCGATCTTCGGCAGGAACTGACACGACCCTTGCGGACGCGCTCCTGGCACTCGCTGCTGAATTGGCTTCGCCGTCCTAAGTCTATGGCAGGCGAACGATCGAGCAGCAGTCCCATACTGGCTATCCGCGGTGGCTCCCGATGCATTTGAACAGCCCCCACTACCTGCCCTCGCCGCTGTCCTATTTTTCCATTCTGGCGGCCATCCTGATCGTACTCATCGTGGTCATCGAGGTGCGGGCGCTGCGCTATGCCTTTTTGCGCATCGGCCTCAGCTCGCGCGCCGCCTTTCTGGTGCTGCTCGCCTCGCTGATCGGCAGCTATTTCAACATTCCGGTTGTCGAGCTTCCCGCGCGGCAGATCCTGACCAGAGAAGAAGTGCAATTTTTCGGGATGCACTACGTGATCCCGGTAACCGCCGAATGGCCCGGCACGCTGATCGCGATAAATGTCGGCGGTGCGGTCATTCCAGTATTTGTCTCGCTTTATCTGCTGATCACCCATCGTCTGTGGATACGGGGCGCCATCGCGGTCGCCTGCGTGGCCGCGATATGTCACTTGCTGGCCTACCCGGTTCCCGGTCTGGGGATCGCCATGCCGATCTTTGTCCCTCCGATCACGTGCGCTGTCGTGGCGCTTGTACTGTCGCGCTCAGAGGCCGCCCCGATTGCCTATATCGGCGGAAGCCTGGGCGCGCTGATCGGCGCCGACCTGCTCAACCTCGACAAGGTACAGGGTCTGGGTGCGCCTATTGCCTCGATCGGCGGCGCCGGAACCTTCGACGGCGTCTTTCTGACGGGAATCCTGGCCGTCCTGTTGGCGAGCCTTTTCAGCCCATTCGGTAACCGCTACGAGGCTCCGCCGTAAACCAGCTGCGGCGCTCAGGTGAATACTAATGCCGCCTGCTGGGAAAAGTGGCGAATCATCCAGGCGGCTGCAGGCCCCGGCGGCGTATCCGTGCGGTGAATTGCGTGGAAGGCATAAAAACCGCCCAACCATTCCGGAAGCTCGAGCCGCTTCAAGCGCCCTGCCGCAAGGTCGTCCCGGACCATCGGCTCGGGCATGTTGCCCCAACCGATACCAGCCAGAAGCAAGGCGTGCTTGGAACCTAGATCCGCGAGGCGCCACGTCCTGACGCCGATAACCGAAAAATCGCGACCCGCTGTCAGCGTAGAGCGGTCGGTCAGCACGAGCTGCACAAAATTCCGCGCTGCTCCGGGCAGCGCGTGACCCGCCGCCAAAGGGTGGCTTGGCGCAGCCACGGGAATGAGGTCGACGCCGCCAGCCTTGATCCGTTCGATGCCCGGAAGGGTCGCGTCCACGCCGGCGATACCGATATCGGCAATGCCGGAGTGGACGAGCTGGGTCACGCCTCCCAGCGCTTCAACATACAGTCGCAAGGTCACTGTCGGGAACGTCGCTTCGAGTGCCTGCATTGCATCGACCAGCCGCGCCGTCGGCAGCATTACGTCAACGGCGAGAGTTATCTGCGCCTCCAGCCCATCGAGCAGTCCCTTGACCTTGGCGCGCAAATTGTCGACGCCAACCGAGACTGAACGAGCTTCCGACAGGACGGCGGCGCCGGCCTCGGTCAATGCCGGTCGCCGCGCCTGGTCGCGATCGAACAGCTGCACGCCGAGCTGCTGTTCAAGATTGGCGATCGCGTAGCTGACCGCGGATGTAGCGCGCCCGAGCCGACGGCCCGCCGCCGCGAAACTGCCCGCCTCGACCACCGTAAGGAAAACGGTGAGCTGATCGAGGCTGGGCGCCCCCGGTCGCTGCATTTCAAGTTCCTTGAACGACACCCGCAATATTTTATGGCTATTGCCGACCAGGGTGAATGCGTATCTCCGGTTCGAACAGAAGGGCACTGGCGCGCGCCGCAGGGAGGACAACAGCATGACCCCAACAACAGGCTTTGTCGTACCCGCGGGCGGCGGGAAGCATTTCGACTCGCCGACACCCGGCCGCTCCTTTGCCTTAAAGCTTCTCGGCCGCGAAACCGATGAGAGCATCATGCTGTTCGAGGAAACATTGCCCGCCGGCACCGCGAGCCTCTTTCATCTGCACCGCGACAGCGACGAGGTCGCCTGGGTGCTCGCCGGGGAGTTCACCTTCAAGATCGGCGATGAGATCACAATCGGTGGGCCCGGCACCTGCGCCTTCTTCCCGCGCGACATTCCGCATGCCTGGAAGAATACCGGCAGCGAAACCGGGAGCGTCCTGTTTCTCTACACCCCAGCCGCCGCCGGCGGCTTGCTTGAGGCCCTCTCGGAACGCCGCCCAACCAATGATGACGAGCGCGACAAACTCTTCCAGCGCTATCGCTGGAAAGTCGTCGGCCCGAACCCGCTTTGAGGAGGGCGCGGCTTTGCGCGGGGCCAGCAATGGAGGGAGAAATGGAAAGCGGAACGCCCAGCATCATCGATCTCAACGCGGAACTCGCGAAGCTGACAATGTTCCGTGGCCGCACCCCGCAATCGACGATGGCGGATCGAAAGGGGAGCGGCGGACGATTGGCTGCCTACCGCGACGGTGGCCTTTTCACCACCAAGTTCGCGGGGAAGGGTCATTGGGAATCCCATCTGACCGGCGACGAACTGATCCACATCCTCGACGGCGCAGCGACCCTGGAAATCGCGCGCGAGGACCGGCCGCAATCTTTCGCGCTCCGCGCCGGGATGATCGCCGTCATTCCGCAGGGCGCGTGGCACCGCTTTCATTCACCGGAGGGCGTGACGCTGATGACGGCGACGCCCTCCCCTAGCGAGGTCATCGAGCTCGATGTCGACGACCCCCGGTCGGCAGGCGCAAGCCGGCGTGAAATGGAAAGCGGAACGCCCAGCATCGTCGATCTCAACACAGAACTCGCGAAGCTGACGATGTTCCGGCGGACCCCGCAGTCGACAGCGGCGGATCGAAAGGGGAGCGGCGCACGGTTGGCTTCCTATCGCGACGGAGCCCTGTTCGCCATCAAGTTCTCAGGCAAGGATCATTGGGAATCCCATCTCACCGGCGACGAGCTGGTTCACATCCTCGACGGCGCTGCGACATTGGACATCGTGCGCGAGGACGGGCTGCAATCTTTTGCGCTCCGTGCTGGAACGGTCGCCGTCGTTCCGCGGGGCGCGTGGCATCGCCTTCTCTCTTCGGAGGGCGCAACGCAGATGACCGCGACGCCCTTCCCCGGCGAGCTTATCGATCTCGATGTCGACGACCCTCGGACCGTCGAGAGCCAGCTGGTCGGAGCCCCCTAGGGGGCCGTCATGAACATGACGCTCGACGTGCCGTTGCTCAGAGCGGACACGCCCGGCGTGGCCAATGTCCTCCACTTCAACAATGCGGGCATGGCCTTGCCGCCGCGCCCGGTGCTCGACGCGGTGACGAACCATCTGACGCGCGAGGCAGCTATCGGCGGCATGGAGGCCATGGTCGAAGCGGCCGATCGCATCGCCGATGTCTACGACGCCATCGCCGCGCTGATCGGCGCGCACCGGGACGAGATCGCGTTTGTCGAAAGCGCGACGCGCGCCTGGGACATGGCGTTCTATGCGGTGCCGTTCCGGGCCGGCGACCGCGTCGTCACCGCGCGGGCCGAGTACCTGTCGAACTATCTCGCATTCCTGCAGATGAAGGTGCGCGTCGGGATCGAGATCGACGTCGTCGGCAGCGACGCCTCCGGGCAGGTCGACCTCGCCGCGCTCGAACGCGCGATCGGTCCGCGCACCAAGCTGATCGCAATCACGCACGTGCCGACGCAAGGCGGCCTCGTCAATCCGGCGGCCGAAATCGGTCGCATCGCCACGCGCCACGGCATCCTCTATCTACTCGATGCCTGCCAGTCGGTCGGCCAGCTCGCGGTCGATGTGCGGCAGATCGGCTGCCACATGCTCTCCGCCCCGGGCCGCAAATATCTGCGCGGGCCGCGCGGCACGGGCTTCCTCTACGTGCGGCGCGACACCATCGGAATGCTCGAACCTCCCTTCATCGATCTCGCAGCCGCTTCCTGGGCCGATGCCGACACCTACGCCCTCCGCGACGACGCGCGCCGGTTCGAAAACTGGGAGCGGTCGGTCGCCGGCCAGATCGGCCTGGCCGTTGCCGCCCGCTATGCGATGCGGGTCGGCATCGACGCGATCGAGGCGCGGGTCAAGGCGCTCGGTGCGCTACTGCGCCGGGAGCTCGAGAAGCTAAACGATTTGAGCGTGCACGATCTCGGCGTCGAGCAGTGCGGGATCGTCAGTTTCCTGAAGGAGGGCGAAGCGCCGGACCAGACGCGCGACCGGCTGTCCGCCATGAACATCAACGTCCACGTCTCCCGCTCGCCGCGCGCGCCAGCGCTCGATTTGCCCGCGCGCGGATTGGACGCGCTCGTCCGCGCCAGCGTCCACTACTACAACGACGAGGCCGAGGTAGAGCGCTTCGTTCGCGCGGTGGCGGGCTGAGCCCCAATTTGAAAAGCTTCCGAAATTCCGCGGGTTTGGCTTAGAATCCCTGGTGCGCGTCCGTGCTGCCGAGGGCACGCGCGTGAGCACCATGGGAAAGGGAGACCGCCATGCCGTTCTATGAAAAGGGCGACGTTCGCATCCGCTACGAGGAGGCCGGCTCCGGCTTCCCGCTGCTGGTCACCCCCGGCGGCGGGTTGAACTCGCGGGTCAGCAACTGGCCGACCGCGGTGTTCAACGCCGTGGAGGCGTTCAAGAACGACTTCCGCTGCATCACGATGGATCAGCGCAACGCCAATGGCGGCGAAAGCACCGGCCCGGTCCCGGTCGACAAGGCATGGGATGCGTTTGCCGACGACCAGCTCGGGCTGATGGACCATCTCGGCATCCGCGAATTCTTTTACATGGGCTACTGCATCGGCGGTTGCTTTGCCGGGAAGCTTCTCGAACGGGCGCCCGAACGCGTCGTCGCCGCGGTATTCTGCCAGACCGTCGGGCACCGGCCGGAGGACCCTGAGGTCATGGTCCGGCACAGTCACGAGAATTGGCTTCCCGATTTCCGGAAGCGGCGGCCGGACGTGACGAGCGAAACGATCGAGAAATACCTGCACAGCCTTTGGCGGGTGCAACCGGATTTTCTGTACAGCGTGCCGCGCGAGTTCATCAAGAACCGCCGGACGCCGATCCTGGTGCTGCCGGACGACACGCCGTCGCATCCGCTGCAGACCTCGATCGATGTTGCCTCGCTGGCGCCCAATGCCGAGATCACCGTCTTCCCGTGGCGGGAGCCGCCGGAGCTGAAGGAACGCACGATCGACCGGGTGCGCGGCTTCCTCAAATCGCATCTACCGATGCGCGCCGCCGCGCAATAAGGCGCGGGTGTCGATTGACCGGGCGGCGGCGGCCATAGCCGCCGCCCCGCTTTCACCGAAAGCTCACATCGTCTTGGCGAGGGCGACGAGCTGGTCGAGGGCTTTGCCCCAGCCGTCACGGAAGCCCATCTCCGCGTGCTTCTTGGCGCCTTCTTCCTCGCCGTGGATCGCGATCGCGGTATATTTCGTGCCGGCGCCGTGCGGTTCGAGCAGGATCACCGCGGTGAACAGCGGCGCGAAGCCTGCTTTCTGCGGGCGATAGCCGGGCCCTAACGCGCCGGTCCAGACCAGTTTTTCATTCTCGACCACTTCGAGGTAGCAGCCGGCGTGGGACAATTCCTGTCCCTCGGGCGAGCGCATTACCGTGCGGAAGATGCCGCCGGGGCGCAGGTCGATTTCGCAATCGACCGTCCGCCAGGGCGCCGGCGTGAACCATTTCTTGAGGTACGCCGGCGTGGTCCATGCGGCCCAGACCAGCTTCGGCGGGACGTCGACGACGCGCTCCAGCACGAGGTCGAGTTTCGGATCCGGGTTATGGGTAATGGGGCGGGGCATCGCTGCTACTTCTTGAGGGTTTTCAGGAATTCGTCGAGCGCATCGAGGCGGCGCTCCCAATGGGCGCGCTGTGCCGAAAGCCAGTGCTCCGCCGCCTCCAGCGGCTGCGGCGCCAGAGTGTAGGTGCGCACCCGCCCCTCTTTCTTCGAGCGTACCAGACCGCAATCCTCCAGCACGCCGAGGTGCTGCACGAAGGAGGGCAGCGCCATCTTGAACGGTTGGGCGAGTTCGCTCACCGCCGCCGGGCCGCGCGTCAGCCGTTCGAGCACGGCCCGGCGGGTGGGATCGGTCAGGGCCTGGAAGACCCGGGTGAGCTGTTGGTTAGGCACACACCTAAGTTATGGGCTAGAAACACTTAGGTCAATGCCTTTGTTTCTCGATCGCTGAATCTGGACGCGCTAGTCGAGCCGAGTACGGTTCTCCCCCTGCCTGCCGAGCGCGTCCCGCAGCGCGATGTAACGCCTCACACCGAAGGTTGTCGTCCGGGAAGCGCTGCGTCGACCTTGACCGAGCCGCTCTATCCGACAATGAAGCGAAGCCACCGGCGAAAACGAACCGCCCTTAGCCGTTGGCGTCACTCAGGGCGAGGCCGATCCCGGCGCGATCGCAGTGATGCAGCGCAAGGTGACGGAGTCGGTCGGCGCTTGTTACGAGCTGATCGAGTGCGGGATGCTCACAAGGCCCCTGGGTGATGGGCGAGTCCTACACGATCCGCGACCCTTACCTTTTTTTACCCCCACTGAATGGCTTGAAAAATCAACCAGTTCGTCAGGATGGACCGCTTTGGGCCGATCTTACTCGATTGGTCAAAGGCAGCCGATGACCGGAGTCGGCGCTTAGCTGCCGATATTTGCGTGAGAACCGATCGGCTACCCGGCCGAGTCAACTCCGAACTGAAGCTTGCGCATGGATCGCCTGCCACACCCGCTCGGGGGTGGCAGGCATCGGCACATCGGTAACGCCAAGCGGTGCCAAGGCATCTACGATCGCGTTCATCACGGTCGGGGTCGCGGCGACCGTGCCGCCCTCGCCTACCCCTTTGATGCCGAGCGGGTTCGACAGGCTCGCGACCGGGCTGAAATCCGTCGCGATCGCCGGCAGATTGTCGGCCCGCGGGATGCCGTAATCCAACAGCGACGCCGTCAGCAGCTGGCCGCTGTCGGGGTCGTGGATCACGTCTTCGATCAGCGCCTGTCCCGCCCCCTGCGCGACGCCGCCCATGATCTGGCCGCGCGCCAGGAGCGGGTTGATGACCGTGCCGATGTCGTCGACGACGCTGTAGCGGTCGAGCGCGACCTTGCCGGTCTCGGGATCCACCTCGACCTCGCAGATGTGGCAGCCGTTCGGAAAGCTCGGCACGTCGGCGGCCGCCGCGCCGACGCCCTGCAAACCGACACCCAGTCCCGCCGGCAGGCCCATCGGGATGAACGACATCTGCGCGACCTGCGACAGCGGCATCGTCCGGTCGGTGCCGGCGATCGTGAAATTGCCCCCATCGGAGCTGACATCGAAGGCGATGTCGGCGGCATCGACCTCCATGAAATGCGCGGCAAAGCGCTTGCCCCGCTCTATCACCTCGTTGGCCGCGGCGCGCAATGCGTTGCCGCCGACCATCATACTGCGCGAGCCATAGGTGCCGCGGCCGATCGCGACCTCGTCGGTGTCGGCCTGGGCAAGATGGATCTGCTCCGCCGGCACGCCGAGCCAGTCCGACACCATCTGCGCATAACTCGTCGCGTGCCCCTGGCCGTGCGACAGGGTGCCGGCGACAACCGTCACCTCGCCGGAAGGATCGAAGCGCAGCTCCATGCGCTCGTTGAAGATGCCGGTGTTGTCCGTGTAGTAGACGATGCCGCGGCCGCGCAACCGCCCCGCGGCGACCGTCGCCGCTTGTCTTTCGGCATAGCCGTCCCAGTCGGCCAGCGCCCGGCATTTCGCCATCGCCGCGGCATAGTCGCCGCTGTCATAGGTCCAGCCGGTCTGGGTCTGGTACGGGAAGCGGCGGATGAAGTTCTTGCGCCGCAGCTCGGCCGGGTCGAGACGCATCTCGCGGGCGGCACGGTCGATCAGCCGCTCGATCAGGTAGACCGCCTCGGGTCGGCCGGCGCCGCGATATGGCACGGTGGGCGCGGTGTTGGTGAGGACGAGGCGGCTGGTCACCGCGACCGCGGGAATGTCGTAGACCGTCGAGGCGAGCTTCAGCGAGAAAATGATCGGGATCGCTCCGGCGCCCTCGATATAGGCGCCGGCATTGTGCATGCCGGTCCAACGAAAGCCCAGAAAGCTGCCGTCGGCGGCGAGCGCCAGCTCGGCCTGTTCGACGAATTGATCGCGCCCGTCATTGTCGCCGAGGAGTGCTTCCATGCGCGACGGGATCCACTTGACCGGTCGCCCGACGCGACGCGCCGCCCAGACGACAATCGCTTCCTCCGGGTAGAGCTGCCCCTTCATGCCGAAGCCGCCGCCGACATCGCGGGCGACGACGCGGATGCGGCTTTCGGGGACATGCAGGATCTGATGCGCGAGCAGGTGCCTCACGCCGTGCACATGCTGCGTGCTGGTGTAGAGGGTGTAGCGCCTGGTGCCCTCATCGTAATCGGCGATACAGCCGCGCGGCTCCATCGTGACCGCGGTGACGCGGTTGTTGATCAGCGCCATCTTCGCGATGTGGGCTGCGCGCGCGAAGGCCGGGTCGACCGCCCCGGGATTGCCCATGCTGATGGTGACGGAGACATTGCCGGGAATGTCGTCATGAACGAGTGGCGCGCCGGGACGGACAGCATCCGCGGCGGCGACTACAGAGGGCAATACCTCGTAGTCGACGGCGACCAGCTCGGCCGCGTCGCGCGCGAGGTCTTCGCTGGCGGCGATCACCACCGCGACCCGCTCGCCGACATAGCGCACCCGATCGATCGCAAGCGGCGGACGCTTTGTGCGGTGACCCTTGGGCCCCCCCATATCCTCGGGCATTGCCTCGGGATCGAGGGTGCCGAGCCCGTCCGCGACCCATTCCTGCCCGGTCAGCACCGTGTGGACGCCGGGCGCGCGCCGTGCCGCCTCGGCATCCACCGCGCGGATCCGGGCATGCGCATGGGGCGAATACAAAAACACGGCATAGAGCTGCCGCGCGAGATCGATATCGGCGACGTAGCGGCCGCGCCCGGTCAAAAAGCGCGGATCCTCCTTGCGCGTGACAGGCTGTCCGATGCCGAAACTCATCGCGTATGCCTTCCCGTGCTCGCTAGCGGGGGTTGCCCTGTCGCAATCCTGTCGACGTTCTTAGCACGGCCCGCTAGACGGACACAGATGGCCGTCGGGGCCGGCGATCTTGCCTATGGCACGAGCTATGCCCGGCGCAGCGCTCTGCCTAGATGCGCTGCCCCTTCCGAGGTCTCGGGCGGAAACGCCGAGAACAAACGCACGGGCAACCGTCAATCAGCGGCTTCGTCCTGCTCGCTAAACACCTCGCCGTCAAAAACTCTGGCGAACGTCGACGCCTCGCTTGCCCTCTGAAACTGAAAGCGGAAGCGGATCCGCCGGCCAGGGAGAAAACCCAGCTCGAACAAAGCGGGTTCGACTTGATGATGATCGAGCCACGTTCGCATTTGCGTCATGGTGCCGCCCAAATCCGCGCCGGGGCGCGTTATCTCGACTACGTCCATGCGGTCCTCGCGCCACGGGTTGGTGCCTGCGGCATCATCTGCGCGCAACGTGGCGATCGGCTCTCCTGAAGATGAAATCGCGTTTAGTAAGCGGAGGCAGGGGACGGGTGCGGGGCCGATTCCACGCCCGCCTTTAGGCGCCTAATTCGGCCTATCTGATGTTTCGGCGGGAGCACGCACCGCCGGCAAATGTCATTCCGCCGCCTGCGCCGGGGTCAGCCGCACCGAATTGGGACCGTAGCGATCGCGGAACGGCTGGGTGTCGATCTCCTCGAGCTCGATCTCGCGCGCCAGCACCTTCGCCTTCCATTCCTCGTGCGCCGGGATGTTGGCGTGGAATTCGGGCATGACCTCACGGGCGAACAGCTCCAGGCTCTCGCAGATATGCTCGTGCGTGTTCTTGCCGGCCTGGTTCAGGAAGATGACCTGGTCGATATTGGAGGTCTCGAATTTGCGCAATTTGTTGCGCAGGGTCTCGGGCGAGCCGATCAGCCCGCCCGCCAAGGCGCGTGCGTGCCCCTCGGGGTTGGCGCGCTTCCATTTCTCGTACTCGTCCCAAAGATTGACCGTGCCGGGGGGCGGCCGCGTGCGGGTCGCGCTCTGGCCGTAAAAGCGCAGCGCGAACTGGAAGAACGGGATGCCGTCGGCGCGGCGGCGCGCCTCCGAATCGGTCTCGGCGCACATGAAATAGCTGACGATCGCAATGTTCGGGTTGGTGACGTAATCGGCCAGCTTCTGCTGCCGCTTGGTGAAGGCGTTGTAGTAGGCGTGGACCCAGGCATGCGCCGCATCGGCCGACAGGAACTGGAAGGCGAGCGCCCCGAGGCCACGGCGCCCGGCCATCTCGATCGTCTCCAGCGCCGAGCAGGCGACCCACAAGGGCGGGTGCGGCTTCTGCAAGGGCTTCGGCACGACATTGCGCAGCGGCATGTCGAAATACTTGCCGTGATGCTCGCAGCCGCCGTCCCTGAACATCGGGATGATCGCCCGGAGCCCCTCCTCCCACACCGCGCGCTTTTCGTCATAGGCGACGCCGAACGGCTCCAGCTCGGTCAGGCTGGCGCTCTCGCCGGTGCCGAACTCGACCCGGCCCTTGCTGATCAGGTCGAGCGCGGCGATGCGCTCGGCGCAACGCGCCGGGTGGGTCGTGGTCAACTGCATGATGCCGTGGGCGAGGCGGATCCGCTTTGTGCGTTGGCTGGCGGCGGCGAGAAACACCTCCGGCGAGGGCGAATGCGAATACTCTTCGAGAAAATGGTGCTCGACTTCCCAGGCGTAGTCGTAGCCGAGCCGGTCGGCCAGTTCAACCTGGTCGAGCGCGTTCTGATAGAGCTGAAATTCGCCGCCCTCTTGCCAGGGGCGCGGCAATTGCAGCTCGTAGAAAATGCCGAATTTCATGCCGTGACCGTCCTTCCGGTTCGTCATTCCCGCTTTCGCAGGCAGGACGAATGCATGATGCCGGGGCGCTTTACCCATTACAATCACGATACCGGGCAGCATCCGGCCGAGGGGGCAGACTAAGGAGCATGGCCGAGCAACAGGCCGAAGCGATCACCAACGAAGCAGCGGCCGCCGCGGAGGTCGAGGGCGCCGCCGCCTATTGGCGACACACGCTGTGGGCGATGGTCGGCATCCAGTTCGTGATGACCATGGCGTTCTCGATGCTGACCCCGATCATGCCGCTGTTCCTGCCGGTGCTCGGGGTCGAGAGCGAGAGCGGGATCGACATCTGGGCCGGCATCCTGAACGGCGTCACCTCGTTTATCGCCGCCTTCGCCTCGCCGTTGTGGGGCACCGTCGCCGACCGGCACGGCCGCAAATTGATGCTGCTGCGATCGAGCCTGGCGATCGGCCTGTTCACGGCGCTGATGGGCGCCGCCGGCAATGTCTGGCAGTTTTTCGCCTTCCGTGCGCTGATGGGGGTCTTCGCCGGGTTTTCCAGCGCGGCGATCGCGCTCGTCGCCAGCCAGGTGCCCGAGGAGCGGCTCGGCTATTCCTTGGGCTGGCTCAGCACCGGCCAGCTTGTGGGCTCGCTGGTCGGCCCGATCATCGGCGGGATCCTCGCCGATCTGACCGGCAGCTACCGCATACCGTTCTATTGCACCTCGGCGACGATCTTCCTGGCGCTGGGTCTGGTCTGGTTCCTGGTGCGGGAGGAGTTTGCCCGGCCGAAGCGGGGCGGCGGCGGGCGCTCGACCTTCAACGCGCTCTTCGCCCTGGTCACCACCCCGGCGCTGTTGGCGCTGTTCTTCGTGCTGCTGATGGCGCAGTTCGGGGTGCGCACGGTGCAGCCGATCGTCACGCTCTACGTGAAGGAGATGCTCGGCGCGGTGCCGAACCTCGCCACCTTGGCCGGCATCGCCTTCTCGATCACCGGGCTCGCCAACGTGATCTCGGCGCCGTTTCTCGGCAACCGCAGCGACGTGATCGGCTATCGCCGGGTATTGCTGATCTGCCTGTTGGGCGGCACCTTGACGACCCTGCCGCAGGCCTTCACCGACAATTACTGGGCGTTCACCGCCGAGCGCTTCGCGGTCGGGCTGTTCATCGGCGGGCTGTTGCCGGCGGCGAATGCGCTGGTCGGCCGCCTCGTCTCGCGCGCCGAGCGCGGTGCCGTCTACGGCATGACCTCTTCGGCGATGTTCATGGGCAACTCGCTCGGGCCGCTGATCGGCGGCGCGATTGCCGCCTCCTTTGGCCTCCACTGGGTGTTCCTGTTAACCGCGGCGGTGATGGCGCTGAACCTGGTCTGGGTCTACTACCGCGTCCCGGAATACGAAGACGCGAAGACTTCGTAGGGCGGAAAAGCGCAGCGCATTCCGCCATTGCCCGAATCTGTGAGGCTGGTCACCGCGGACTGAAGCGACATGCAACCTAATAGCGGGTCGGCGGAATGCGCTTCGCTTTTCCGCCCTACCAGTTAGTTCAAGCCGCGAGCGCCTGGCGCGCCGATTTGAGGATCAGGGCGGCGCCCTTCTCGGCGATCATGATGGTCGGCGCGTTGGTGTTGGTTGAGGTCACCGCCGGCATCACCGACGCGTCGATGACCCGCAGCCCGTCGAGGCCGTGCACGCGCAGCTGATCGTCCACCACTGCCATCGGATCGCGGCCCATCTTGCAGGTGCAGGTGGCGTGGAACACGGTCGAGCCGGTCTGGCGCAGGTAGTGCAGCAGCTCATCGTCGTTCTGGATGCTCGCGCCAGGCAGGATCTCGCCGACCAGATAGGGCGCCAGCACCGGCGCGGCGAACAGCCGCCGCACCGCGCGCAAGCCCCCGATCGCGGCGCGCCGGTCGGTCTCGTGCGATAGATAGCGCGGATTGATCGCCGGCGCCTGGCGCGGGTCGGCCGACTTCGCCTCGACATAGCCGGTCGATAAGGGCCGCATCTGCCACATGCCGCCGGTCATGCCCGGCCTGGTGTCGAGCTTGCGGATCGGCCCCGGCGCGAAGCTGGCATTGGCGAAGAGGATCTGCACGTCCGGGGTCGCCGATTCCTCCAGCACCTTGACCGAGGCGGCGACCAGCGAGGCGGCGTAGGTCAGAAGCCCGGTGCCGGCGAAGACATAGCGCATCAGCTCGCCGAAAAACGGCAGGCCGCGCGATTTCTCGTTCGCGGTACCGATACCGGCCACCTCGGCGGTGACGCGGGCGAGAAAATGATCCTGCAAATTCTTGCCGACGCCGGACAGCGCATGCGCGACCGGCACGCCGATCCGGCCGAGATGGTCGGGATCGCCGACGCCGGACAATTGCAGGATATGCGGCGAGCCGATCGCGCCGGCGGCGAGGATGACCTCGACCGCCGCGGTCGCCCGCACCGTATTGCCGCCGCGCGAAAACTCGACGCCGATGGCGCGCTTGCCGTCGAACAGCACGCGATGCACCAGCGCGTTGGTGACGACTTCGAGGTTCTGCCGCCTTAGAGCCGGCCGCAGATAGGTGCGCGCCGCGCTCTGCCTGCGGCGGCCGCGCCGGGTCTGCTGCACCCAGCCGATGCCGCCAGGCGAGCCGGGCGGCAGCCGGTTGACGTCGTCGCGATACTCGAGGCCGATCTGCTGCCCCGCCGCGATGATCAGCTCGCACAACGCCGGCTTGTCCGAGGTGCGCGAGGTCAACAGCGGCCCGCCATGCCCATGAAATTCGTCGGCGCCGCCCTGCCAGCTTTCGGCCAGCTTGAAATACGGCAATACGTCGTCCCACGACCAGCCGCGATTGCCGAGCTGGCCCCAATGATCGAAATCCTCGGGCTGGCCGCGGACATAGACCATGCCGTTGATCGAGCTGGAGCCGCCGAGCACCTTGCCGCGCGGATAGAGGATGGCGCGGTTGTTGACCCCGGGATCGGGCTCGGCGGTGAAGCCCCAGGTCAGGGTCGGGTGGTCGAGCAGCTTTACATAGCCGGCCGGAATGTGGATTAGCGGGTTGCGGTCCGGCCCGCCGGCCTCGATCAGCAGCACCCGATTGTGCGGATCCTCGCTGAGCCGGTTGGCCAACACACAGCCGGCCGAGCCGGCACCGACGATGATGTAGTCCGCCTTCATGTGCATCTCTCCTAAGACCCCTCTCCCGCATTGGGGGAGAGGGTGGCCGACGCGACAGCGGAGGCCGGGTGAGGGTCTTTTCGCTTATCGACACCCTCACCCGCCTCGGACCATAGCCCTCGGCACCCTCTCCCGCGGTGCGGGAGAGGGAAACTTACGCTACGCCGCCAGCTTCTGCCGGGCGGCGCTCTTGATCGCGACCGCGCCCTTCTCGGCGATCATGATCGTCGGCGCGTTGGTGTTGGTCGAGGTCACCGCCGGCATCACCGAGGCGTCGATAACCCGCAGCCCCTCGATCCCGTGCACGCGCAACTCGTCGTCGACCACGCTCATCGCGTGCTGGCCCATCATGCAGGTGCAGCTGGCGTGATAGACGGTGTTGCCGTTGCGCCGCGCGTAATCGAGGAGTTCGTCGTCGCTCTGCACCTGCGCTCCCGGCAACCTTTCCTCGCCGACATAGGGCTGCAAGGCCGGCGCGTTGAAGATTCGGCGGACGAAGCGCAACCCGCCGATAATCGCACGGCGGTCGCTCTCTTCCGACAGGTAGCGTGGATTGATCTTCGGCGGGTCGCCCGGCCGGGACGAGGTCACTTCGACATAGCCACGCGACAGGGGGCGCATCTGCCAGGGCCCGCCGGTAAGACCGGGATCGTCCTCGAGCTGGCCGATCTGGCCGTCCTTGAAGCTGCCCGGCGCGAACGAGATCTGCACGTCGGGGGTGGCCGATTCCTCCAGGATCTTGACCGAGGCGGCGACGAGCGACGCGCTATAGGTCAGCATGCCCTTGCCGGTGACCAGATAGCGCAACACCTCGCCGGCGAGCGGCAAACCGCGCGCCCGCTCGTTGATCGTCGCCATGCCGTGGATCGGATAGGTGACCCGCACGACGTAGTGGTCCTGCATGTTCTTGCCGACGCCCTTCAGCTCGTGCGCGACCGGGACGCCGATCTTTTGCAGGTGCTCGGAATCGCCAACCCCGGAGAGCTGCAGGATGTGCGGCGAGCCGATCGCGCCGGCCGACAGGATGACCTCGCGGAAGGCGTCGGCGTGCTCGAGATGGCCATCGCGGGAGAACTCGACGCCGACCGCGCGCTTGCCGTCAAACAGCACCCGGTGCACCAGCGCCTTCGTCACCAGCTCGAGATTCGGTCGCCGCAGCGCCGGGCGGAGGTAGCTGCGCGCGGTGCTCGCCCGGCGCCGGCCGCCGCGGGTCTGCTGACACCAGCCGATGCTGTCGGGCGCGCCGGGCGGCAGATTGTTGACGTCTTCGCGGTAGTCGAGCCCGAGCTCCATCCCAGCCTCGATCACCTTGGCGCAGATCGGCGAGCGGTCCATGTGCGAGGTGAAGAGATAACCCTCGGTGCCGTGGACCTCGCTCGGGCCCTCTCCCCAACGCTCGGCCTTCTTGAAGAAGGGGTAGCAATCGTCCCACGACCAGCCCCGATTGCCGAGCTGCGCCCAGTGGTCGTAATCCTCGGGTTGGCCGCGGATGTAGATAAGCCCGTTGATCGAGCTGGAGCCGCCGAGCACCCGGCCGCGCGGATAGATAATCTCGCGCCCGTCGCAGGCCTCCGCCCTGAACTGCCAGCTCAGAGTCTTGTGATCGAGCATCTTCATAAAGCCGGCCGGAATATGAATGAGCGGGTTCCAGTCGCGCCCGCCGGCCTCGATCAGCAATACCCGGGTGGTGGGATCCTCGGTCAGCCGGTTGGCCAAGACGCAACCCGCCGAGCCGGCGCCGATGATCACGTAATCCGCCTGCATGTTTACGCTCCCCTCCCGCGGCGGCTCCCAAATGCCGCCGTTACGGGGGGAGTTTAGCGCAACGAGGCGCAGCGGAAAGCTATTAGGCCTCGACCAGCTCTCTCTCCGGCATGACCGCGGCGATGGCCTCGAAGCTGCGCCGCTCGGCCCAATAGACGATCTCGAGGCGGCCGTCGAAATGCTCGACCAGGGCGGTGCAGCTTTCCACCCAGTCGCCGTCGTTGCAGTAAAGCACCCCGTCGAGCTCGCGGATCTCCGCGTGATGAATATGGCCGCAGACGACGCCGTCGAGTTGGCGGCTGCGGGCCTCCTCGGTCAGCGCGTCGGCAAAGGACCCGATGTACTGCACGGCGTTCTTCACCTTCAGCTTCAGGACCGCCGACAGCGACCAGTATTCGTAGCCGAGCAGCCGCCGCAGCTTGTTGAAATGGTGATTGACCCACAAGGCCAGCGTGTAGGCGCCGTCGCCGAGGACCGCGAGCCAGCGCGCGTGCCTGACCACCATGTCGAACCAGTCGCCGTGGATGACGAGCAGCTGCCGCCCGTCGGCGGTGACGTGGACCGCTTCGTCGACCACCTCGATCCCGCCGAACATCAACGGCAGGTAATCGCGCAGCCATTCATCATGGTTGCCGGGCACATAGACGAGCCGCGTGCCCTTGCGCACCTTGCGCAACAGCTTTTGGATGATGTCGTTGTGCGATTGCGGCCAATACCATGATTTGCGAAGACGCCAGCCGTCGATGATGTCGCCGATCAAATAAATCGTCGCCGCGTCGTTATTGCGGAGGAAGTCGAGCAGATAGTCGGCTTTGCAGCCGCGCGTGCCGAGATGGATGTCGGACAGCCAAATGGCGCGGTAGTGAAAAAGCGGCACGATGTCGTTCACGGCATCCCCGATCGAGCGCATTTGCGCTGACCGGGTATCTAGCAGCAGTATATTACAGTTTTCCGTACCTCAATATGTAGTTATTGACATCTATTGTCGCCGAACCGTCACGCCAGTGTGATAGCTCCCCGCCGGACCGTGGTGGATTTGCCATCGAATGCGTGCGTGTTGACGCGGATCCGGGATATTCGGGAATGAGCGTCGCGAGCTGGGCAGCCGGGTTCTGTGTTGCCTTACTTGGCTGCCACCTCTTCACGCTGCTGGCGGCGGCGTTCCGCTTGCGCCTGTACACACCCGCGGCAGGATCAGAGCCCGAGCCGCCTGTCACCTTGCTGCGGCCGGTCTGCGGCATCGACAATTTCGCGGCGGAGACGCTGGGTTCCAGCTTCCGGGTCGATTACCCGCATTACGAGATCATCTTCTGTGTCGCAAGCGAGGACGATCCCGTCCTGCCGCTTCTGCACGACCTGATCGACGATTATCCCGAAATACCGGCGCGAGTGCTTGTCGGCGACAACAGGATCAGCCGCAATCCGAAGCTCAATAATGTCATCAAAGGGTGGAACGCGGCGCGGCATCAATGGATCGTCATGGCCGACAGCAATGTGCTGATGCCACCCGATTACATCCGGCGCTTGCTGGCGCGCTGGCGACCGGACACCGGCGCCGTTTGCTCGATGCCGATCGCCGCGCGGCCGCATAATTTCTGGGCCGAGATCGAATGCGCTTTCTTGAACACGCTGCAGGCGCGCTACCAATACGCCAGCGAGAGCCTCGGTTTCGGCTTTGCGCAGGGCAAGACGATGCTGTTCCGGCGCGACCTGGTCGATGAGGCCGGCGGCATCAGAACGCTCGCGGCCGAGGATGCCGAGGACGCGGCGACGACAAAGATGGTGCGAGGGGCCGGGCGAAAGGTGCATCTGGTCGACAGCCCCTTCGAGCAGCCGCTCGGCTGGCGGTCTGCGGCGCAGGTCTGGTCGCGCCAATTGCGCTGGGCGCGACTGCGACGGGTAACCTTTCGCTGGCTGTTTCTGCCCGAGGTCTTTGTCGGCAGCGCGCTTCCGGCAATGGCTGGCGCGATCGCCGCCTCGGGCTATGGAGTGAGCGTCGTCGCGGCGGTTTCGATCGTTGTGGCAGGGTCCATTGCCAGCGAGATGGCGCTAGCCGCTCACGCCGGCTGGCATCGCTCCTGGCGCATGCCGATCGCATTGTTGATACGCGACATGCTGCTGCCGGCGCTCTGGATCGGCGCCCTGATCGGCAGCGAATTTGACTGGCGCGGCAATGCGATGACCGCGGCCAGAACGAGCCCTCGACAACGCCTCGGCCGCAAACGGCTGCAGCGTCCCACGGCGGAACTCGCCGGGCCCGATTTTTGGTCGCCGTTCGATTTCCAGCGATTCAGATCACGGCTGCGATCGCGGCTAGCGCGAGCGACTCGACAACGCGTTCGAACAGTCTACCAATGGCGGCGTCAGCGACGCGCTCTGTGAGGGAGGCTGCAGAGACAGCGTAGTTTGTCGCGGCAGCAGATATAAAGCCGAGCTGCCGTATCGATTCGCACAGCGCCATCGGTGGCAGTAACGACGAATCGTAGTGAATGATGACACTTCCGGTCAGGAAGTGTGGACAAACCGAACTCACTGCCGGGATTGTCAGCAGCGTACGGGATGCGGCGCTCAGGACAGCGCGATCGTCGCGCGACAGCGCCAGCCTGAGCCGCAGGCGCCCCGGTACGTGGTGCGCGTAGACGCAGACAAACGAGCCGTGCTCAAATCGCGTCCGGCGAAAGGTTCGGCAGTTGTGTTTCCGCGGCAAAGGGCCTCCGGGCATCGAACAGGTATGCCCGCGTTTAACGGATTCCGGTGCCCGCTGGATGACACTGGGATGACAGAATTGCGACGACGCCTACGGTGCCGGCGGATCGCGGCGGCCCGCTGTTTATCCCCACAATCGGGCAGTGGCGATGCGCGCGCCCTCGGCGAGGGCGGCGAGCTTCGACCACACCACCGACGGCACCACTGGGTTCTGCTGCCCGGCGAAGGTGGCGAAGCCGCAATCGGTGCCGGCAATGACCCGCTCGCGGCCGACGATGTCGGCGTATTGGCAGATCCGCTGCGCGATCAGGCGCGGGTGCTCGACAAAGTTGGTGGTCGAATCTATGAGGCCCGGGATCAGCACCTTGTCGTCGGGAATCTTGCGGCCGCGCAGATCCTCCCACTCATGCGCGTGGCGCGGATTGGCCGCCTCGAACAGCAGCGCCGCCGGGCGCGCCCGCATGCAGGCGTCGAAGACCTTGGCGAGCGGGATATCGTGGGTATGCGGTCCCTCGTAATTGCCCCAGCAGATGTGGATGCGCATCCGGTCGGGCGGGATATTGGCGGTGGCGTGGTTGAGCGCCGATATGTTGCGGTCGGCGATGCGCAGGAATTCGTCGTCGGACAGGTGCTGGTACTGGTTATGCCGGGCCGAGCCGAGATCGGGCGCGTCGATCTGCAGGATGAAGCCGGCAGCAACGATTGCCTCGTATTCCACCTTCAGCGCCTCGGCCAAAGCCTCGACATAGGCATCCTCGTTTTTGTAGTAGGTGTCCGGCACGAATTTGGTCAGGACGCCCGGCGAGGCGGCGTTCATAAAGGCCTCGGTCGGCTCCGCGGCGGCGCAGGCCTCTTTCAGATTTCTAATATCGGTCTCGAGCGGGCGGCGATCGCGATAGGCGACCGGACCGGTGCAGCACGGCACCACAGCGCTGGCAAACCAGGAGGTGCCGCCGCGCATCTCGTGCAGCCGCTCGGCGAAATCGGGATGGTCGAGAATGTCGCGATGCGCCGCCGTCTGTGGCGGCTTGTCGAGCGCGCTGCCGCCGAAACTGCCGATGCCGGAAAGCCGGTGGCGAACGTAGAAAGTATAGGAGATCTTGCTCTGCTCGCCGTCGCAGACGCTGTCGATCCCGGCGGCTATCTGCTTGGCGACGACGTCACGCACCGCCTCCGCCAGCCGCATGTCGAACGTGGCCTGGTCCAACGGCTGGCCCATCTCGCGCGCTTCCAGAAACGCCAGCAGATCGCGCGGCCGCGGCAGGCTGCCGACATGGGTGGTCAGGATCCGCTCGGTGCTGCGCATCATGGTCGTCCCTCCCCTGCCCTGTCCGCGGACTCTGCGCCACGGCCCGAGGCACCGCAAGGCAACCTTGTCCACTCCTTGGGCACAAGGCATCGTGGCCGTGCCGCTATCGAGGAGAATCGGGGATGGCCGAATATCGCTTCTGCACCGTCGAGGACGAGGGACGGGTGCGCATCGTGACAATCAACCGTCCCGAGGTCATGAATGCGCTGCACAGCGAGGCGCATTGGGAATTCGACCAGATCTGGAACGAGTTCGCCGCCGATCCCGAATTGTGGGTCGGCATCGTCACCGGGGCGGGCGAGCGCGCCTTCTCGGCCGGCAACGACCTGAAGGTGCAGGCGGCCGGGCGGCGCGGGCCGCGTCCAGCGACCGGGTTTGCCGGGTTGTCGCTTCGCTTCGACCTCGACAAGCCGCTGATCGCCGCGGTCAACGGCGTGGCGATGGGCGGCGGCTTCGAGACCGCGCTCGCCTGCGACATCATCATAGCCGCCGAGAACGCGGTGTTTGCCTTGCCGGAGCCGCGGGTCGGGTTGATCGCCGGCAGCGGCGTGCATCGCCTGCCGCGCATGATCCCGCAGAAGCAGGCGCTCGGCATGATCCTGACCGGGCGGCGGGTGTCGGCGGCGGAAGGCAAGGAACTCGGCTTCGTCAACGAGGTGGTGCCGCAAGGGCAGGCGCTGGAAGGCGCCAAGCGCTGGGCGGCGCAGATCCTCGAATGCTCGCCGATGGCGATCCGTGCCTCGAAGCAGTCGGTTTATCGGAGCCTCGACGAGCCGACCTTGCAGGCGGCGATGACGACCACCTATCCGGCGGTCAAGGCCAACCTCGAAAGCCAGGACTACATCGAAGGGCCGCGCGCCTTCGCCGAACGGCGCAAGCCGAACTGGCAGAACCGGTAAAGGAAAAAGGTATTACCGCAGCGGGCACGGAGGCTTCGCTGAGGGCGCGGAGGGTGTATGACCCACAGCAACCCTCCGCGCTTCCTCCGCGTCCTCTGCGGTGAATAGTTTCTATTCTACAGCGCGTCGGCGATTGCGGCGCGGTAGCGGCGCAGTGCCCCGATATGGTCCGACAGCGTCTTGCCGCTGATTCGCTTGTGGTGGCGGCGGTTGAAGGTCGCTGTCAGGCACAGATGCGACGCGCCGGCCTGCTTCCAGAACCGCGCTTCTCGCGCCCAATCGGCCTCGCTCCCAGAACCCATCGATACCCAGACCTCGATGCCGATCTTGGCCGGGTCGCGCCCGGCCTGTTCGGTCAGCCGGCGCAACTGGCCGAACACGTCGAGCGCGCTCTGGTCCGGCGGATAGGCATTCGGCATCCAGCCGTCGCCCAGCTTGGCGATGCGCTCCAAGGTGCGTTCGTGATGCCCGCCGAACCACACCGGCACCTTGCCGGAGGCGGGGCGCGGGTTGATGCCGGCGTCCTCGATATTGTGCCAGCGGCCCTTGAAGCTGACATGCGGCGCGGCCCACAGCTTCTGCATGACCGCGATCTGCTCCTCGGAACGGCGGCCACGATTGTGGAAGTTCTCGTTGAGCCCAACGAACTCGACCTCGTTCCAGCCGACCCCGATGCCGAGCCGGAAGCGGCCGCCGCACAACGCGTCGAGGCAGGCGGCCTGCTTGGCGACCAGCGCGGTCTGGCGCTGCGGCAGGATCAACACGCCGGTCGAGAAGCCGAGCTTCGGCGTCACCCCGGCGAGATAGCCGAACAGCACGAACGGGTCGTGATAGAGGCCGTCCGCAACACGCTCGTCCGACGGACGGCTCGCCGGGTTGGCCCCGAGCACGTGGTCGGGCGCCTCGATAAAGTCGTAGCCGATCGATTCGGCGGCCTGCGCATATTCCCGCAAGACCGCCGGCTCGCCACCGATATCGCCGAGCGGCAATAACGCGCCCAATTCCATGCTTCTTCTCCCTGGCTGGGGTCCAGGGGAAGCTTACACCAAAAGCGGCGCGGCTACGGCTTTATGGAGCGCGGCCGATGACGGCGATCAGTGGGTCCTGTTCGTCCTCGATCCATTCGGCGAGGCGATGCGTCACGATGCCCTCGAACCCGGCATGGCGCAGGTACAACTCGACCAGCCGGGCGTGGCCGTCATCGTCGAGACCGCGCCAGACCGCCACCGCCTTGGTCGGAAAGCAGCGATTGGAAAAGCTGATCACGACGGCGCCGCCCGGCCGCAACACGCGCGCCACCTCGCGAAGTACATCTACCGGCTGCTGCAGGTACTGGATCGAGACGCAGATCATGACAGCGTCGATGCTGCCGTCGGCGAGCGGCAGCGCGGTATCGCGGTTCAGATTCTGCGTGAACCAGCGACTGAGCCGCGGGTTGGCGGCCAGCTCGGCCGCGTTCATGCCGTGGCCGATCACCCCGGCGTAATCGATCTCGGGCGGCAGGTGGCTGACCCAGCTGCTCATCAGATCGAGCAGCACGCCGCCCGACGGCAGCATGCGGCGATAGAATTCGGTCAGCGCCGCGACGGCGTTGTCGTCGATGTGATAGACCAGCCGCGGCGGCTCGTAGAACAGCTCGTCCTCGGTCGCATCGAGCTTGGCGAAAGCGCCTTGCGGCAGGCCGAGATCGTCGCCCATATCTCAGATCACCCGCTCCGCGCGCAGCGCCGCGATCTCACCGTCGGCGAAGCCGCAATCGCGCAGCACCGCTTGCGTGTCGGCGCCGAGCGCCGGCGCGGGCTCGCGCGGAGCCTCCGAGGCATTGTCGCGGATCGGGCCGGCCACCATGCGGGCCGGACCGTACTGCTGGATGCCGCCGCGCTCGGCGACAAACGGGCTGTCGAGCGCCGCCTGCAGATCGTTGACCGGCGCCGCCGGGACCTGCCCGGCGAAATGCGCGAGCCATTCTGCGGTCGTGTGCGCCGACAGCGCCTCGTCGAGCATCCGGTTGACGGTCTCGCGGTTGGCGAGCCGGTCCTTGAAGCTGTGGAAGCGCGGGTCTTCGGCCCATTCCGGCCGGCCCAGCCGCTCGCACAGGATCGGCCAGAACTTCTCCTTGTTGCACATGATGAAGATAAAGCCGTCCGCCGTGCGGTAGAGCTGGCTCGGCACCAGCGAGGGGTGGCCCGAGCGCGGCTCGCGGCCCTGCACGTGGCCGGCGTTGAGATACCAGGTCGAGAGATAGCAGAGGTTTTGCAGCGCCGCGTCGAACAGGCTGACATCGAGATCGCGGCCGCGGCCGGTCTCGCGCGCCGCCAGCACCCCCGACACCAGCGCGAAAGCGGCGAAAAGGCCGGTCATCAGATCGACGATCGAGAGGCCCATGCGGGTCGGCGCGCCGTCGGGCTCGCCGGTCAGCGACAGATAGCCGGCTTCGGCCTGCATCAGATAGTCGTAGCCCGGCCAATGCGCGCGCGAGCCGTCGCGGCCGTAGGCCGAGAGATGCGCGCAGACGATCTTCGGATTGGCGGGCATCAGCGCGTCGTAGGTCAGGCCGAGCTTTGCCGGCAGATCGCCGCGCAGATTGTCGAAGAGCGCGTCGGCGCGCGCCGCCAACGCGTGCAACACCCGCGCCGCCGCAGGTTTCTTCAGGTCGAGGGTGATGCTCTTCTTGTTGCGGTTGAAGCTGTGGAAGAACTGGCTGTCGTCGGGGCCAAAGAAAAACGGCCCGACCCGGCGCGCCATGTCGCCGCCATCGGCCGGGTTTTCGATCTTCCACACCTCGGCGCCGAGATCGGCCAATTGCATCGAGCCATACGGACCGGCGCCGTACTGCTCGACCGCAATGACCCTGAGGCCGGAGAGGACGGGAAGCATTGCCCCTCACCCTCCCGTCGCTGACGCGACGGGCCCCTCCCTCTCCCCGCAAGCGGGGCGAGGGGCTCGCGCCGGCGCCGCCCGAACTCCCTCGCCCCGCTTGCGGGTAGAGGGTTGGGGTGAGGGGCGGATGTTAATCAACGCGGCGATCATCACACCTTGTTCCGGGCGATCAGCTGGCGGGCGATGATGATGCGCTGCAACTCGTTGGTGCCCTCGCCGATCACCAGCAGCGGCGCGTCGCGATAGAGACGCTCGACGGTGAATTCCTTGGAATAGCCGTAGCCGCCGTGAATACGCATCGATTCGAGGCTGACACTGACGGCCGCCTCGGAGGCGGCCAGCTTGGCCATCCCGGCCTCCATGTCGCAGCGCTCGCCCTTATCGTAGATGCGCGCCGCCTTCTCGGTCAGGAGCCGCGCCGCCTCGACCTGGGTCGCCATGTCGGCGAGCTTCAGCTGGATCGCCTGGTGCTCGCAGATCGGCTTGCCGAAGGTCTTGCGGATCTGGCTATAGCCGATCGCTTGGTCGAGCGCCGCCTGGGCGACGCCGACCCCGCGCGCGGCGACATTGATGCGCCCCAATTCGAGCCCGCCCAGCGCATGCTGGAGGCCCCTGCCCTCCTCGCCGCCGATCAGCCGGTCGGCCGGGATCTGGTAATCCTCGAAGACCAGCTCGGCCGAGTCGATGCCCTTGTAGCCGAGCTTTTCGAGCTTTTTGCTCGCCTTGAAGCCCGGCCCCTTCTCCGCCAGAAACAGGCTCATGCCGCGATGGCGCGGCTCGGCGGCGGGGTCGGTCTTGACCAGGACGGCGAAGATCTGGCCGTGGATGCCGTTCGAGATCCAGGTCTTGGTGCCGTTGACGACGTAGCCCTCGTTGCCCTGCCGCCGTGCGGTGGTGCGGATCGCCTGCAGATCGGTGCCGCAATCGGGCTCCGTCAGCGCCAAGCCGCCGCGCAACTCACCGGTTGCGAAGCGCGGCAGGAAATTCTCCTTCTGTGCCGTCGTGCCGAAGCGCTCGACCGCGGCGGACATGATCAAATGCGAATTGAAGATGCCGGCCAATGACATCCACACGGTCGACACGGTCTCGACGATCTTGGCGTAGGTCGTGGCCGACAGGCCGAGGCCGCCGTAATCGGCGCCGATCGTCGCGCCGAACAGGCCGAGCGCCTTCATCCCCTCGACGATGTCGGCAGGCCAAATGTCGTCGTGCTCCAGCGCATGGACATGCGGCTTGACCTCGCGGTCGAGAAACCGCCCGACGCTGTCGAGGATCAGTCGGTCCTGATCGGCATCTACGCTCGTCATCGATATCCCTTCACCACGGAGACAAAGTGGGGGTGCGGAAGAGATTAGCTTCTCCGTGTTCTCCGTGTCTCTGTGGTGATACGAAACCCGAGCTGCGCGCCTGCCGGAGGGAAATCATGGTCGCGATCGCCAGAGAAGTGGCGCCGGGGCGCTGGCGCGCCAGCGCCGGGCGCTGTTTCGAGGAGTTTACCGTCGGCGATATCTACGAGCACCGGCCCGGGCGCACGATCAGCGAAGCCGACAACACCTGGTTCACGCTTCTGACGATGAACCAGCACCCGCTGCATTTCGATGCCGCCTACGCCGCGAAATCGGAATTCGGCCGGCCGGTGGTCAACAGCTGCCTGACCTTATCGATCGTCGCCGGAATGAGCGTCGCCGATGTCAGCCAGAAGGCGATCGCCAATCTCGGCTGGAACGACATCAAACTGACCGCCCCGGTCTTCGTCGGCGACACGATCTATGCGGAGAGCGAGGTCTTGGCGAAGCGCGAGTCGAATTCGCGCCCGACCCAGGGCGTCGTCACCGTGCGCACTAGGGGAAAAAAGGCCGACGGCACGGTGTTCATGACTTACGAGCGGACGATCCTCGTCCCAAAACAGGGATACGCGTTGGAGGAATAGGGGAACCGAAAGAAACCGCGAGTAGTTAACCTGATACAATTAACTGGGAGGTACAAAATGGTGCGTTATCTACTCGCGGCTGCTGGCGTCGTCACGCTGATTTCCGGTTCTGCCGTTGCTCAAGCCGAGGATATGGGGACGAAGCAGGTCATCACCCGGACGTCCCCGGACGGGATGGCGCAGAAGAAGGTCATCATCAAGCGGCACAGCGACGGCCTCGTCAGCAAGAAGATCATTCGGCACGAGGGCTACGGCAGCTCGATGCCCGAGCGCCGGGTCATCAGAGAGCGCGAGTTGATCCGCTAACTGATCGCCAAACGTAACGCGAGGCGTTTCCGCGCCAAGCGGCGCGGGGACGCCTTTTGCATTTATTGTCCACCGGCGCATGCGGCTCCGGGCGCGACATGTCACCGAACTCCTGGCATGATTGCGGCGTGCCCCGAGGGAGGAGCCAATGAGCCGGCTGTTCGGACCGATGCGCCAGGTCGGGATCGTCGTTCGCGACATCGAGAAGGCGATGCACCATTGGGTCGACGTCTGCGGCATCGGCCCGTGGTTCTATGCCGAGCAATTGCCGATGAGCGAGTTCCGCTACAAGGGCCGCGTCTACGACATCAAGGTGTCGATCGCGCTGGCCAATTCCGGCGACGTGCAGCTCGAACTGATCCAGCAGCGCTGCGACAGCCCGAGCCTCTATCGCGATTTCCTCGGCGCCGGGCATGAGGGGATGCAGCACTGGTCCAGCTGGCCCGAGGATTATCACCAAAAGCGCGAGTGGGCGCTGCAGAACGGCTGGCAGATCGGCCAGGAGGGCGACACCCCGCGCGGCCCTTTCATCTATTTCCTGAACGAGGGGCATCCCGGCACGGTGGTCGAGATGGCCGAGGCGACTCCGACCCGGATGCGCATCTTCGACGCGGTGCGTGAGGCCGCCATCGGCTGGGACGGCCGCGATCCGATCCGCCGCGAATGGCCGCGGGGTTAGGGAAATATGGTAAATCTTCTCCTAATCCCTTTACTTTGTTTTTCTCTAATGAGAGTTAGGAGTTGATCGAAATTGCGCGCCGATATTGCGCGATTTGATCAAATACTCCCCATTCCGCGGCGTTATTAACGATCCGCTTACCACTGCGGCGCCAATGTGACGGTCGAACCTTCAACCTGTCGGGGGTGTTTCCGCTGGCAGGGAGAAGAGAAGGATTGGACCCGATGGCGAGCTTGGCTCCGCAGCAGCGCTTCTCGATCACCTGCGACGACGCAGGCACTTGGACGCTGGAGGGCGGTACGATACACCGGCCCCAGCGCTTCGCCGATCTCCCCGCCGCGCTCGACTGCGCCAAGCACGACGGCGAAATGGCGCCCGCAACGATCGAGCTGCGCGTCTCCGGCCTTTATGTCTGCATCCATCAGGACCAGGGCTGGCCGCAGCGGGTGTGCGCGCCGCGCCGCGGCAACTGGTTCGCCAAACGCGCCTCCTGAGCCCACGAACCCGGTTCAGCCGCGCCGGCCGATATCGCGCCGGCAGAACCCCTCCGGCCAATCGATCCTGTCGACCGCCCGATAAGCGCGCTCGCGCGCCGCGGCGAGATCCTTGCCCAGCGCGGTAACCCCCAGCACCCGCCCGCCATCGGCGAGGAGCCGGTTGCCCTCGCGCTTGGTGCCGGCATGGAAAATCTTGAGGTCAGGGTCGCTAACCGCGGCATCGACGCCGCGGATCTCGGTACCACGCAGCGGCTCGTCCGGATAGCCTCTCGCCGCCATCACGACGCAGAGTGCCGCCTCATCGTACCAGCGCAGATCGACTTCCTTGAGGATGCCGTCGCGCGCGGCGAGCAGCGCCGGCAGTAAATCGCTCTTGAGGCGCATCAACAGCGCCTGGCATTCCGGATCGCCGAAGCGGACGTTGTATTCGAGGAGCTTCGGGCCCGTTTCCGTCAGCATCAGCCCGGCATAGAGCACGCCCTTGAACGGGCGGCCGTCGCGCGCCATCGCCGCGACCGTCGGCCCGACGATGGTTTCGATGATTTCCGCCTCGATTTCCGGCGTGACGATCGGCGCCGGCGAAAAGGCGCCCATGCCGCCGGTATTGGGGCCGGTGTCGCCGTCGCCGACGCGCTTGTGATCCTGCGCGCTCGCAAGCGGCAGCAGGTGGTAGCCGTCGCACAGGGCGAAAAAGCTCACCTCGACCCCGTCCAGGAACTCCTCGACGACAATCTCGGCGCCGGCCGCGCCAAAGCGGCCCTCGCCCAGAGCGGCATCGACCGCGGCCTGGGCTTCCGCCACATCGGCGGCGACGATGACCCCTTTCCCGGCGGCGAGCCCGTCAGCCTTGATTACGATCGGAGCGCCCTGCTGCGCGACAAAGGATTTGGCGGCGGCGGCATCGCGAAAGCGGCGGTAAGCGGCGGTCGGGATGCCCTCCTGCGCGCACAGATCCTTCATAAAGGCTTTGGAGCCTTCGAGCGCGGCGGCGGCGGCGGTCGGGCCGAAGGCCGCGATGCCCTCTGCTTCGAGCGCATCGACCAGACCGGCGACGAGCGGCGCCTCCGGGCCGACCACGACGAAGCCGATCGCATTGCGCCGGCAGAAATCGACGAGGCCGGCGGTATCGGATGCCGCGATCGGCACGCATTCCGCCTCCTCGGCGATCCCGGCATTGCCGGGAGCGGCGTAGACCTTGTCGGCGAGCGGCGAGGCAGCGATCGCCCAGGCAAGCGCGTGCTCGCGTCCGCCCGACCCGATCACCAGGACATTCATTCCGAAGTACCCGCTCCCCGTCGCCGCGCGTCGAGATGCTGCGTCACCAGCGCCGCAATCAGCGTCGCCGGATAGAGTTGTCCGATGACCGCCTCGACATTGGCGAGGCTGCGCAGGAGCGGATGGATCGGCACGATATCGCCAAATCCGGTCGAGGTCAGCGTGACAAAGCTGAAATAGATCATCGCCGCAACGGCCTGCGCGTCTCCCGCGTCGGCGGGCATTCCCGTGAAGCCAACCGGCATGACCTCCCAGAGAAGACGATAGAACAT
This sequence comes from Allostellaceae bacterium, assembly GCA_036008175.1. GTDB lineage: Bacteria > Pseudomonadota > Alphaproteobacteria > ATCC43930 > CGMCC-115725 > DATARH01. The sequence goes on from DASYOB010000114.1 coordinate 123,655, forward strand.
CCCGAACGCCAGCGCCGTGTTCAAATACAGCACGATCGCGCCGAGCAATCGGTGCACCGTCACCAGACCCGGAGCAAGAACCGCCATGGCGATAACAACGCAGCAGATCGACACTCCGAGCAGACCCGCCGCATGCAGCCAAACAGCAATCTGCACCCCGTTCACACCGTACGTCGTCGCGCTGGCCAACACACAGCCGGCGCCCAGCGCGGCCAAGCAGCCAGCCGCCCGACCACGAGAGATCGCGATCAGCAGCAGCGCGTAGCACAGCACCAGCAAATCGATCGTGAAGGCCGCTGCCTCGTAGTCGAGCGCGGCGAGCGGCGCCGCTATAAACAGTGCTGCGCATTCGAGAATTAGCATCGCTGTCAGCGCGATATCCCGGACCGTCTCGCGCCTCGCCAGAGCGATCAACCGGGTAACGGCAGTAGGATGCCCGGAGCTGGGGTGCTCGCTGTCAGCCGCCAATCGAAACCGACCGCTCGCCCGCATTCGCTCTTGCTCCCCGGCTCCGGTAATATGGGGCGATGAACGATTTGCCGCTCGCCCAACCGCTCGCCTCGAACCTGCCGGAGTATACCGTCTCCGAGCTGTCGCTGGCATTGAAGCGCTCGATCGAGGAGGGCTTTTCGCATGTCCGGGTGCGCGGCGAAATCTCCGGCTTCAAGCGTGTCGGCTCGGGACATTGCTATTTCGCCCTGAAGGATGCCGAGGCGGTGCTCGACGCGGTGTGCTGGCGGCAGACCGCGATCCGTATCCCGCTGAAGCCCGAGGACGGCATGGAGGTCGTGTGCACCGGCCGCCTGACGACGTATCCGGGCCGCTCCAAATACCAGCTCGTCATCGACTCGATCGAGCTGGCCGGCATCGGCGCCTTGTTGCGGATTCTCGAGGAGCGGCGCCAGCGGCTTGCCGCCGAGGGCCTCTTCGACGCCGAGCGCAAGAAGAAACTGCCGTTTCTGCCGGAGGTGATCGGCATCGTCACCTCGCCGACCGGCGCCGTCATTCGCGACATCCTGCATCGCCTCGCCGACCGTTTTCCGCGCCGGGTGCTGGTCTGGCCGGTGGCCGTGCAGGGCGAGAACGCGGCGATGCAGGTAGCCGCGGCGATCGCCGGCTTCAACCGCCTGCCCGCCAAAGGTCCAGTGCCGCGCCCCGACCTGCTGATCGTCGCGCGCGGCGGCGGTAGCCTCGAAGATCTGATGGCGTTCAACGAGGAGGTCGTGGTCCGTGCCGCGGCGGCATCGGCGATCCCGTTGATCTCGGCGGTCGGGCACGAGACCGACACGACCCTGATCGACCATGCTAGCGACCGGCGCGCGCCGACCCCGACCGCGGCGGCGGAAATGGCCGTGCCGGTGCGGCTCGACCTTGTCGCGGAGGTCGGCGGCAAAGGCTCGCGGCTCGCCGGCGGCCTCGCCCGACTGTTCTCGGAGCGGCGGTTGCATCTGGCCGGGCTCGCCCGCGGCCTGCCCGATCCGCAGGATCTGCTCGGCGCCGCGGCGCAACGGCTCGACGACCGCAGCGAGCGGCTGCGTCTGGCGATTGCCGGTCGCTTCGCCGCGGCCCGGCAGCGCTTCGATCTTGCCGCGGCGGGGCTGCGCCCGGCCGCGCTCGCTGCCGATATCGGCCGCGCCCGCACCCGGCTCGCCGATGTCGAGCCCCGGCTCGGCGCGGCGATGGCCCGCGCGCTCGGCGCGCAGCGCGACGCGCTCGACAATTTCGCCGGCCGCCTCGCCACCCATTCCGAGCGGCACGAAAGCCTGCTGGCGCGCGGCTATGTGGTGGTACGCGACGCCTCGGAGCGCGTTGTTACCGATGCGGTCAAGGTCAGACCCAACACCGCGCTGGAGCTTGAGTTTTATGACGGCAAGGTTGGCGTGATCGCGGGCGGCTCGCGCCGGCCGGTGCGGCGATCAAAGCCGCTCGAGGGGCAGACCAGCCTGTTTGACGGAGAATGGTGATGCGACCTTCCGGACGCGCCCCCGACGCGCTGCGCCCGGTGACGCTCGAGCCCGGCTTCGCCAAATACGCCGAAGGCTCCTGCCTCGCCCGCTTCGGCGACACCCATGTGCTGTGCACGGCGTCGGTCGAGGAGCGGGTGCCGCCGTTTCTGCGCAACACCGGGCGCGGCTGGGTCACCGCCGAATACGGCATGCTGCCGCGCTCCACCCATACCCGCACCGACCGCGAGGCGGCGCGCGGCCGGCAGAGCGGCCGCACGCAGGAGATCCAGCGCCTGATCGGCCGCAGCCTGCGCGCGGTGACCGACCTCGCCGCGCTCGGCGAACGGCAGATCCGCATCGACTGCGATGTCTTGCAAGCGGATGGGGGGACTCGCACCGCGGCGATCACCGGCAGCTATGTCGCGCTCTATCAAGCGGTCGCGAAATTCGTGTCGGCAGGCGTCGTCGCCGCGATGCCGCTGCGCGACAGCGTCGCCGCGATCTCCTGCGGCGTCGTCGGAGGCATACCCGTGCTCGACCTCGACTACGCCGAGGATTCGACCGCCGAGACCGACGCCAATTTCGTGCTGACCGGATCGGGCGGTATCGTCGAGATCCAGGCGACCGCCGAGGGGGCGCCGTTCGACGACGCCAGCTTCGCCCGCATGATGGCGCTCGCCCGCGCCGGCGTCGCCGAATTGACCCGCCAGCAGCGCGCCGCTCTCGGCCTGTCGTAATGGGTCGGAAGATCGCTCGCGGCGAGCGGCTGGTCATCGCCAGCCACAATCCCGGCAAGGTCGCCGAAATAGACGCGCTGCTCGCGCCCTATGGCATCGAGACGGTCGGGGCCGGCGTGCTCGGCCTGCCGGAGCCGGAGGAGACCGGCAGCACCTTCGAGGCAAACGCCGAGCTGAAGGCGCGCGCCGCCGCCGAGGCGAGCGGAATGCCTTCGCTGGCCGATGATTCCGGGCTGATCGTACCGGCGCTCGGGGGCGCGCCGGGGATCTACTCGGCGCGCTGGGCCGGTTCGACAAAGGATTTCCGCGTCGCGATGGAGCGCGTGCATCGCGAGCTTGGCGAGAAGGATCGGCGGGCATATTTCGTTGCCGTGCTGGCGCTGGTTTGGCCGGGTGGCGAACTCATGACATTCCGTGGCGAGGTGCATGGTCATTTGACCTGGCCGCCACGGGGCGAGCGCGGCTTCGGCTACGACCCCATATTCGTGCCCGAGGGCGACGACCAGACCTTCGGAGAGATCGACCCTGACCTCAAGCACCGCATCAGCCACCGCGCCCGCGCCTTCGAAAAACTCGCGAGGACATGCTTTGACGGGTGACGGGGGGGCAGCGGTCTTAGGATCGCGGGCGTCCCGCCCGCATGCCGCCGAGACGGCCGCGGTCCACGTTAAAGAACCGCTGGCGGTCTACATCCACTGGCCGTTCTGCCGGTCGAAATGCCCCTATTGCGACTTCAACAGCCACGTCCGCGAGCGGGTCGATGCGGATCGTTGGACCCGCGCGCTCATCGCCGATCTCGAAAGGCAGGCGGAGATGGCCGCCGACCGCGAGGTCGTCTCGATCTTCTTCGGCGGCGGCACGCCGTCCTTGATGCCGCCCGAGACTGCGGCAGCGCTGATCGAGCAGGTCAAGTTGTTGTGGCCGGTTGCGCCCGGTCTTGAAATAACCTTGGAAGCCAACCCGAACTCGGCGGAGGCCGCGCGCTTCGCGGGTTTTGCCGCGGCCGGGGTCAACCGGCTGTCGCTCGGCATCCAGGCGCTCGACCCGGCGGCATTGCGCTTTCTCGGCCGCGGCCACGACCGAGACGAGGCCCTCGCCGCGATCGGCTTCGCCCGCGAGACTTTCCCGCGCTACTCCTTCGACCTGATCTATGCTCGGCCCGGCCAGATCGTCGCCGCCTGGGAAGAAGAGCTCGACGAGGCGCTGAGCCTGGCTGGCGAGCATCTCTCGCTCTACCAGCTGACCATCGAGCCTGGCACCGCCTTCGGCAACCGCGCCGCCCGCGGTGAAATCCTCAATACCGACGAGGACATCGCGGCCACCCTGTTCGAGGCGACGCAGGAGCGCCTCGCCGCCGCCGGGCTGCCGGCTTACGAGATCTCCAACCATGCTAGGCCCGGCGCTGAATGCCGGCACAACCTCGCCTATTGGCGCTACGAGGACTATCTGGGCATCGGCCCCGGCGCGCATGGCCGGATCAGCCGCGAGGGACGCAAGCTCGCCACGCAGCAGCATCGTGCGCCGGAGGCTTGGCTCGCCGCGATCGAGGACAGCGGCACGGCGATCGATGAGATGGCCCCGATTGCGCCCGAAGCCGCGATCGGCGAGATGGTGATGATGGGGCTGCGCCTTGTCGAAGGCATTCCGCGCGCTCGCCTCGAGGCGCTTGCCGAGCGCGATGTCGAGGAATTGTTCGCCGCGCTACCGCGGCTCGTCGCGGGCGGTTTTGTCACCCTCGATGGCGATCGGCTCGCCGCGACCGCCGCCGGCCGTCAGCGGCTCAATGCGGTGTTGGCGGCGCTGCTGAGCTAAGCGTCGTAGGCGGATGAGCGCAGCGTGATCCGCCATCTTTGCGGCTCCGGCGACGGCGGAATGCGCTTCGCGTTCCGCCCTACGCATCGGATCTCAGGAGGCGAAGTCACGAAAATTGGTCGGCGCCGGGCTGACGACGACATTGCCCTGCGGCTGCACTTCGAGGACCGCGAGGCCGCGTTGCACGAGCCCTTCCTGGGTGAACCGGAACAGCCCGTCGACGCCGGTGAACCCGCTCGGGTTCAGGATCGCCTCCTGTGAGAACGGCTCCGGCCCGCCACTCTTGGCCAGCACTGCGGCCAGCGCGGCGCTGTCGAAAGCGAGCGAGGCGAGCCGCGGCGGCGGATGGCCGTAGGTCGCCTGGAACCGGCTCTCGAATTCGCGGCGCGGCTCCGGCGGCGAGGCCGCAAACCAGCCGCCGTACAGCGCCGGCTCGCCGGCGATCGCCGGATCGTCCCAGAGGCCGCTGCCGAGCAGCCGGACGCGAGCGGTGTCGAGACCGGCCTGCTGCAACTGATGTGCGATCTGTTTCAGCTGCGCGCCGCCTTCCGGCAGCAGCAGGGCATCGAACCCGGCGCCCGCCGCCGCGGAAGCAGGCGGCGGCGCGCCCGGCGGACCGACAGCCGCGGGCGAGCTGCCGCTCGTCAACAACCGCTGAATCGTCGGCCCAAGATCGGAGCCGCGCGCATCGAAATATTCGATTCGCGCGGTCGCCCCCGCGGTTCCCGCGACGTCGCGCAGCGCATCGCCGACGAGATGGCCGTATTGCGTGTTCGGCGCCAGCGCCGCAAACCGGGTAAAGCCGCGCTCGCGGGCGAAGGAGACTTCGCGCGCCACTTCCTGCCGCGGCAGAAAGCCCATCAGGAACACATTGCCGCCGGCGAGCTGGGTCGCGGTCGAAAAGGCGATGACGTTGACCTTGGCGTCGCGGGCGACCGGCTTCACCGCTTCGACCTCGGCCGCGAGCAACGGGCCGAGCAGCAGCTTCGCGCCCTCGGCGATGGCCTGCCGCGCGGCATTGGCGGCGCCCTCGGGCGTGCCCGCGGTATCGCGCGGCACCAGGGTCAGCTGGTCGCCGCCGGTGGTAAACAGCGCCAGCTGGGCGGCCTCGAGCATCGCCTTGCCGAGCTCGGCATTGGCGCCCGACATCGGCACCAGCAGGCCGACCTTGACCGGCCCCGCCGCGGCCGGTTGCCCGAGCGGCTCCGCCGTCACCGGCGCGACCGGCGAGGACAGCGGGGTTTGCGGTCCGGCAGAGGGCGATTGCGGCGATACGACGGGTGCCGGTACCATCCGCGGGCCGCCGCAGGCGGTTAGCGCTAGGGGCAGCGCGAGGCATAGCGCGAGAGCGGCCGGGATTGAGGCGAACCGCGGAAAACGCCAACGCAGCACGGAAAGCCTCCGGCAAAGGTGCGAGTGCCGGGCGCGACCCTAGCCATCGCATTCGAGCAAGTAAACCCGCGCAGGCACAATCTCCCCGATCAGCGGTATCGGGTCGCGGCGGTCTCGGAATCGACGCCGCCGAATGGGCGCCCGAGCACGAGCTGGCGCCGGGTCTGCACATCGTCGCAACCCCGATCGGCAATCTGGGCGATGTGACCTTGCGCGCGCTCTGGGTACTGCGCGGCGTCGACCGCATCCTGTGCGAGGACACCCGAGTGACCGCAAAGCTCCTTGCCCGCTACGGCATCGACACGCCGCTCGACCCCTATCACGACCACAACGCCGACCGGGTCCGCCCGGCGATCCTCGAATCGCTGCGTCGCGGCGAGAGACTCGCGCTGGTATCCGACGCCGGCACGCCGCTCGTCTCCGACCCCGGCTACAAGCTGGTGCGGGCAACAATTGCCGAGGATCTGCCGGTGACCGCGGCGCCGGGACCGTCGGCGGCGCTGACGGCGCTGACCCTGTCCGGGTTGCCGCCCGATGTGTTCCTGTTCGCCGGGTTCCTGCCGCCGCGCTCGGCGGCACGACGCCGCGCCTTGACCGAGTGGCGAGGCGTGGCGGCAACGCTGATCTTTTTCGAGGGCCCGTCGCGGCTCGCCGCCACGCTCGCCGATATGGCCGAAATCCTCGGCGACCGCGCCGCCGCTATCGCCCGCGAGCTGACCAAGCGGCATGAGGAAATGCGTCGCGACCGCCTTAGCGCGCTGGCCGATCACTACCGCGGCGCCGGTCCGCCGCGCGGCGAGGTGGTGATCGTCGTCGGCCCGCCCGAGCCCGAGAAGACAGCGGACGCCGATATAGACGAGCGGCTGCGGACCCTGCTGGCGCACGCGAGCCTGCGCGATGCTGTCGCGCAATTGGCTGCCGAAACCGGCCTCGGCCGCCGCGCGCTCTATGAACGCGCCCTCGCCTTGCAGAGTGAGGACGAGGAACCATGAAGGGTTATCGTCGTCCCGCCTCGCGGCGCCATCGGGCGGAGCGCTGGGGACGCATCGCGGAGCGGCTGTGCCGCTGGCATTTGCGGCTGCGCGGGTGGCGGATAATCGCTGCCGATTGGCGCTGCCCCTCCGGAGAGATCGACATCGTCGCGCGGCGGCGCGGGGTGCTCGCGATCGTCGAGGTCAAGTCCCGGCGCGACCTCGACACCGCCGCCGAATCGCTGCTGCCGCGGCAGCGCCGGCGCATCGCCCGGGCCACAACCGCCTTTCTGTCGATGCGCCCGGAGCTGGCGGTTCTGACGCTGCGATTCGACGTGATGCTGGTCGCGCCGCTGCGTCCGCCCCGCCATCTGGCGAACGCGTGGCGCGCCGACGAATAAGCACAACACCCGATACCGCCACTCCCGAGCTTCCCGGATCGCGGCCAAACCATTGCCGAGGCAAGGAAATTTGCCGCTTCCTGCCGGTACCCGGTCGTGCACTGCCGGCGAGGACCCGGCGGCTGACCTTTTTTGCCACGGCCCCGCTATTGGCCCGCTGGCGCGAACATCGGACAATAGGCGCGGGGGATTCTGCGCGTTGGGGGGAACATGTCGCGCTTTCGTCCTAGTGTATCGTTGGCTTGTGTCGTGGCGCTGCCGCTGGCTCTCGGCGGCTGCGCCGGCGTGCTGGTTGTCGGGGGGTTGGGGGCCGCCGCCGGCGGCGGCTATGCTGCGGCCCAGGAACGCGGGGTCAATGGCACGTTTGATGATATCGGCCTGAAGAACCAGGTCGACCAATCGCTGCTCAGGACGAACCCGGCTCTCCAGGAAGCCATCAACACCACCGTCTACGACGGGCGTGTCCTGCTGACCGGCAGGGTCACCGCGCCTGAAATGAAAGCGGCCGCCGATCGGGCCGCGGGCACAACCCCGGGGGTGCGAGCGCTTTACAACGAAGTCGAAGTGGCTCCGTCCGAAGGCGTCTGGGATAGCGCGGCAGACGCGTGGATCACCGCGCGGGTCCGCTCCGAGTTGATCGTGGATGCGGACGTCCGCTCCGGCAACTATACGATCGACACCGAGAACGGGTCGGTTTACCTGATCGGCTCGGCGCGTTCGCAATCTGAGCTCGACCGCGCGACGCGCATCGCCCGCTATGTTCCGGGGGTCAAACGGGTCGTCTCCTATGTGGAGCTGCGGTCGGGGGCGCCGGTCGCGGCAGGCCCCTCGGGGCCCTCGCAGCTTCCACCGGCTCCCGGCGCGGCCGCTCCGAGCACGGCGCCGTCAGCGCCTATCGAGGTGCAGCGGTTGTGATATCCTGCCGCTGAAATGAGCGGGTTGCCGGACAGTTTCGACCTCGACCAGTGCGCCCGCTACCTGCGCGAGCTCGCTGCGATAGCCTCGCCGGTGCTGCCGATCGGCGAGGCGGCGTTGGCGCTTGCCTCGTTCGAGCGGCCGCGGGTGGGTCTCGCACGCTACCGCCAGCACCTCACTTCGATTGGCCGCGATGTCGGCCGGTATGCCGGGGCGGCGGCCGACCTTCCGGACCGCGCGCACGCGCTCAACGAGATCATCCTCTTAAAATACGGCTACAGCGGCGACGAGCTGACCTACGACGATTTGCAGAACGCCAATCTGATGCGGGTCGTCGATCGGCGCAAAGGCCTGCCGGTGGCGCTCGGCATCCTCTACCTGCAGGCCGCACGGGCACAGGGTTGGGACAGCGTCGGCCTCGGCTTTCCTGGGCATTTCCTGATCCGGTTGGCGGAAGGGCCGGAGCGGCTGATCCTCGACCCATTTCATGGCGGCCGCGTCTGCGACGCGGCCGATCTGCGCGACCTGTTAAAGGCGACGGCCGGCCAGGAGATCGAGCTATCGCCCGAGCATTACGCCCCGGTCAGCGATCGTGACGTATTGCTGCGGTTGCAGAACAATTTGAAATCGCGGTTGTTGCAGGCGGCCCGCTACGACCGGGCATTGCGCGTTGTCGAGACCATGCTGATGCTGGCGCCCGATCTAGCCGAGCTGTGGCAGGAAGCGGGGCTGTTGCACGCGCGCCAAGGCAACATCCGCGCCTCGGTCAGCGCACTCCAGGAATTCGTCATCCGCGCGCCCGAGGGCACCGCGCGCCATCAGGCGGCGGCGATCCTGCAACAGCTCAAATCCAAGCTGAACTGAAGCGGTGTTCAGCCCGCACCGGCTAACGCAATCCCGACCGCGACATAGCCCATCGTCCCAAGCAGAATAACTGCTGCCCTCAGAATGATGCCCTTCATACTCGGCGCCCTCCGCTCTCCACTCAGCGACAAGTGAAGCACTGAGTGAATAAACCAGCGGAGGAGACCGCCGGTTCCGGGTTCAGAGCGGCGCTTGGGCGGGGGGCATTTTTTTGGACTGATACTACCGCTGTTGTCGTAGCCTCCCGAGCCCAGGGCCGAACACGGAGCGAGGCGATCCGATGACGGAAACGAGATCCGGCCGCGCGCACCTGATCGCCGGCGGCTTCCCGCCCGGTTCGATGGGCGGGCACGACCATGACTATGCCCGGCTTCGGCTGCTGGGGCTCCTGGCCGAACGGGACATCCCGGCGTCCGTTGGCAACGATTTCGCGGATGTCGAGAAATGGCTGCCGGTCACCCGGTTGCTGATCACCTATGTGGCTGGCCCCTACCCCGACGCTGCCCAGTGCCGCGCCATCCAGCATTGGCTCGAGGCGGGTGGGCGCTGGCTGGCCCTGCATGGGACCAGCGGCGGCCGCGCCCAGCGCGTGGAAGGCATGCGGATGCGCCGCACCGTCAAGACCGAGCACCACGCCCTGCTTGGGAGCTATTTTTTGACCCATCCGCCGATCCGCGAGATCCGTGTCGAGGTGAGCGCCGCCGCTTCCCCGCTCACCCGCGGCCTCGGTAGGTCGTTCGTCGTCGAGGACGAGCCGTACTTCATCGAGCTGCAAGATCCCGGCTCGACGCAAATCCTGCTGACCGCCGATTACGGCCCGAGCGCAATGTCGGCGACCGAGGGCCTTTATGCCTCCGACACCTCCCTGCTGCCCGACGGCAGGACCCGGGTGCTCGGCTATACCCATGAGATCGGCAATGGCGGCATCACCTACTTTGCCCTCGGCCATTGCCACAACCCGGCCATCCGCGCGGCCCGCACGACAGACCCCGCGGACACGACGCCGCCCATGTTTCGCGGCCCGTGGGAAACCGACGCGTTCATAACACTGCTGCGCAACGCCATCGGCTGGGGCGTCGGCACCTGATGCGCAAGCGGTCTTGCCGCTGAGGCTAATTAGTCACCATCTGCTTCGCGAGCACGAGGCCGGCGCGAACTAGCCCGCTCCGTTCCGAAATTCGCAGTGTTCACGGCGAGTATCTGGCGGCAACCTCCAGGATATCGCGATCCCGCCGCAAATACCACGATGCATTGATCCCGCGCGACGCCCAAGCCCGCTCAGCAATGAGTGGAGCTTTATTCGAGCGTAATACAGATGCGACAACTTGACACCGGGTATGCGCGACAAATCGTCATTTCGCTTCTGTAATTTTATATAACTTGTAGACAACGCCGCTCACTTGCGGTTATGTCGCGGCTGTTCCCAACAATCCTGTGAGTTCCCATGGCGGCTGAGGCTGTGCGCGCGTTCATGTTGTCTTGGTTTATGACCCATCATTACTCGCCTGTTCAGGCCCAGGCGATGATCCAACAAGCATATATGGAAAGCAACTTGCAACCATGTGTCAGATCATCGACAGGGAGTTGGCTTTACGGCTGGGTGGGCACCCGCAGGCGAGCCCTCGCCGCATACGCGAAGACCGCTAATTGTCCGGGTTTGGAAGCGCAGCTTGCCTTTGCCGACGCGGAACTCCGTGGCGAGCCCACCTTTGCGGTATTCTGGCGTGCGTCATCGCAAAACGCCTTCGCGGTGCTGCGACGATGCTTTGGCCGCGGACAATGCTGAAGCCGGTCGGCTCCGCGGCCGACCCGAGATACCTAGGAGGCCTTGATAGATCCAGCCGCGTTCGTTACTGGGCTGCCTCCAGGGACGAGCAGGCGAAAGCCGAGGCGCACCGCGTCGAGTGATGCTTCAATTGGGTGGCGCGCTCCGGTATGGACGGCGAGAAATCTACGGAATGCTTGCGGCCGCGCTGCCAGCCCAGTTAACGCACGACGACGCAAGCCGTCGTTGCGATCCATCAGGAGGAGCAATCGCGCCATCAGCTGCGGGCGCCTCAACATCCGGCGGTGGGCGATCTCATAGCGAGCCAGGTCGCCTGATGAAAGCGCATCGGCAAGGGCGCCCGCGTGCCGGAAAGCCAAGGCGAGCCCCTCGCCGGTTACCGCATCGACGCTGCCGGAGGCATCGCCGATCAGCGCGACCCGGTCATCGGTGACAGCGGAGTATCTTGTCGACTGGGAGACCGCTCCGCGTAGATCGCCGATCGGCGGGCTGTCGCCCAGACACCTGGCAAGTGCCGGAAACAATTCGCGGAGATCGGTCGTCCGCAGCCGCGGCGCCGCCCCGATCACCGCGACGCAGACTTCATCGTCGTTGACCGGCGTGACGTAGGCTTGGCAACCTGCCCGCCAATGGACTTCGACAAAATCGGTCCATGGCCGGATACGAAAGTGCTGGCGCAAGCCGATGCGTCTCCGGCTCGTCCAAACAGGATGGAGGCCCAACCGCCGCGCGACCGGCGAGTGAAACCCGTCCGCGGCGACGATCCAGCGGCATCGCACCAACTGTCCGTTTGCCCGGATCCCGGCAGGATCCAAGGCCTCGACATGCGCCTGCCAGCAGCTGGCGACCCCGGCAGCGTCGATATGCTCCGCCAGGACTCGGTGGAGTGCGGGCCGCCTGATCCCGAGGCCGAAGCCGTCGGCAAACGGCGCCTCGGCGACCGCCCCCTCTCCGACAAAGCGGATGCCGCGGAACGGAAAGCCCAGACCCCGATCGATATCGACGCCGATTTCGTTCAGCGCGGCGATGCCGTCCGGCATCAAGCCTTCGCCGCAGGCCTTGTCGATCGGCGGCTGGCTCCTGTCGAGGACGACGACATCGAAGCCACGCCGCCGCGTGGCCAGCGCCGCCGCAAGCCCCGCCGGACCGCCGCCGATGACGACGACGTCGGTTTCCGCGGGGAGCTTGGTGCTCACCACTGCAACAGGAGCATTTCAGAACAGAACCCGGGTCCCATCGCCAGCAGGACGCCGAGGCTGCCCGGGCTCGGCGGCCTGTTCGCGATAACATCTTCGAGCACCAGGAGGACCGAGGCCGAGGAGAGATTGCCGAAACGGCGCAGACACTCCCACGACCGCTCGAGGTGCCGATCGGGCAGTTCAAGCGACTTTTGAATCGCCTCGAGTACCTTCGGACCGCCGGTATGGATCACCCAGCTTGCGATATCGCTGCGGCAAAGCTGGTGACTGCCCAGGAATTCGTCGACGTCTTGCGCGAGGTTGGCCTCGATGACCTGGCCGAGACGAGGCGAGAGCACGATCTTGAAGCCGCGCTCGGATATGTCCCAGCCCATCACGTCCTCGGAATCGGGATAGAACACCGACTTCGTGGCGAGGATTTTCGGCTCCGGGCGACCAAAGGTGTGCGCCGGCACAGCCTTTTCGGCTCCCGCGACCACCACCGCCGCGGCGCCATCGCCAAACAGACCGGTAGCGATGAAATTCGCGGTCGACAAATCTTCGCGCTGAATCGTCAGCGAGCAGGCCTCGACCGCCAGCAGCACGGCAGCCTGTCGCGGGTAGGCAAGGACGTGGTCGGCGGCACGGGTGAGGCCGAGCGCGCCGCCGACGCAGCCGACACCAAAAATCGGGGTGCGCTTGATGTCTCGCGGCAACCCCATTCGATTGATCAGCCGCGCGTCGAGCGACGGGCTGGCGACGCCGGTTATCGACACCACGAAAAGCGCATTGATGTCGGCGGCGGAAAGCCCGGCGTCGTGCAGCGCGCCATCGATCGCGCGTTCGCCCAATTCTTGCGCCACCTCGAACCAAGCCTTGTTGGTCTCGCCCCAGGACGAAAATCGCGCATAACGCTGCAGTGGGAATGCCAGATGGCGGTGATCAACCCCAACCCGCGAATGGAAGCGGGCAAGCAGCTCCGGCTTTTCCAGCCGCCCCTCCCAGTATCGCTCCACAGCTGCCGTAATCGTGCGCTGCGGATAGTGGAATTTCGGCATTGCGCTGGCCACGCCGACGATCTTCATGAACTCGCCTCGTTGCAGTTACCGGAGACTCGATGATCCTGGCTCAAAGGGTGTGAAGCAGCGCTGCCGATCGCTAAATGCTGGCGAACGCCCGCCGCGCGATGCCCAAGGCCTCGGACCAGAAGGCAGCCGACGTATGCATCAGCTCGACGACATTGCCGAGCGCGGTGACAAATTCATCGAGTTGCGCGTCGCTGACGATCAGCGGCGGCGCGATCTTCAAGACCCGGAAGTTGTTGCCGCAGATTTGCGCCAGGATGCCGTGATCGCGGAACAGCCGCATGACCAGCATCTGCCCAAAAACAGCGGGATGAATTTTGTTGAAGGTCTCGAAGGCCACTCGCAGGCGAAGCGAACGAGGCGGACCGAATTCGATTGCGTTCAAAAGCCCGAGGCCGCGGATCTCGCGGACCATATCGTATCCGCACAAGCGTTCGGTCAGCTGTTGGCGGAGCTGGTTGCCGGCGGCGATCGCGCGCTGTCCCAGTTCTTCCTCTTCGAGGACGTCGAGAGTCGCCAGGCCGGCGCGCATCGCCAGGCTGTTTTCGCTGTAGGTCGAGGTGTGAACGATTGCGCGCCTTAGTGAGTTGTACACCGAGCTGTAGACCGCATCCGACATCAGCACGGCACTGCACGGCACAAGCCCACCGCTCAGCGCCTTGGCCAGGACGACCATGTCGGGTTCGACGCCGTAATGATGCGCGGCGATGAAACCGCCGGTCCGGTACAGCCCGGTCTGCACCTCGTCGAGAACGAAGAGCGTGCCGTGCCGGCGGCACAACGCTTGCGCCGCCCGCAGATAGTCGGCCGGCGGGAGAATCACACCGGCTTCGGCTTGGACCGGCTCCAGCACGAGAGCCGCAAACGATTTGGTCGCGAGCTTTCCCTCAAGCTCGTCAATGTCACCGAATGGCACCGCCGCGGTGTCAGCCAGGAGCGGCCCAAACCCGTCGCGCCAGAACGGATCCGACATCAGCGATAGCGCGCCGCAGGTGAGTCCGTGAAACCCGCCCGCAGCGTAAAGGATGCCGGCGCGTGCGGTATGAGCGCGAGCAAATTTGATGACCGCTTCGATGCCCTCGCTGCCCGAACTGGCAAAAAATACCTTGCCAAGCCGGCCGCCGGCGAGTTCGCATAGCCGCGCCGCCAGCAGCCCGGCAATATCTGCGACATGGTTCTGAAGCATCGCCGGGCCGGCGCTGTCCAGCTCGCGCTTGAGCGCGGCAACGACCTGCGGATGGTTGTGACCGATGTTGTGGACGCAATACCCCGAGTTGAAATCGATGATGGTTTGTCCGTCATCGGTTTCCAGCAGCGCGCCGCGGCAGCGCGTATATTTGACGTTCATCCGCAGCACATCGAGCAGTCTCGCCCACTGCGGGTTGACGTAATCCTCGTAAAAATCTGTCGTGCTGGAAGGCGCCCGCGCCGCGACTGCCATTCACGCTCTCTCCCGCCCAGATAAATCTCAAGCAGCGCAGCCGCGCGATAGCGCTGTCGTCTGTATCACCGTATTGCACCTAGCTGACCGCAAGCTGACGAACGCAGGACATCGATCGATACGTGGATCGCTTCACTTTCGTTATCAGCTGCGCGGTGGCGCCTGAGCCGTGCGGGTGTAGGAGCCTGCATCATTCAGTCGCCAATCGTAGGTGTCGCTCGCCACCGTGTTGAAAGCAGCCAGCAGACGCTGCGTCTCCGGCCCGGCATACTGGCGAAGATGGGCAAGAGCCCCTGGCCAATTGCCACCGAAATCGTCCTGGTACCAGCGATAGATCGATGACACAGTCAGGCCGTCACCATCCCGCCGAACGCCGCGAGGATGGTTGACAAAGAGCCGCGCGCCGCGATCGAGCATGTCCGGCAAACCTTTCGCCGTGAACGGAACCGGCAGCAAGGTCGGACAGCCGATCGCGGCGCAGTTCACCGCATAATGGATCCGGTTGTCGCGCATCAGCGGGCGCAGAATGCGGTGCTCGATGTCATCGAGCCCGACATCTTCACCCTCGATCTGCACCAGCTTGGCGCCCCACGGCCCCGAGCCGCCGGTGATAAAGCTCGGGATCAACGATCCGCCGAGCGAAATCTCGCGGATCGACGCGACCGGGTAA
This sequence comes from Allostellaceae bacterium, assembly GCA_036008175.1. Classification (GTDB taxonomy): domain Bacteria; phylum Pseudomonadota; class Alphaproteobacteria; order ATCC43930; family CGMCC-115725; genus DATARH01. The sequence continues at coordinate 138,853 of DASYOB010000114.1, forward strand.
TGTTCGGCGATCACCTTCACGGTCAACGCGTTGTAGAGGTTGATCCAATAGGCGAACTGTTCGTGCTGGCTCAGTCGCAGAACCGGAACCCGGCTCATCGTCTCGACATACCGGGCCAGGGCTGCCTTATCCGCCGCGGTGACTTCGGCATAGCGCATGCGGTTGATGCCGTCGGGCTCTTCGGCGAGGTACCGCCGTAGAAAATCCGCCCAGCCCTGCTGGTCGACGACCGTCTGCGAGGACGGATCGTTCGCCGCCCATTTTTCCCAGAGGCGCGCGGCAGGCGCCGCTTGGGCGGGCCGGGTCACGACGGCGGCAACGGTCGATGCGAGCGCCCCAGTGAGCAGCGACCGGCGCAGAACGGATTTCATCGCGATCACCTCGACTTAGACGGAAGATTGAACATCGAGCCGCATGGATGACGGGCTCACTCTGGCTTGGCCGGTGATGGCACCTGCGCATCGGCCAGACCGACAATCGCAAATCGCCGCTCGATCAGGTCGGCATCGTCGAATTGGCGGCGGCCGATCAAGGCTGTGGCATGATGTCCCCATTCGTGCATCGCACCGGCGTCGTCGAGGCCGAGCGTCCAGGTGACAAACCGCTCTCCGCGATCGGTTCCCGGCACGATGCCGTCCGGATCAAAGGCGCTGCGCGTTCCGCCGGCGATCGGAAGGGTGCGGAGTTCGCCATCATCGACGAGGGAATAAAGGAGACCGTGACCGCCGGTATCGGGGAGCACATCAGTCAGGTAGTGATTGCCGCTGGTTATCCGCACCAGGATCCGCTGCGGCGCATCGATCGCCGGCAGCTGCCGCGGAATGAACGCCCATTCGACGCTTGCATCGGCAGCAGCGACGGCGGTTACGCGCGGTGTCGGAAAGAACATATGGTAGCAGCCGCAGTTATGGATCGAATCGTAGACCAGCGGATGCCCGGACGGGTCCAGGGTGACACGGAAGGTGACACCGTCGAGGGTTCCGGAAACCGCATCGATCAAGCCCGTTTTTGGCCGCTCGGAGAACCAGATGCTGTAGACCAGCTGCACGAGCGTTTGCTGGCCGTAGCGGGTAAAGGCCAGACGCTGAAATACGGTCAGCCGCGACACATCGACGGTGGGCGCTTCGCCACCGGTCCACTGCAGTGGCCCGATCCGGTCATAGTCGCCGTTCGTCTCTACTGCGAACACCGGCGCAAAGGTGGCGATCAGCGCCGCGCGCTCGCGAGGGCTCAGTACCGGTATTCCCAGCGCGTCGCGTTTTGTCCCCACAAGCAGTTCGGTCACTTGCGCCGCGGTCAGACCGTTATCGGGCGGCTGGTATCGTACCGAGCGTGGGCCCTCGGCATTACCCAGTGCAGCCAGCTGGAACATGCCGGTTGTTTGACGCTCCCAGCCCTTGGCGAATTCAAAGAACGGCCACCTGACGACAGGGTAAAGCCCGACCGCCCGCTTCCAATCGGCATAATCGTCGGGGACCTCGGCGCGCGCAGCGAGGGTTTCCCTCGCCGCCGGACTGCCTAAATCGAGTGTTGCAAGGATGTCGGAGCAACGATTGGTAATGGCAGTCGCCGCCGGCCGATCGGTTACACCAAGCGTCACCAATGACGGCAACGGCAAGTTGCTCAGCTCATAGGCGCGAGCACGCGCGTCGAGATCTCTGAGGTGTCGCTCCCAAACGGCAAACGCCGCGGGATCGCCCTGCGCCTGGTCGCGAAACGACGCTAAGAAGCGGTTGACGCGTAGATAGGGATAGCCCGGGACCCGATAGGCTTCGGCGTCGCGAACCGCGGCTCGGTCGATCGCATCATCGAGCCTGACAAACCAGGCCGCGCATTGCTGCACATCCGACCGCTGCAGGTCGGACCGCAGCGGCTGATCGATCGGGCTACAGGCAGCCACCAATACTACCGCGATCGCGGCCCCCAGCATACCGAAGCCTAGCGGCAATGCGGAACGGCACTGCCTTGACCGGTCTTGACCCGGTTGATTACGCGGCATGCGTCTTACCATCTCCCCTCGGCGGCACCGCTCTGTCACCGGGATACCGTAGCCCCCGCTAGCTGACCGATTGCTGACAATATGCTCCCGCGTAGGTGGCCGAAACCGTGCCATCTCGACCGCGCGATTAGAGTACGATGATGACCATCGCAGTCGCCGCTGCGATGATGCCCAGCACAACTGCCAGCCAGATCCAATCAGGCACGTTGAAGCCGAGACACTATGGATCACTCGGCCTGGATCACTCGGCCGCGTAGTCCAGCGGCATCGGCTCGGCTGGCGCCGACGCCAGCCGGAAGCGGAGGGCAAATGTTGCACCCCGTCCCGATGTGACGGTGACCGCTACATGCCCACCCACGACTTCCATGATTCGCTTTACGATATAAAGCCCCAGGCCGGAGCCTTCCCCCGACCGCTGGCCGCGCCAAAACCGGTCAAAAACCCGATCGATCATATCGGCGGCAATCCCCGGACCGTGATCGATGACGCGCAGATTGCCGTCGGGATTGACCTCGATCTCGATCGACGGCGCATTTCCCGAGTAGGCAATCGCGTTCTCGACCAGGTTCCGCACCGCGTAGAGCACCAGATCCGCACTGGCGGCGACGTATACCGGTTGCTCGGTCCCGACGACCTCGATCTGTTTTCTCGTCGCCAATGCCGTCGGGATCAGCTGGGCGGCGACATTTACCGCAACCTCCGTCAGATCGCAGCGATCGTTCGGGTCGACGACCATGACATCGAGCCGCGCAACCCGAAGCAGCTGCGCCACAATTCGTGTCATGGCGTCGACATCACGGCGCAACTCGCCGGCGACGCTCCGATCCATGATGGTGTCGAGGTGCGCGCGCAGGATGGCAAGCGGGGTCCGCAGTTCATGGGCGGCAGCCGCGGTGAATTCGCGCTGCATCTGGAAGCCGTCGTCCAGCCGTTCGAGCGCCAGGTTCACCGCGCGCACGAAACCCACGATCTCTCGCGGCACGCCAATTTCGGAGAGACGATGATCGGTCGCGTGCGGGCCGATCCCGGCCGCCTCATGGGACAGGCGCTCGACCGGCCGGATCACGCTCCTGATGGTCAGGATGCTGACCAGAAAGAGGCCGACCAGAAGCACCATATACACCCACGCCCCATGGATGAAGAATTCTTCCAGCAGCGTATCGATCAGGGTTTCCAGATGACGTGAGTTGCGCTCTACCGAGATGGTAAAATGTCGCCCCGCCACGTTCGCGTCGACGACCGCGCCGAAAAAACCCATAGACTCCGGCAAGTTATGACGGGTTTGGTAGAGGTTGTGCCTGGAATCGAACAGCGTGACTGAAGCAATCGCTGCGGGGGCCCATTTCGAGGCGAAGACGACCGCGCCGTTGTCATCGGTGACCGCGTAGCGGAACTTGCCCTCACGCTCGGACGCGCTCCCTTTGAAATCGTCGGATAAGGCCACGGTCAGGGCGCCATCGTCCAACCGCATGCCGCGCGCAATTTCCCCGGCCTGGGCGATCAGGCTGCCTTCCGACAGACTGTCCGACGTGTAATGCAGCTGGTAGAGCAGCCAGGCATAAGACAGCGCGATCGCGATCAACGTCATCGCGCTCAGCCGTGTGGTGACGCGCAACAGCAGCGACGGCGGCTTTTTCTTTCTCATTCCCCGCCTTCGAGCAGATAGCCAACGCCGCGGTAGGTGCGGATCGTCGGCGTGGCGCCTAACCGCTTCAGATTACGGCGCAACCGAGACACGGTAGCCTCGATCGAGTTCATGGAGACATCATCCTCGAATCCATAAATCTTCTCGTCGAGCATCCGCTTCGGAACGACGCGGCCGATGCGCCGCACCAGGACTTCCAGCACGTCGCATTCGCGCCGGGACAGCGCCGCCGGCGATCCGTCGATCACAAGCTCTCGCGTCAGCACGTCAAAACGCACGTTCCCGATCGCGACCACAGACGAAAGCGTTTCACTGGGCCGCCGTAGCAACGCCCGCAATCTGGCGACGAGCTCTTCCAGGGCAAAAGGCTTGATCAGGTAGTCGTCGGCGCCGAGGTTCAGTCCCTTGACGCGATCGCTTACGTGATCGCGGGCGGTCAGCACCAGAACGGGAATGCCAGCCCCGCGCCCCCGGATATCGCTTAGCAGACTGAGGCCATCGCGATCGGGTAGGCCGAGATCGAGAACCAGGGTGTCGTAATCGACCATTCGCAGGGCGGTATCGCCCTCATCCGCGGTACCGACTGAATCGACAACAAATCCGGCTGCCCGCAATCCCTCGGCGAGAAACCCGGCCAAGCGTTCGTTGTCTTCAACCAGCAGAACCCTCATCAGACCCGATGCCAGACAGTTGGCCAGCGCCAGCCGCGGCACGTGAGAGCACGGCTGGCCGTGAGACTACTCTCGCCGACCTGACCGAAAGCTGACATGTGCCGGTTGCCGGCTGATGTCATTCGCCGAAGTGCAGATCGGTGGCAGGGGCGTGCAATTCGGCCAGCTCACCGGTAACCGAACCGAATTCGGTGGCGAATTCCATGCGCACCGGAATAGCCATCTCATTCCCGAGCAATCGCGCGCACCAGAGCCTGCCCTCGAATATGCCCTCGGAGCGGCCGTCATTATCGCTAAAGCCGGCAATCGCCTCCCGCTCAAATCGGCAAATCTGGGTCGCCCCGGCGAACCCGTCTGCGCCCGACGGGGTCAGCACCGCCGACCCTGCGTCGCTGAAATGCAGCCTGTAGAGAAAACGACCGTCGAAGACGGTCAAATCGAGCAGGCAGGAACCCAAGCGAGCGAGCTTTCGCTCCATCACGTAGAAAGCCGTCAATTGATCGATCGTACCCTGTATCGGGCCAGGCGGAATCGGCCGCAGCGAAGGTTCCGGCAGAGATGATGCCCCCATCGCCGAGCCGTCGGGCGCGTAATTGACCCAGTTGTATATGTCTGTTCCGTTCCGATGCACCTCGCCGCGGTAGGCCGCCGGACGCAATTCGTCGGATCTCAACGCGCCGGAAACCGCCGAATGGGTCGTCACATCGGCAATCACGCGGGCGATACCGAGGCTGTTTACATCGGCCGTGATCGCGTATCGCCCGGCATCGGTTTCGATCCTGGTGCGGTTGGTGGCGATATGGATACCGGCAAGGCCGAATATTTCAGTCCGCAGTTCTACCTGTTGCGGCTTCTGGGCATGCGCCAATGGCACGGCGGTCGGACAAAGTAAAATGGCTGCAAGAAGGGTCTGGGCGATGACCGCTGTGCCGCGCTTTGGGGTCGCGTCCATCGAACGGGAGGCTGAAGGGGGTAAACGGACGAGCGGTTCTATAGCATGCCCGTGGCGCGAGACGGCGGCTTGCTATCGCGTGCGGCGAAATGCCGTCGGGCATGGGCCGGCGTATCAATCCCGACGCGCCACTAAACCTCGCCTTTCGGTCCGCGTGCTCGAGCGACATACGGGCGAACGGCATCGAGCAGCTGTTCGGTGGGCGCGAGGCGCGGTCCCTCACCTGCATCGACCGGCGGCACGATCGTCACCCGCCAAGTCTGCAGCTTTCTGAGCGATGCCTGCGCCTCGGGGTGGTCCAACAGCGGCTGGTTCAGCGATGGGCCGACAATCACCGGCGTCTTCCGCCCGATCGCCTCGGCGACCAGCGACAGCGCAAGGTTGTCGGCGATGCCGTGGGCGAGCTTGTTCAGTGAGTTGAAGCTGCATGGCGCGAACAGCACCACGCCGCGTGGCGGTCGCGGGCGGATCGCGAGATCGAAGTACGACTCGACGACCTGCGCTCCCTCGGTGTCGGCGAGGTCGCGCGGCGCGACGACCCGTGACGCATTCGGCGTCGGAAGCGCGATGACGCTCGAAAAGCCGAGCCCGACCAGCCCACGCAGCAGCTCGGGCCCGCGTGCCGCCGTCGTCGTGCCGCTGAGCACCAGGTAGGCCACGTCAAAGCGTTCGCCGCCGGCCGCCATGTCACCAGGACTCATCTGGTCTCCCGCTAATCAGAAACCCGAGGATGCTGCTTCAGCGTGCGGAAGTCGTCACTCCCGGGTTTGACTGGGCCACCACCTGCGACAATCACGCCTATTAACTCACTTTCATGCTCGCGCAAGAGGCATGCCACGATGCGGTGCCAAACTACTCCTCATGATCCGCAATCGTGCGGCGATTAAGTATTGAGAGGAGTAGGTCGGCATGAAAAGGATCGGTACTGCAAGCCGCCTGGGTGTTGCCGCAGCTGCGGTGGTAGGCATTCTTGCATTAACCCAGCCAATTCCCGCCCAAGCGCGTGGCGGCGGCGGCCATGGCGGCGGCGGTCACGGCGGGTTCCATGGCGGCGGGTTCCACGGTGGCGGGTTCCACGGTGGCGGGTTCCATGGTGGCGGATTCCACGGCGGTGGGTTCCGTGGTGGCTTTCACGGCGGCTTTCGCGGCGCGCATTTCGGCGGTTGGCGCGGCGGATACGGCGGCTGGGGATGGGGTGGCGCCTGCTATTATCCCTACGTCTACCCCTACTGCGGCGCCGTTTGGTAACCGATACCGGGCGGCTGACCGGCAAGTGCTGTGAGATCGATCGTTATGCGATACCCGCTATTGCGGCAGGCGCGGATCTCCCGGTGTGGCAAATGACCCGCGGGAGCTTGGGCTTGATCTGACATCGGCGGCCTCCCGGCGAGAACCCCCGGCAGTGCAAGCTCTTGCTCAATTCGATCCCCACCATGTCGTGCGGCCAAGCGTAGACGATCATGCTCGCGGCCTTGCCGCGAGCCACCGGCTTCAAGTCCGCAGATACTTGTTGAACCAATCCAGTGTGCGCTGCCACGCTTCCTTGGCCGCGGCTTCGTCGTAGCGCGGCGTCGTGTCGTTGTGGAAGCCGTGATTGGCGCCCTTGTAGATATGACCCTCATGCGGCACCTTCGCCTCGGTCAGCGCGGCGTCGAAGGCTGGCCAGCCGCCAGTGATGCGCTCGTCGAGTTCGCCGTACTGCGCGTTGATCGGCGCCTTGATCCTGGCTGCGTCCTCGGGCTTGGGTTGCGCGCCATAGAACGGCACCCCGGCTGAGAGATCCGCGCCCATGCTGACCGCCAGCTGGTTGACGACCCCGCCGCCGAAGCAGAAGCCGACCGCGCCCAATTTGCCAGTGGTGTCCGGGCGTGATTTGAGCCACTTCGCCGCGGCCAGGAAATCCTCTGTCATCTTGCCGCGGTCGAGCTGACCGAACATCGCCAACCCCTTCTCGTCGTCCCCGGGATAGCCGCCGAGCGAGGTCAGTCCGTCGGGCGCGAAGGCGATGAAATTGGTCACCGCCAGCCGCCGCGCGACATCCTCGAGGTACGGGTTGAGGCCGCGGTTTTCGTGGATGACGATGACCGCGGGCAGTTTGGTGTCGTTCGCCGGGCGCGCCAAATAGCCTTTCACGCTGCCATAGCCCTGCGGCGACGGCGCGGTTTCGGCGCTCGCCTTGATCCGCTTGTCGTCGGGCGGCACCTGGATCGCCCAGGCATAGTTCGGGCTGAGCATCTCGAACAGCGCCATCGCGGTGACGCCGCCGACCGCGAATTTTTGCGCGCGGTCGAGAAATTGCCGGCGGCTGATCCCGCCATGCACATAGCCATCGAGCAGGTTCAACAGCTCCTGCGGAAAATCCGATGCCTTCTTTCGCTCCAAGTGTGTCTCTCCTTTGCGAGGCCGGGTCCTGCCCGGCCGATTAATCGTCCGCCGCCGCTGGCATCGGCCACCGGCGCGGAACGCGGACCAGCAGTAATAACGGCAGGGAAGCGAGGATGACGATCAGCATCAACGCGAAATCGTCGAGATAGCCGATCATCGCCGCTTGTCGGGTAACCTCGTGATTGAGCGCGGCGACCCCGGAGGGGGTGGTCAGGTTGAACGACGGAGGGAGGAACGGCGCCTGCGCCAGCGGATTGTCCGGGCGCAGCCATTCGACGAGGCGCGAGTGCACGATCTGAGTGTTCTGCGTCAGCTGGGTTTCGAGAACGGCGATGCCGATGCTGCCGCCGAGCATGCGCATCAGCGCGCGGATCGCGGTTCCCTGGGTCAGGATGTGGTGCGGCAGTCCGGACAGGGCGAGAAGGTTGAGCGGCACAAACGTGCAGCCGAGCCCGAAACCCTGGGCAAACCCGGCGAACAGGATCGGTCCCGACCCCATCAGCAGCGAAAACCCGGTCATCTGCCACAACGAGGCCGCCGTCAGCAGGAACCCGACCAGGATGAACAGGCGGTTGTCGACCCGGTCGATCAGCCGGGCGACGAGAAACATCGCCACCATCGTGCCGACGCCGCGCGGCGCCATCATCCAGCCGGCGTCGAAGACCGGGTAGTTCATCAGCACCTGCATCATCGACGGCAGCAGCGCCAGGCTGCCGCTGAGGATCATGCCGACCCCGAACATCAGCATGCTGCCGGCGACGAAATTCGGGCTCTTCAGCAGCTCGCGATTGAGAAACGAGCGCTCGCCCGCCGTCATCGTGTGGACGATCAGCAGGTAGAAGCACAGGGCCGCGGTCGTCGCCTCGATCCAGATCTCGGTCGAGTGGAACCAATCTTTGATCTGGCCGCGGTCGAGCATCATTTGCAGCGACCCGACCGCAAGCGTCAGCATCGCAAAGCCGAACATGTCGAACTGGTCGCGCAATGTCGGGCGGCTGGGGCGGATAAAGAGAAAGATCCCGAGCGCGCACAACGCCCCGACCGGCAGGTTGATATAGAAGCACCAGCGCCAGTCGAGATTGTCGGTCAGCCAGCCGCCGAGGGTCGGACCGATGATCGGCCCCATCATCGCGCCGGTGCTGAAGATCGCCATCGCGTAGCCGTGGCGCTCGCGCGGATAGATCGTAAACAGCGTCGCCTGGCCGAGCGGTACCAGCCCCGCGCTGCACACCCCTTGCAGGACGCGGTACAGCACCAGTTGGTTGAGGCTCGTCGCCGCGCCGCACAAGGCCGAAGCGATCGTGAATCCGATGACCGAGGCGAGAAAGATGTATTTGACGCCAAAGCGGCCGGCGAGCCAGCCGGTCAACGGCATCATGATCGCCGAGCAAACGATGTAGGACGTCAATATCCAGGAGATCTGGTCCTGTGAGGCCGACATGCTGCCCTGGATGTGCGGCAGGCAGACATTGACGATCGTGGTGTCTAGTCCCTGCATGACGCAGGCGACGATAACCGTCGCGGTGGTCGCTCCCCGATGGGGAGCCGACGGGGCGCTTTCTTCCCTCACCGCCCGCGGCGTCGCGATGCGCGCCGCCCATAGCCTGTCATGGGCCGCGCCTAGTTATTTGTCTTGTCATCGTCACATTTTATACACGCAGCTGCGACCGCTTGTCGCGTGACACCCGCCTTTGGAGAGTTGCCCAAGGCTATGAGTTCGCGGTTGCGCGGGCCTTTACGCTGGCGGCGTCATGATCCCGCACCAGCTCGCGGATCCGAGGAATCAACTCCTCGCCATACTGGACAGCGTCCGGCCGAGGATCGTAGCCGCGGATCAACAGGCGGGTAGCGCCCAGCTTGTAGTATTCGAGCATCGCCTTCGCGACCGTCTCGGGGGTGCCGACCAGGGCCGTCGAGTTGCCCGAGGCGCCGGTAGCAACCGCGAGCGAGGTCCACAGGCAGGTATCGTGCACCTCGGCCGCCGCGGCGGCCTGCAGCAGACGTTTGGAGCCGACATTCTGGCGCTGTGGCGCGGGGGCGCCGCCGCGATTGATCAGCACCTGGTCAAGGATGGCCCTCGCCCGGTCCCAGGCTTCGCCCTCCGTCGCCGCCAGGATCGGCCGGGTTGACAGGCTGAAGGTCGGGGCGCGGCCGGAGAGCGCCGCCTCTCGTCGGACCCGGTCCATGAACAGGGCCGTGTCCTTCAGCGGCTCGCCCCACAGCATGAAGACATCGACATGCGGCGCTAGCGAGCGGATCGCCGCGTCGGAACCGCCGCCGCCGTAGATCGGGATATGCGGCTCTTGCCGACAACGGATTTCCGAGTAGGTCCCGCGCGTCCGGTAGAATTCGCCCTGATGGTCGAACGGCGCCGGCTCGGTCCAGCTCCGCCGCAGCAGGGAGATGTACTCTGCGGAGCGGCGGTAGCGGGCCTCGTGGTCGGTCCAATCGCCGTCCTTGGCCTGGTCGGCATCGCTGCCGCCCGAGATGATGTGCACCGCCAGACGGCCATCGCTGAGCTGGTCGAGGGTCGCCAGCTTGCGGGCGGCCAATGGCGGCGCCACAAACCCCGGCCGATGCGCCAGGAGGAAACTCAGCCGTTTGGTGACCGAAGCGGCGTGCGCCCCGACCAGAAACCCGTCGGGCGCATCCGAGAAATACCCGATCAGCACGCGGTCGAAGCCGGCCCGCTCGTGAATGCGCGCCGTCTCGGCGATCACCCCGGCGTCGAAAGGCGGTCCGGATGGCGGGATGATCTCCGAGGAGACCCGCGGCGCGATCCAGCCGATCATCTCCACAGGCATGGGCAACGTCTTCCTGAACCCAAATCCTCGCTAGCCTCTGCCCCGCGCGGCGGGTGTCAAGCCAGCTGTTACATCACGTTTGGCCAGCCGGCAGCAGCGCGATGTGGTAAGGTCGCGGATCGGTTCCTTCCGAGCAGCAGCGGCTGTCATCTTTTTCACCACGAGGGGTAGCGACCATGGCCTACGAAGGGATGATTGCAGAGACGATTTCGATCAATGGCGACAAGCACGAGCCGATCTCGGCCTATGTCGCGCGGCCGCTCGGCGCCGGCCCCTTCCCCGGCATGGTGCTGCTGCATCACGCGCCGGGCTGGGACGAGTGGTATCGCGAGGCGACGCGCAAATTCGCCCATCACGGCTATGCCACGATCAGCCACAACCTCTATCACCGCGCCGGCCCGGGCAAAGCCGACGATGTCGCCGCCAAGGTGCGCGCCGAGGGTGGCGTGCCCGACGCGCAGGTCATCGGCGACACCGAGGGCGCGGTGCAATGGCTGAAGGCGCAGCCCTGGCTCAACGGCAAGGTCGGCGTCTTCGGCACCTGCTCGGGTGGGCGGCAGACCTTCCTCTATGCCTGCCACACCAACAGCATCAATGCCGCCTGCGACCTGTGGGGCGGCCGCGTGGTGATGAGCAAGGAGGAGCTGAACCCAAAGCAGCCGGTCGCGCCGATCGAATACACGCAGAAACTGTCCTGCCCCCTCCTCGGCCTGTTCGGCAACGAGGACCGCGCGCCGACCCCGGAGCAGGTGGACCAACACGAGGCCGAGCTGAAGAAATACGGCAAGAACTACGAGTTCCACCGCTACGACGGCGCCGGACACGGCTTCTTCTATTACGACCGGCCGGCCTACCGCATCGAGCAGGCGCTCGACGGCTGGCAGAAGGTGTTCACCTTCCTGCGCAAGCACCTCTCGGCGTAGATCCGGCCGCCAAGAAGTCGCAAGTCATTGCGAGGAGCGCAGCGACGAAGCAATCTCAGGGGATCAGCGCACCCGGCGCGCGATTGCTTCGCCTCGCTCGCAATGACACGGGTGCATACAAGCGGGGAACTCTTCGGAGATGTGCACCTCGATCGTCGAGATCGTCGAGGCCGACGGCGCCGGCAAGAGCAGTGACGGGTGGTTCGAGCTGACCCACTCGGTGGTGTCCTACGACCACCCGCACCACGCGCTGTTGGAAGAGGCCATCACCATCGATTTCGTGAACCGCACGCTCGGGCCGAGCGCGCGGGTCGCGGTCGAGCTCACCCTGGAGGCGGCCAAGGAGCTGAGCGCCGCGCTCATCAGGGCGATCGCCGCGGCTGAAATCGAGGAGGCCGCGCGTTTGCGCAATACCTAGGTCTGACCTCGCCGCTGGCGCGGCTGACCCGCAGCGTCGCGCTCGATCTGATGAGCGGCGAATTCGTCGAGGCCGCCCAGGCTCGTGGCGAGCGTACCTCCTACATCCTGCTGCGCGAGCTGCTGCCCAACGCCTGGCCGGCGATTGTCGTCGGAGGCAGCCTGCGGGTCGCCTCTGCCATTCTACTCGGCGCCGTGCTTAGCTTTCTGGGCTTTGGCGTGCAGCCGCCGGCCGCGGATTGGGGGCTGATGATCAGCACGGCGCGCGATTTTGTCGAGGCCGCGCCCTGGATGGCGACTGCCCCCGGTCTGGCGATGAGTCTCACCGCGATTAGCGTTAACGTGCTGGGCGACGGGCTGTGCGAGTACCTCGACCCGAGGCTCGGCAGCAGCCGGTGATGCCGTCTGCACCGGCGCGATCCGGCGGTGGGTTACCGCACTGACAGGAGGCGATCATGACAAGGCCGACGACACTTCTGAAATCCATCATCGCAAAGCGCGAGGCAACCATCCTGGCCGGGGCGGCGAACGGCTTGTTCGCGCGCATCATCGAGGATCTCGGCTACGAAGCCGTCTACGTCACGGGCGCGGGCGTCGCCAACATGTATCTCGGCGCGCCCGATATCGGCCTGACAACGCTCACCGAGATCGCCGACCATGTCGCGGCGATCTCCGACGCCGTCGCGCTCCCGCTCCTCGTCGATGCCGATACCGGCTTTGGCAACCCGGTCAATATGGTGCGGACGGTAAGGGTGCTCGAAAGAGCGGGGGCAGCCGGGCTGCAGATCGAGGATCAGGTGTTTCCGAAGAGATGCGGCCACTTCGCCGGCAAGCACGTCGTGCCGCTGGAGGAGATGCTGGCCAAGGTCAAGGCCGCCGCCGATACGCGGCGCGACGGCGATCTGCAGATCGTTGCGCGCACCGATGCTCGTGCTGTCCTCGGTCTGCAGGCGGCGATCGACCGCGCCAACGCGATGATCGAAGCAGGCGCCGACGTGACCTTTGTCGAGGCGCCCACCTCGGCTGAGGAACTGGCCCAGATCGCGCGTTCTCTGCCGGTGCCGCAGGTCGCCAACATTGTCTTCGGCGGCTTCACGCCAGAGCTCGGCCAGGCGAAATTCGCCGAACTCGGCTTCGGCTGCGTTCTCTATGCAAATGCGGCGCTGCAAGCGGCATTGAAGGCGTCGCATGAGGTGCTTCAAGCCTTGAAGTGGGACGGTTCGCTCGCTTCGGTCGCCGGCCGGCTGGCTGGGTTCGACATCCGGCAACGCACGGTCGGCAAGCCGAAATACGACGAGCTGGAGCAGCGCTACCGCTAGCCTCGGGAAACAGGCTGCACGGATGGCACAAGGATCGGACGGCAATGCCAAATCGACGTGAAGCGGGCCGCATCGAGGCGACCTTGATCCCGGGTGACGGCATCGGCCCGGAGATCGTCGACGCGGTGCAGATGGTCCTCGATCGGATCGGCTCCCCCTTTGTCTGGGACGTGCAGCAGGGCGGATTGGCGGCGATCCAGCAGGCCGGCGATCCGTTGCCGGCCGCTACCCTGGACAGCATTCGCCGAACCAAGCTGGCGCTGAAGGGGCCGCTGACGACGCCGGTCGGCGGCGGCTTCCGTTCGGTCAATGTCCGGCTGCGCGAAGAATTCGGACTTTACGCCAATGTGCGCCCGGCGCGGACCATCATCCCCGGCCAGCGCTACGACAACATCGACCTTGTGATGATCCGCGAAAACCTGGAGGGGCTTTACGTCGGCTTCGAGCACTACGTTCCGATCGGCGACGATCCGCACGCGGTGGCGATCGCGTCGGGCGTCAACACCAAAGCGGGCGCGCGCCGCATCATCAAATTCGCTTTCGATTATGCGCTGCGCAACGGGCGCAAGAAGGTGACCGTCGTCCACAAGGCCAATGTGCTAAAGGTCCTGACCGGCCTCTTTCTCGATGTCGGCCATGACATCGCCAAGGAATACGAGGGCCGCGTCGACATGGACGATCGCATCGTCGATGCCTGCGCGATGCAGCTGGTGCTCGATCCGTGGCAGTTCGACGTGATCGTCACGACGAACCTGTTCGGCGACATCCTGTCCGACCTGATGGCCGGCCTCGTCGGCGGGCTCGGGCTGGCGCCGGGAGCGAATATCGGCCACAGCGCGGCAATCTTCGAGGCCGTGCACGGCTCGGCGCCCGACATCGCCGGCCAGGGCATCGCCAACCCGGTGTCGCTCCTGCTTGCCGCCGGGCTGATGCTGGAGCATGTCGGCCGCCTCGATCTCGCGCAGCGCCTCAGAATGGCAGTCGACATCGCGATCAACCGGGACAACATCCGAACCCGCGACCTCGGCGGCCGGGCATCGACGCGCGAGTTCGCCGAGGCGGTCGCCCGGCGCCTGTAGCTCCTCCGGCGCCAAGGAAATTGTGCTGCAAGGCGGCAAGGCTGTGGGTGGCATGAAATATGCGTCGTTCCTTGCGTCTCTCACGGGATAAACGGCCGCCCACTGCCGAGGGCGAGAACCCTGAGAAGCGAACAGAGGAGGCGGCGAATGGCTCAGGGGATGACGCGCCGCGAGTTCGCGGCGGCCGGCGGGGCAGGACTTGTCGCCCTTGCTTCCGGCAGGCCGGCGCTGGCCGCCGATAGCAAGACCTTGCGCCTGATCGCGCGCACCGATCTGCGCGTGCTCGACCCGATCTGGACGACCGCCTACGTCTCGCGCAACCACGGCTACATGATCTTCGACACGCTGTTCGCGCTCGATTCGAAGTTCAAGCCGCAGCCGCAGATGGTGGGCGATTACAGCCTGTCGCCAGACAAGCTCGTTTGGCGCTTTGGCCTGCGTCCGGGGCTCAAATTCCATGACGGCCAGCCGGTTCGCGGCGCCGATTGCGTCGCCTCGATCAAGCGCTGGATGGCGCGCGACGCCCTCGGCCAGGCGCTCGGGGCCGCGCTCGACGAGATGAGCGGCGGCGATGACAACGCCTTTACGATCCGCCTCAAGCAGCCGTTCCCGCTGCTGCTCGACGGCTTCGCCAAGATATCGAGCCTCGTGCCCTTCATCATGCCGGAGCGGATGGCGAGGACCGACCCCTACCAGCAGATCGCCGACACCGTCGGCTCCGGCCCGTTCAAGTTCGTGCGCGAGGAATTCGAACCCGGGCACAAGGCGGTCTACGTCAAGAACGCCGATTACGTGCCGCGCAACGAGCCGCCGGATTGGGCAACGGGCGGCAAGGTCGTCAAGGTCGACCGGGTCGAATGGCTGGTTATCCCTGAAGTCTCAAGCGCGGCCGCGGCTCTCGCCAACGGCGAAGTCGATTGGTGGGAGAACCCGACGCTCGACCTGGCCCGGATGGTCGCGACCAATCCCGACCTCACGGTCGTCGACACCGACCCGCTCGGCAGCATGGGGTTGCTGCGGTTCAACCAGCTGCTGCCACCTTTCGACGATGTCAGAATGCGGCGGGCCGTGCTCGCAGCGGTCGATCAGTCGGAGTTCATGACCGCCTTGGCCGGCGACCCCAAGGACTGGAAGCCTTGCGCCTCGTTCTTCACTTGCGGCACGCCGATGGCAAACGATTTGAGCAGCGCGGCGTTGACCGGGAAGCGCGATATCGACGCGGCGAAGCGGCTGATCGCGGAAGCCGGGTATAAGGGCGAGCCGATTGTCGTGCTCGACGGGGTGGACTTGCCGGCCAGTCACGCGCATGGGCTGATCGCCGCCGATCTGCTCAAAAGGCTGGGGTTCAATGTCGAGCTTGCGACCAGCGATTGGGGCACCGTGGTCACCCGCCGGGCGTCGAAAAAGCCGATCGCGGAAGGCGGCTGGAATGTCTTCGGCACCGATTTCCTGGGCGCCGAGATGCTCCACCCCTGGCTCAACCCGCCGCTCCCCGCCAACGGCGACAAGGCGTGGTTCGGCTGGCCGAAGGACGAGAAGATCGAAGCCTTGCGAAACGAGTGGCTCCAGGCCAGCGACAGCGAGACGCGACAGGAGATCGCCGGCAAGATTCAGGAGCGCGGCTTCGAAACCGTGCCCTACATCCCAACCGGGCAATATCTGCCGAAGACCGCCTACCGCAAAACCCTGAAAGGCGTCATCAACGCCCCGGCCTTGTTCATGTGGAACGTCGAGAAAGTCTAGTCTCGTATCGTCGTAAGCCGGGCCCCAGCGTCTGCCGCCGATCCACAACCGCCGCTTGGTGCGAGCGGCCGCGACGGCCGATGGTCAGCGAGATCCGGTGAACAGGTCGGCAACCTTTTGGATGGCGCGCCGTTGGCCGTGCTGGGAAATTGCAACCGCCCGGGGCATCGTCTCATTGGGGCCGGCCCGGCAACTCTAAGAGCCGCGAGCGCCCCTTGTCTTGCAGGTGATCTGGCGCGCGGCCGACCGTAAACTGTCGCCGGCGATCGGAAATGGGAAAGGTCGATCCAGCTACGAACCCGGAGAAGGAGGACGCTCATGTCCCAACCAGAGCAGTTCGAAGTATTGATCCTCGGCAGCGGAGCGGGCGGCAAGCTCCTCGCCTGGGACATGGCGGGATCTGGGCAGCGGACCGCCGTTGTGGAGCGCCGGTGGATCGGCGGCTCCTGTCCCAACATCGCCTGCATGCCGACGAAGAATGAGATCTGGAGCGCGAAGGTCGCCCATCTGGCGCATCACGGCGCGCAGTTCGGCACAGTGACCGGGCCGGTCACGATCGACATGGCGGCAGTTCGCCAGCGCAAGCGCGACATGGTCAAACGCGAGGTTGACCTGCATTTGCAGAACTACAAGAGGACCGGCGTCGAGTTGATCATGGGGAGTGGGCGCTTTGTGGCGCCGAAGACGCTGGAGGTGCGGCTGAACGACGGCGGCACGCGCGTGCTGGTGGGTGACCAGGTTTTCCTCAACCTCGGAACGCACGCGGCAATTCCCAACGTTCCCGGCCTCGAGGCCGCTCGACCGCTCACCCACATCGAGGCTTTGGAGCTGGACTACTTGCCGTCGCATCTGATCGTGCTCGGCGGTGGCTATGTCGGCCTCGAAATGGCCCAGGCTTATCGCCGCTTCGGTAGCCGGGTGACGGTGATCGAATCGGGGCCTCAGCTTATGAGCCGCGAGGATCCTGACGTCTCGGATGAGGTGCAGCGGATTCTCGGTGCGGAAGGGGTCGCGTTTCTGATGGCGACCGAGGCCCTCAACGTGGACGGTCGATCCGGCGAGGGCGTCAGCCTCATGGTCCGCACCCCTTCCGGTGAGCAAAAGGTCGAGGGCAGCGACATCCTGGTCGCCGCAGGGCGGGTTCCGAACACCGCCGGGATCGGGCTCGATGAGGCAGGCATCGAGTTGGACGCTCGCGGCTACATCCGCGTCAACGAGCGCTTGGAGACGACCGCGCCCAATGTCTGGGCAATCGGGGAAGGTGCCGGCAGCCCGCAATTCACCCATGTATCCGTCGACGATTTTCGGGTCATCACGGACAATCTGGCCGGCGGGACGCGCAGCACGCGCGATCGGCTGGTTCCATATTGCATGTTCACGGACCCCCCACTCGCCCACGTCGGACTGAGCGAACGCGAAGCGCAACGCCAAGGCGTTACTGCGCGCATCGCAAGGCTGCCGATGGAAGCTGTGCTGCGGGCGCACACGACCGATGAAACAGAAGGATTCATGAAGGCTCTTGTTGCGAGTGACGACCGCATTCTCGGCTTCACGATGATTGGCGCCGAGGCCGGTGAGGTGATGGCCGCGGTGCAGACAGCGATGCTCGCAAATCTGCCGTACTCGGCGCTACGCGATGCCGTCCTTGCGCATCCGACGATGGCGGAGGGACTTGGCCCGCTCTTTTCGAATGTGCCCCCTCGCTGACGGCTGTAGCTATCTCGGCTCCGTTCGATAGCCGGCTCTCGATCTATCGCACCCATGCCGGCGGGATCATCGGCAGCGATTTCGAGCGGCAGGCGGTGCAGCAGACGCCGCTCGGCCGCTTCGGCCGGCCGGCCGACATCGCGCCGGTGGCGGTGTTCCTCGCTTCGGACGACGCCCGCTGGGTGACCGGTGAAGTTCTGTTCGTGACCGGCGGACTGTGAGACCGGTGTCGGCCGATCTGAAGGATTTCTTCCGGCCAAATTGCACGGCGACCTTCTCGTCCCAATGGGCACGGTTGGCCGCCTTCCATGCCGGATCACTCACGACCATGGCTTCTTTTGGACACAGCGTCGGGGCATATGTCTTTTGTTGAACGGGTGAAGGAGATTTTCGATGACTGCTCTCGTCCCGCCGTTTACCCGAGAGACTGCGATCGCCAAGGTCCGGATGGCGGAAGACGGCTGGAACAGCCGCGATCCGCAGCGGGTGTCACGGGCCTACACCGAGGACAGCCGTTGGCGGAACCGGGCGGAATTCATCAATGGGCGCGCCGAGATCGTCGCCTTTCTCACACGCAAATGGCAGAAGGAGCTGGATTATCGTCTGATCAAGGAACTCTGGGCGTTCACCGACAACCGGATCGCGGTGCGCTTTGCTTACGAGTGGCATGACGACAGCGGCAACTGGTTCCGCTCCTACGGCAACGAGAACTGGGAGTTCGATGCGGCCGGGGTGATGCAGCGACGCTTCGCCTCCATCAACGATCTTCCGATCGACGAAACCGACCGGAAATATCACTGGCCGCTGGGTCGGCGACCTGACGATCACCCGGGTCTCTCCGATTTGGGCCTTTGATCCCCGACCAACACATCAATCCGGCAACGTTGCCAAACGGTCCTGCGACTTGAATGCTTCGGGCCGCGCGCCGGCTTGCGAAGCATCTGTGTGTGCCTATATCGCTGATCGCTTGGTTTCGCCATTGGGCATGCTGCGTCTCCGGCAGGGCGGAATTTATCCCGCTCCCCGAAAGCCGTCAGTGCGGAATCCCTAGGCTCAGGCCTCGACTGCCGCCGCCGCGGCTCAGCCAAATTCTTCTGTTCCAAATTGGAGCCCCCGCAAGGGAGACGACCATATGTCAGGCTCGATGGGCGCAAACGAGATGACCGCGCAGCCGAAACCGCCGCCGTGCATTCTGGTCATTTTCGGCGCCGCCGGAGACCTCACCAAGCGCCTGCTTCTGCCGGCGCTGTACAACCTCCGGCGTGCCGGGCTGCTGCCGGAGGAGTTTGCGCTGATCGGCGTTGCCCGGCACGACGAGAACGACGACACCTTCCGGCAAAACCTCGGCGACGCGCTGCGCAAATTCGTCCCCGGCGGCGCGGAGAAGGACGATTGTCTCTGGCTTGCCGAACGCACCTACTACCTCCGCGGCGATCTCGACGATCCAGCCGCCTATACGAGGCTTGCGGAGCTTCTGGCGGAAACCGACAGGACGCACGGCACCCGCGGCAATTGCCTGTTCTATCTGGCGACCCCGGCAGCGGCATTCTCCACCGTCGTGCGCCAGCTCGACAAGGCCGGCTTCGCCCGCGAGACGGACGGAAGATGGCGGCGGGTGATCATCGAAAAGCCCTTCGGCAACGATCTCCGCTCGGCCCAGGAACTCAACCGCGAGATCCTCGGCGTGCTCGCCGAGAGCCAGACCTATCGCATCGATCATTATCTCGGAAAGGAGACGGTGCAGAACATCATGGTGTTCCGGTTCGCCAACGGCCTGTTCGAGCCGGTGTGGAACCGCGATCACATCGATCACGTCCAGATCACCGTGGCGGAGACCATCGGCGTCGAGCAACGCGGCAGGTTCTACGACGCGACCGGCGCGCTGCGCGACATGGTGCCGAGCCATCTTTTCCAGCTGCTGACGCTGACCGCGATGGAACCGGCGGCCGGCTTCGACGCCGACGATCTGCGTGCGGAGAAGACCAAGGTGCTCAATGCCGTCCATAGCTTTGGCGGCAAGCACGGGTGGGCGAACGTCGTGCGCGCGCAATACGGCGCCGGCAGCATCGGCGACCGGGAGATCACCCCGTATCGGCAGGCCCCGAACGTCGCGCCGGATTCGGTCACCGAAACCTACGTCGCGCTGAAGGTGATGATCGACAATTGGCGCTGGGCCGGGGTGCCGTTCTATCTTCGCACCGGTAAGTCTCTCGCTCGGCGGCGCACCGAGATCGCCATTCAGTTCAAGCAGGCGCCATTGGCGTTTTTCAACGACACGCCAGTCGAGCGGCTGACGCCCAACGATCTGATCCTGCACATACAGCCCGACGAGGGCGTGACCTTCGGCTTCGGCGCGAAGATCCCGGGTCCGACCGTGCGCATCGCCGGGGTCGAAATGAAATTCAATTACCAGGACTACTTCAGGACGGCGGCGAGCACCGGCTACGAGACGCTCATTTATGACTGCATGATCGGCGACGCGACGCTGTTTCAGCGCGCCGACAACATCGAGGCCGGCTGGCGGGTGGTGCAGCAGATACTCGATGGCTGGGCCGAGGAACGCGTGACGGAACTGCCGATCTACCGGGCCGGCAGCGAGGGGCCGGGCGAGGCGGAGGAGCTGTTGCGCCGGGACGCCCGGCGCTGGCGCGCCATCAACGGCGGCGACCTCAAATAGCGCCGGCTCGAGTTTTCGGGTGCTGGCCGCATTGAGGCGGTTCGGGCGGACCTCAGCTCACGGTGAGCTGCTGGGCAGCCGGTACCGCGATCAGGCGACGGGCGGCTTGCCGATGCTGCGTTCCACGACCTCGATGATCTCGCTCGGCCGGATCGGCTTCATCAGCGTCTCGTGGTGCTCAACCCGGCCGGCCGGCATCTGCAGCAGGTAGGCGCTCATAACGAGTGTCTTGGCGCCTTGTTCTGCCGCCGCATCGGCAACCAGCGTGCCGTCTCCGTCCGGAAGCCGCCAATCGGCGATCACCAGCGCGTATGGCTGGCGGGAAAGCCGCGCCAGCGCCTCCGTGGCGGTCGCGACGGCATCTATCGCGTAGCCTTCGGCATGGAGGTTGTGTGTAAGCAAATCTCGAATCAACGGTTCATCCTCAACCAAGAGGATGCGCTTGGTCGGCATCGCACTTCCCCACCCAGGTTCCGGAAGGAATGTACACGCCGGCCGCTCGGGGGAGACCGAACCGGGAAAGACGCGCCTATAGCCCGAAATCCCAGTCGTGACAATTCACACACATTAAAATGTCGCAGTCTTCACGATCGCGGAGCTTTCGCGCGGGGGTTAATCACCTCGCCTCGCAGGCGTCCTATCGGCGAAATTCGGCCAACCCCATCGCCAATGCCGTTCTTCAATGTGGGAACGCCAAGACGATGGGACCCCGCAATGTGGGCCGCCAATGCACGAGGTTCAGATACTTCTAAAAGGTTGGAAGCTTGCCGACGCTTTGGGCGAGCTGCGCAAATGGCTCGACCATCATCATTGCACTCCGGAGCAGTTCGACATCGCCAGAGCAAAACGGGGCGCGCTTCTGGTGCGTATCCATTTCACCGAACACGACATCGCTGAGGCGTTTCAGCGGGATTTCGGCGGCTGAGGGATGAAGCCGGTCATGCGGCAGACTTGTCGCCCGTTGAAACCAGCCGTCCGCCAAATACGTCCGCGCAGGCGATTGCCTCGCTTTCGAGCTTGAACTCCAGGCGGTATGTCACGTCTTCGTCGGCCGTCGTGCACCGGAACGCGTCCGGCTCGAACCGCTGACCGTCAAGCCACTCTCGGAAATCCGACATGACCTTTGCCATGTTCTGGCGCTCACGTCGGATCTCAACCACGTACGGCACGGTGCGTCTTCCTTATACAGCCCGCACATTTTATCGCCCCGCTCGCGCGGGGTCGCCAACATAGGTTGTTTTTTGGACCGATAACGGTTCGCCGGGCATTCCTAGTTCGGGGAAAATCGCAGCCTGACCAATTGTACGCGGCCGGAGCCGTGGGCGTGCCCCTGCCGGTAGAGGTCAGAGCCTGTTAGACGATCCGGTAAGCAAGAGCCTTAGGCGCCCCAGCAGCTCGGTCTGCTTTTCCTGCTATTTTTGTCCAGACGCGATCGACTCGGGCATCGGATGCCCGGAAAAAATCGCGGTTGCGCCCCCGGGATCCCGCGGCGCGACAGCGACCGCCGCGGGCATCGGCTCCAGTTCATTGTGCTGCTCGACAGCGGGTAGTCGATCGGCAAAGGCGAGGACCATGGCCTTGATGGACGCCACGGAAACCTCGGCCTGGCGGAGATAAACCTGAACGACGGGGCGGCCGGCCGAGATTCTCGGATCGGCTTCCTCGACCCGGATCATCGGCAGCACCGGCTCGTCGTGGATGGCAAAGGAGCCGTGCGGCGACAGAAACGGCGATGCGGCATCGTGGCGGCCGATCCACAAGATGCACGCGTCGTCAAAGGGGTGTTCGGAAACCTCGGCGACAAGCCCGGGGCGCTCGTTCAGTTCCGCGGCGGCCTGTTCGAGGGCGGGGATGATGACCAGTCCCGCCAGGCTTTCCCATTCTCCTCCGGCCACCGAGCCTCCTTAGTGCACCGGGTCGCTTGCGGTCGCGTGCCGGTCAAGGATGCCGTGCTTGGTCCTCGGCGAAACGCGCTGCCGGTTCGCGGCGCGCCCGCCAACCTGCCGCCCACCCCGGCGCGGGGAAGGCTTCGCCGCCGGCAAGCTGAAAGTCCCCCAACGCAATTGCATCCACACCACCACCGCAAGCGCAGCGAGCATCAGGTAAAAGATTGCGAAAGGTATCATGAGCCAACCCATATGCGCGAGCACACCCGTCACCCCCCAGCCTGGACCGCCGGGACTCCGACTTGGAGCAAGCCGAAGGTCCCAGTTGAAACCGTCGGCCGCAAGCCAAGCTCGTTAACGATTAAGGACAAATGAAAACCGTAGGCTTCAGCCGTTTCCGGTAAATGCAAGTCTTCATTCAAGACTTATCTCCATTTATATGGAAATTTCCGTCAATGCCGAGTATTGTGCATTCGGTTCTCCTGGTTGTATCCTCACATTCGATTGCTGATCGAACCGCGTCATCAGCGGATGGCAACCTATTCCAGCAAAACTATCGGTTCAACTCTGTCTCAAAATTGTCACAAGATGGATGAGTTCGAAGCGGCGATAGCGCTTTCTGTGGCGCGGAGAGCAGCAGCGGCCTCCAGCCCCGGATCCGGAAGGCAGGAAAGTCGTAGCGCCGTTGCGCTCGGCGAATCCGGCGATGCAGCATTAGCCCACCAGCGCAGATCCGCCCCTTGGCGAGAGCTTCCGCCCCGCCGAGGGGTGTGGTAGACAGCCGTTGTCACGGGGGTGAAAACTTAAGTCCTTAAATGGGCTTCCGGCCTTATCGGCGCTCGCACCGCGGTACCCGGCAACATCGCCGGTCCCGCCCCGTTGCGGCCGTAACGCCGCCCGGCTATCGCCTCGAACAACAGTGTCGACAGAGATGACCATCACATCCGTGCCGGTGACGGCGGATCGACCGCCCCGGCAAATTCATCGCTATCGCCGGCAGCACGGCTTCACCCTGTTGGAACTGCTCGTGGTGCTGGCAATTCTCGGGCTCCTGATCGGGCTCGTGGCGCCGCGCGCTTTGAGCCTGCTCAGCTCCAGCAAGGAGAAGATCGTGCGCATCGATATCGAGCGCCTTGCCGGCAATCTC
>DASYOB010000115.1:0-49173 GCA_036008175.1 Allostellaceae bacterium
GCCGGGGACGACGAAGGGAGGGGGGCCATCGGGAATGACAAGTTGGCCAGAGACGACCTGATCACCGCCGCTGCTGACGGTCGTGCCGCTCGCCACCCCACCGGCGCTGATCGTCTCGATACCGCCGCTCTGAACGATCGCGCCGATCGCCAGCCCACCGGCGCTGACCGTCTCGATCCCGCCGCTCTGGACGATCGCCCCGCTCGCGCTGCCGCCCGCAGAAACGACGAGCTGGCCACCGCTGTCGATTGCGCCGCCGGTGGCCGCGCCAAGCACCGTCAGCACCTGGCTGGAGGAGATCGTGTTGCCGGTCAGGTCCCAACTGGCGCCGGAATCGACGATCACCGAAGCGAAGTCGACGAACTCGCCGCCGAGTCCCGACAGCGTGCCGGTGACGCCGGCGGAGCTGAGTTCCAGCGTGTTCCCGGTACCCGACGCCTCCGCGATGCCGCTCAGCGCGAACCCGGGGTCGAGCGCGAGCAAGTTGTTGCCGCCGCCGAGATACACCGCGACGCCATTGCCGCCGGCGATCGTTCCCGCATTGACCACGGTGCCGCCGCCGGCG
Organism: Allostellaceae bacterium; assembly: GCA_036008175.1. GTDB lineage: Bacteria > Pseudomonadota > Alphaproteobacteria > ATCC43930 > CGMCC-115725 > DATARH01. The sequence goes on from DASYOB010000115.1 coordinate 566, forward strand.
CCGAGATTGACGCCGTTGACGCTGCCGCTGATCGCGCCGGAATTGACGACGACCCCGGCGCCCCCTTGCTCGCTGACCCCGTTGCCGTTGGCGCCGGCGATCAGGCCGCCGGCGTAGTTGGTGACGGTGCCGCCGTTGTTGTACAGCAGGATGCCCTGGCCGCCACCCAAGCCGCCGCTGATCGTAGCGCTGTTCAGGATCTGCCCGCCGCCGCCGAGGATGATGCCGAACCCGGAACCGTAAACCGCACCTGTGTTGGCGATCGTGCCGTTGCCGCCGGTCTGGATCCCGGTCAGGCCAATTGCCGTCCCTGCGTTGATGACGGTTCCACCGCCAAACAGCTCAATGCCTGCATTCGCATAGTTTGTTTCCAGGGTCGTCGTGGCTTCTATGGTGCCGGCATTGGTGACCGTGCCGGGGGCGCCCGTCACATAAACCCCAAAACTGCTGCCGGCGATCAAACCGCCGCCGCTGTTGTTGATCGTGGCGCCGGCAGTGAGATTGACCCCGGCCGCGCCGCCGCCGCTGATGACGCCGGCATTGGCGATCGTAACCGCGCCGCTGCCGCCGTCGACGCCGTTGCTGTTTTGGGACGCGATCAGGCCGCCCGCGTAATTGGTGACGGTGCCGGTCTGTTGCAGGTAGACACCACCGGTATTGCCCGTGATCGTGCCGGAATTCCCGACCGCGCCGGTCGTCAGCAATACGCCTTTGGTATTCCCGATGATGGTGCCGGAATTGGTGACGGTCGCGACGGCGTTGAGCAGGCCCACACCGTAGTAGGAGCTACCCTGAATCAGCGCATTCGCATGGTTGACGAGCGTGCCGCCGTAATTGGTCTTCACGCCGGTCGGATGTGCGCCGGAGATCGTCCCATAATTTACGATCGTGCCGATGCCCTGGATGTAAACACCGTTGTCGCCGCCGGTAATCTGTCCGGTCGCTTTATTGACGACGACATCGCTTCCGTGCTGAAGATAAACACCTTCGGCGCGGTAACCGCTGGCGCTTATCGACCCATAATTGACTAGTGTGCCGCCCTGCGTCAGAAAAACACCATGCCCGTGCCCGTATCCGCCGCCCCCGCTAATCGCGCCGAAATTGGTGACACTGGCGGCGGCATTGTAAGCGGTTATCCCCCTATATCCGGCTATCGACCCGCCCGCCTCGTTGGTGACATTGCCGCCGCCCGTAAATTGGACCGCTGCCGCGACCGTACCCGTTGCCGCGATCGATCCGAAATTATCGACCGAGCCACCATTTGTGAAGTAGACGCCGTGACCCTCCGCCGCCGTCGCGGTGACAATCCCGGAATTGGTGAAGGTGACCGGGGCATTTTGGGCGACCAACCCGCCGTAGCCGGTGATCGAGCCGCCTGCCTCGTTGGTCACCATCCCGCCGGCACCGAGATAGACGCCGTTTTCATTGTTGCCGGTCAGCGTTCCGGCATTGTCCACTGTACCGAGACCGTGCTTGATCACGATCGCGCCGGACCCGGCGTTGATCAGTCCGCCGGCAGAATTGGTGATATTGCCGCCAGCGCCGAGATAGACGCCGCGGCGGGCGCTGGCCCCGGCGATCGTTCCGGCGTTGGTGATCGTGGCCGGGCCGCCGCCGTATTCGGCGATCGCGTCGCCGGTCGCGTTAGCAATCAGGCCGCCGGCATAATTGGTGACGGTGCCGCTGGCGTTGTACAGCTGGATACCAGGAGCCGGCCGAATTCCACCCACGCCGCCATTGCTGATCGTGCCGCTGTTCAGATCTGGACGTCGACGCCGCCGGCGACAATAGCGTACTGCGAGCCGTAGACCGCACCGGTGTTGCTGATCGTGACGCTGCCGCCGTTGAGCCCTATTGCGGTCAGGCCGCTCACTGTCCCGGTATTGCTGATGGTCCCGCCCGCATTCAGCTCGATGCCGGCATTAGCCCCGTTTATCAGCCCGTTCGTCGTGGCCGCTATGGTGCCGGCATTGGTGACCATGCCGGGGGCGCCCGTCACATAAACCCCGAAACTGCTGCCGGCGATCAGCCCACCGCCGCTGTTGTTGACGGCGGCGCCGGCGGTGAGTTTGGCGCCGGCCGCGCCGGCGCCGCTAATGACGCCGGCATTGTTGATCGTCGCCGCCCCGCCGCTGCCATCCACCCCGTCGCCGCTGCTGAAAACGTTGCCGCCCAGGACGACCGTCAGCGTGGCGCTGCCGCTGAGTGTAACGGAGCTCTCGACCCCGCCCGAGGACACCAGTTCGAGACCGCCGTCGCTGATGACGGTGCCGCTGGCGCTGCCGTTGAGGATCAGCGTGCCGCCGCTGCTGACCGTGGTGTCGAGCGCGGTGCCGCCGGAGAGCACCACCTGCGAGTCAGTGGCGCTGACAATCGTGCTGACGGCGGAGCCCCCCGAGGACACCGTCTGCACGCTGTTGTCGTCGAGCACCGTGCCGCTGGCGACGCCCCCCGCCTCGACCGTTTGGGTGCCGCCGCCGACCAGCGCCGCGCCGTTGGCTGTGCCGAAGATATCCTGGAAGCCGGAAACCATCGCGCCGCTGTCGATGGCGCCGCCACTGACCACCTCGAACCCGCCGCTGCTGACGGTCGTGCCGCTCGCCGTACCGAACAGGGTAAGCGTGCCGCCGTTGCTGATAGTGACACCGCTCGCGGTTCCGAGGACGTCCGCTACACCGCCGCTGAGTACCGCGCCAACGTCATTGCCGCCGCCGGCGGAGACAATCTCGAAGCCGCCGCTGCTGATGATCGAGCCGCTCGCCGTGCCCGCGTCAATCTCAAGCGTGCCGCCGTTGCTGACGGCCGTGCCGCTCGCAGTCCCGGCAGAGAAGATCTGGAAAAGACCGCCGCTGAGGACCGTGGCGCTCAGGACCAGGCCGTCATTGACGTTCTCTCGGCCGCCGTCGCCGAGCACCGTACCGGTCGCCGTAGCGCCGGAGAAGACGGTCTCGAACCCGGTCTGGCCCCCGCCGCTACTGACGACCGTGCCGGTCGCCGTCCCGCCCGCGAAAATCTGTAGGATCCCTCCGTCGACATTCGTCGCGCTTGCGTTGTCGCCGGCGAAAATCTGTTCAAGCCCGCCGGGGCCCACGGGTGTGGAGAAGGTGGTCATGCCCCCTCGCTTCGCTTACTCGGCGACGTTGGTGACGGACATCTTGCGGTCGAATGCTCCGAAACCGGGGATGCGCCTAATCGCCTGCTTCACCTGCTCGGCGGTGATCAGGCGAGTGCATTCGAACTGCCGCGGCGTCCCGGCGTGGCGGGGACACCACAGAAAGTCGTGGTGGTCGAAGCGGTGGTGCGGGTCGTTCCAGCAGCCGATGCAGGCGTGCCAGTTGATGACCCGATAGGGGGTGACAAACGGGTGTGGCAAACCCCGCTCTGTTGGCGCCGGTTGGGATTGCCGGCCCAGAAATCGCGCCGATAAATGCAACACGGTCTCCCGGATGGGCGCCGGCCGGCAACATTACGGAGGCTTGGTTCAATCGAAGTGTTAATTTCGATCTTAACTAAACCGCCGATTGCCGAATGGCGTTTATTATTGCACCGCGGAACATAATATTTGGCCTGTCTTGAGCTGGCAAGCGAAACGGCGCGCGTTAACGCTGTTGACGAGCGCGTGTGCGGCAATTTGCGTGCCGCAGCCGCTCCAGCGCACACATTTTGTAGGAGTTTAAAGCGAGAGCCGATAAAATCTGGCGGCAGTCCCGGAGAATAGAGCGGTTTTCTCATCGGCGGAATACCTAGACGCGAGGCGCTTGAACGCGTTCCAGAACACGTGATAGCTGCCGCTTCCCTTATCGACCGGAAAATTGCTTTCGAACATCGCACGCTCGGGGCCGAACGCCTCGATGCAGGTCTCGATATAGGGGCGCCATGCGGCGACAAGCTCTTCCGAGCTTGGTGGCATTGCGCCGGTATGGAAGTCGAAGCCGAAGAGGCGCATGCCAAGGCCGCCGAGCTTCACATAGACGTTGGGACAGCGGGCCACTTCGAGGACGCCCCGGCGCCACTCGGCGAAGACCTCGTCGCGCTTGCCAGCATAGGGCCCGATGCCGATCGGCCCGCCGACGTGGTCGAGCACAATCGGGGTCTCGGGAAAGGCGCGGGCGAGATCGGCCAATTCGCCGAGCTGGGTAAAATACACAAACGCGTCGAAGCTGAGGCTGAGCGGTGCGAGCCGGGCGAAGCCTTCGCGCACCTTGGGTTCGAGCAGCAGGCCCTCCGGCCGGTTGATCGACGAGCCGCGCGCCGCTTCGTCCGGGTGTGAGGCGGTGATGTAGCGGATGCCCCGAAAGCGGCCGCCGCCGCCCGCGATAATCGCCTCCAGCACTGGTTCGACCCCGGCGCCGAGCATCAGATCGGCGTAGGCAACGATGCCGGCACAGACCTTGGTCTTGCCATAAGTGCCGCTCGCCGCCACTGCGGCGATGCCGTTCGCGAACTCAACCTCTCCGACTGGGCGCATCTCGACAGGACCGCTCGCGCGGTACATCGACAGCCATTCGAGATAGACAGTCGCAATGATGTTGTGGCCGCTCCCGGTATCGGTCAGCAGTTCCGGCAAGAGATAACGGCCAGTATTGGCGCGATCGACGAGATGGTGGTGCGGATCGACGATCGGCAGATCGGGGTCGAGGATTTCCTCACGGCACCGCGCCAGCCATTCCTGGCGGACCGGCGGGTGTGGGGTCGGAGCGGTGAGGGGATCGTTCGATTGCACGGTGCAGCTCTCCCAAAAGCCCCTTGTCCTCCCACGGCTTCGCCGCGGCCCCTTCCCTCTCCCGCACTGCGGGAGAGGGCGCCGAGCGCAGCGAGGCGGGTGAGGGTTATTCCGCGGCGGCCGGTTGCGGCTGAGCGATGGGAAGCGGCTGCACCTCCTCCGCGTCCCACGGCCCTGGGAAGCGGCCGCGGCCGACCTTGTCGCGCGAGAAGATGTGATAATCGACCGGCCATTCGGCACGCGGCAGTTCGTAGAACACCTCGACGCCATTGCCGTCGGGATCGCGCAGATAGATACCGAGCGAGATGCCGTGGTCGGAGATGTGCTCGATCTTGATCCCCTTGGCCTTGATCCGGCGATAGAGCTCCTTCAGGTCGTCGAGGCTCTCGAACCGCCAGGCCATATGGTTCAGTCCCACCTGGCCCTTCTGCTGTAAGGGAGCGTCATCGCCGACTTGCATCAGCGCCACCTCGTGCGACTGCTCCTCGTCGGCAGACATGAAGGCGGCCCAACCCGGCCGGTACTCGTAGGTGTGCAGTCCGAGCAGATCCTCATACCATTGCTTCGAGCGCTCGGCGTTGCGCACATAGATGTTGACGTGCTGGAGATACATCGGTCGCTTGGCCATCGTGTCCTCGCTTTGGTGTCGGTAGTCGGCGAGCAGCCTTGATCGCAGTCTATCACGGGTCGTCGCCGGGGCCCAAAAACTCCAGCACCCGCTCCATCGTCTCGCCCTTTGGGTAGATCGCCGCCATCGCGCGGGCCCGGGTCAGCGGGTCGCTGGCGAAGAAGCGCTCGTATAGCACCTGGCGGCTGCCGAAGGCGTTGCCGGCGACATCCCAGGCGAGGCGGAAGAGCTTCACCCGGTCTTTCGCTGCCATGTTGTCCGTGGCGAGATACTGCTCGATCTGCGGCGCGAGCGGGCCCTCGAAATCCTTCTCGCTCGGGGTCAACAGGAAGCTCGACGACCCCAGGAGCTGCAAGATCTCGATCATCCGCGGATAGGCGGTCATAAATAAATTGCGGGTGCATTCGGCCGGCAATATCGCCGGGCACATGACGCTCCACTGGTCGATCTCGGCGTCGGCCTCGGCGGCACGCATGCAGGCGCGGGTCAATTCCGTTGTCAGCATCAGCTCGCCGATATAAGCCTCGGTGAGCGGCAGGTGCGCGTTGCCGAGCGCCTGGGTCATCAATAGCGCGATGCCAAGCACGAACTCGCATTTGGCGAGGTTTTTGGCGGCGCCTTGATGCGCCGAATGCGCGGTCGAGTGCGTTATGTGCGGCGCCCGGTTCAGCCGGTCGACATCGTAGAGCAGGAACACCCGCTCCCACGGCACCAGGACGTCGTCGAAAAAGACGATGCAGTCCATCTCCTCGAAGCGCGAGCCCAAGGGATGATCGAAATGCGAGCGGCCGAGGTCGAAGCTGTCGCGGCACAGGAATTTGAGGCCCTTGGTGGCGCACGGGATCGAGAAGCTCATCGCGAACGGGCTGTGCTCCTCGCTGTGGCGGGCAAGCCGCGGCGAATAGATCGCGATCTCGTCCGATAGCGGCCCCAGCGTGGCGAGAATGCGCGCCCCGTGAACGATGATTCCGGCATCGGTCTCGCGCTTCACTTCGAGCGCGGTGCCTTCCTCGAGGTTGAACATGCCAGAGACGCTGCGGCTGCGCTGCAGATTGATCAGCGCGTGGGTCAGCGTGATGTCGTTCTCGCGCAGGTATTCGACATAGCGCCGCATGTTGTTGGCGAATTCCGGGCGTTTCTCGCCGAAATAGTCGGCCGCTGCGCCCCAGGCGGCGAAGGTGACGTTCATGAAATCCGGCGAGCGCCCCATCATGCCGCAAGTGGCGCGCGCCCAGTTCAGCATCATCTTGGTGCGGGTTTCGAGCCCCTCTCTGGTCTTTGGATTGTCGAAGGAGCGCCCGACCGGCTCGCCGGTCGTGGGCGATGGATAGGTCATCACTTCGCGCAGCTTTGCCTCGTGCTGCATGTCGTAGAGCCGGGCGATCGCCTGCACGCCGCCGGCGAGTCCCTTGTGCTTCGTGACGTCGCGCACCCGCTCGCCGCCGAGCCAGACCTCGCGCTCCTGCGCCCTGAGCCCATCGATATATTCCTGTCCTGTGCGCGCCGGCATCGCTTCCTCCTTCGGGCCGCCCCGCACCCTGAAAGAAGAGGCGCGGGCAAGGGATGCTAAAGCCTGCGGCGGCCGAAGTTAATCGGGTTCATTCACGGATGCCGGGCCGACGAGCCGGCGAACCCCGATCAGGCGAGCTAGCAAATGTCGATCAGGCGCTTTCAACGTCCGCGAAGAAATCGCCAGCATCTTTCGCGCGCCCTTCAAATTTTCGCCACGGCCGCGACAAAGAACCGCCGTCAACTTGTTTCATTCTGCGAAACGTTGCGACTAGAGAGCGGCATTGGCTCACCTCGCCCCAAGCGGACGTAGTGAGTGGGCCGGTTTGATGGCTGCTGTAGCCGGGTTCGCCGGTGCACTTTTGTTTACCGGATCACTTCTCTTAAAGGAGCAAATGCCGCATGCGGTTTCGTGTTCTGTTTTTTGCGTTCGCCGCCGCGCTGATCTTTATCGCCGGCCCCGCCTCCGCCGCCCGCATCACCGTCACGATCTACGGTGTCCACAGCAACCAGGGCAATGTTTTCGTCGGTCTTTACGCGAGTCCGGCCAAATTCCTCCAAGGCAATGAGTGCGATGCGCAAAAGAAGGTCAGGGCGAGCACCGGGCCGATTACCGTCGCCTTCGACAATCTGGCCCCCGGCACCTATGCGGTCGGCGCCTTTCATGATGAGAACGGCAACGACCATCTGGACACCAATTTCCTCGGGCTGCCGATCGAGGGCTATGCGCTGTCAAACGGGGTGCGCGCGGTGATGGCGAAGCCCACCTTCCAGCAGGCCGCGTTCACCGTTGGCAACGAGGACAAACCGGTGGCGCTGCAGATCCGCTACTAGATCGGCGAGGGGATCGGCGGCGCGCGATCCCCCAGCCCTGCGCTCCCGCCAAAGGAATCGGCACCGCGGTGGTCCAATTCGCGCCAGCGTGCTTGGCTTTGGCGATACTCCTTCCTCGGCGGCTGCGAAGCCGCCGATTTTTTTGCCTATCTGAAGCTCGGACTGGCGCCGCCGGGGCGGCAGCCCGCCGCGTCGATAATTAGCTGCGCCATTCAGAATTATTGGTAAAAAACGGTCATTTCGAAAAAATTTGGAAGAAAAATTGTGGACAATACGCAGCACTAGCGCTACGGCGCTGCTCTATTATTTAAAGTCAACTTCATTTTATTCGGTGTTTTGTCGATATCTTGATCCTGAGCAGAACCAGGGCGCTAGCGATGACGACCGATAGCACCGTGGTCTCCGGGGTACATTCTCTAACAGAACTCCTCGACGCGCTCGGGCTTGCGCCCGGCCGGCCGATCCGGCCACACTCACCACCCTAACCCGCCCCCGCACTGTGGGGGTGGGTTAGGGTGGGGCAGTGGTGGAGGATCGAGATGCGCGTCGGTTTTATCGGGCTTGGCATGATGGGCAAGGGCATGGCGGCCAATCTGCAGAAGGCCGGCCACCAGCTGACCGTTCACGACCTCAACCGCGCGGCGGCCGAGCCATTCTTGGCGAAGGGTGCGCAGTGGGCCAATTCGCCGCGCGCGGTCGCCGAGGCGTCAGAGGTCGTCTTTACCTCACTGCCAGTCCCGGCCGATGTCGAGGCGGTAGCGCTGGGGCCGAATGGCCTGATCGAGGGGATGCGGCCCGACACCGCGTTCTACGATATGTCCACCAATTCGGTCGCCGTGGTGCGCAAGATCAACGCCGCCTTCGCCGAGAAGAACCTCTACATGCTGGACTCGCCGGTCAGCGGCGGTCCCGGCGGCGCGGCGAGCGGCAAGATGGCGATCTGGATCGGCGGCGACGAGCAGCAGTTCAATCGCCACAAGAGCGTGCTCGACGCGATGGGCGACCAGGCGCGCTACATCGGACCGATCGGCGCTGGCACGATCGCCAAGCTCGTGCACAACTGCACCAGCGCTGTCATGAACGTGGCGCTGGCCGAAGTCTTCACGATGGGCATCAAGGCCGGGGTCGAGCCGCTCGATCTGTGGGAGGCGGTGCGGCAGGGTGCGACCGGCCGGGTGCGCACCTTCGACCGCCTCGGCAAGTTTCTGTCCGGCACCTACGATCCGGCCGATTTTGCCCTCCGCCTGCTGCACAAGGATGTCTCGCTCGCGGTCGGCCTCGGCAAGGAGGTCGGCGTGCCGATGCGCCTTGCCAACCTCGCGCTGGAGGAGTTGACCGAGGCGCTGAACCGCGGCTGGGCGCAGCGCGACAGCCGGGTCGGCATGCTGCTGCAGGTCGAGCGGTCCAAGATCACGCCGCCCGCGGTCGATCCGCAGAAGGTGGCGGCGGTCCTGGCCAACGACAACTGATAACGGGTATCGGGTTAGCGGTCTAAGGCGGATGAGCGAAGCGTAACCCGCCGCGCTACCTCGACCCAATGGCGGGTTGCGCTGCGCTTCACCCGCCCTACGATGAGGTTCGAGCGTGAGGTAGAGAGGCCCAACGAATGACGGCAGGCTTTCCGGCCGAACGGCTCGCCGTCTTCCCGCTAAGAGAAAGACCGGAGCTGCGGGGGCAGGCATTCTCGGCGGAATTTCGCGCGGCGGTGCCGGAGTTTATGCTGCACGATCCAACGGCCGGGCTCTATTACGCCGACCCCGCGCTCGACCGCTATCTCGATTTCGTGCTGGTCGCGGTCGATCGCGACGATCCGGGCCGGGTGGTCGCGCGCGCGGTCAGCGTGCCGTTTGCCTTTGGCGACGCCGCGCTCGGCCGGGGCGAATTGCCAGACGCTGGGTGGGACGCGGTGATCCGCTGGGCGCACGCGGACGGCCTCGCTGGGCGCGCGCCCAATGCCGTCAGTGCGCTCGAAATCATGGTGCTGCCGCCCTATCGCGGCCGCGGCGTCTCGCAATTGATGCTGCGGGCGATGCGCGACAACACTGGCGCGCGTGGCTTCGCCGACCTCTATGCGCCGGTGCAGCCGACGGAAAAGCACCTCGATCCCCAGCTGCCGTTCGCCGATTACGTCGCGCGGATGCGGGAGGATGGCCTGCCCCAGGACGCGTGGGTGCGCGCGCATGTCCGGCTCGGCGCCAGCATCGTCAAGATGGCGCCGTGCAGCATGGTGGTCGCCGGCACCCTCGCCGAATGGTCGCGCTGGACCGGACTCGCCTTCGAGCGCAGCGGCGACGTAATCGTTCCGGGCGCGCTGGCTCCGGTGCACGTCTCGTGCGAGCAGAACCACGCGGTCTATATAGAGCCCAATCTTTGGATGCATCACCGCATCGGATAGTGAGGACAGCATGACCGCCGAACCGCTCAAACCCTATCGGGTCGCCGCCTACAACACCGCGCACGATTCCGAGAACAAGATCCACGACGATGCGACCGCCCGCCGCTTTGGCTTTGGCGGCGGGCTGGTGCCGGGGGTCGATGTCCACGGCTATATGAGCCACCTGCCGGTCATGCGCTGGGGCCGCGCCTGGCTCGAACGCGGCAGCGCCGAGTGCCGCTTCCTGAAGCCGGTCTACGACGGCGACATGACCACGGTGACGGCGACCGAGAACGGCACCGGCCTCGAAATCTCGGTCGAGAGCCGCGGCGAGCTCTGCGCTACCGGACGGGCGACATTGCCGGCCGCCGAGTCGGTGCCGCCAGACCTCTCAGACTTCCGCCAGGTGCCGCAGCGCCCCGAGCGCCCGCCGTCGGACGAACGATCGTTGGCTGAAGGCACCTGGCTCGGCATCGACCCCTACCCGGTCACGCCGGAGATGGCCGCGCGCTATCTCGCCGACTCGCACGAGAGCGCGACGATCTACGCCGAGGAAGGGTTGATTCACCCGCGCGATGTGTTGCGCAGCTGCAATTTCGTGCTGAGCCGGAATGTCGTGTTCGGGCCCTGGGTCCATACCGGCAGCCGCATCCAGCACCTGGCGGCGGCGCGTGTCGGCGATGCGCTATCGGTGCGGGCCCGGGTCACCGGCAATTACGAGAAGAAGGGCCACCACTTTGTCGATATTGACGCGCTGGTGCTGGCGAACCGCACGACCCCGATCGCCCGTATCGCCCACACCGCGATCTACCGTTTGCGCCAGGCCGCGGCAGCCTGACGCAGCGTCAGTCGCCGTTCGTAGGCAACAAACCTGCGGCAATTTTGGGCGGGGCGAATGCGAAATCCTCAGGTCGGCAGAACAAACACGCGTCTACAATCCGGTTATCAACTGCACCATGCGGCCGACTGGTTTTAGCGGGCGGCCGCAGCGGGACAGGGGGGGAGACGATGCCGATGACGTACCTTTTTCGCCTCGCGACGATGCTGGCCGCGGTGCTGCCAGTTGTGCTCACAGGCGGCATGGCTCAAGCGCAGAAGCAGGGTGGCATCCTGCGCGTCTATCACCGCGACAGCCCGGCCAACATGTCGATCTACGAGGAAGGCACGATCTCGATCGTCGCGCCGATGATGGGCGTCTTCAACAACCTCGTCGTCTTCGATCCGAACCAAAAGCAGAACCGGCTCGACGACATCGTGCCCGACCTCGCCGAGAGCTGGACCCTCAGCGAGGACGGCAAGGACCTCACCTTCAAGCTGCGCCAAGGCGTCAAATGGCATGACGGCAAGCCGTTCGCCGCCAATGACGTCAAGTGCACCTGGGATTTGCTGCAAGGGAAGAGCAAGGAGAAGCTGCGGCTCAACGCGCGTGAGGCGTGGTGGCAGAACCTCGATCAGGTTACCGCCGATAACGATAACCAGGCGACCTTTCACCTGAAGCGGCCGCAGCCTTCGTTTTTGGCGCTGCTCGCCTCCGGTTTCACCCCGGTTTATCCGTGCCATGTCTCGCCGGCGCAGATGCGCCAGCACCCGATCGGCACCGGGCCGTTCAAATTCGTCGAGTACAAGCCGAACCAGTCGATCAAGGTCACCCGCAACCCGGATTACTGGAAGCCAGGGAGGCCCTATCTCGATGGCATCGAATGGACGATCATCCCGAACCGATCGACGGCGATTCTCGCCTTCATCGCCGGCAATTTCGACATGACCTTCCCCTACGAGGTCACCGTGCCGATGCTGAAGGACGTGCACGCGCAGATGCCGCAGGCCGTGTGCGATACGACGCCGCTCAACGTCGCGCCGAACCTGCTGATCACCCAGAAGCCGCCATTCGACAATGTCGAGTTGCGGCAGGCGATCGCCCAGACGATCGACCACAAGGCCTTCATCGACATTCTGGGCGAGGGCCAGGGCGATATCGGCACCGCGATGTTACCGGCGCCCGAAGGACAATGGGCGATGCCGAAGGAGATGATGGAAAGGCTGCCGGGCTACGGGCCGGATCTCGAAAAGCGGCGCGCGGAAGCGCAGGCCACGATGAAGAAGCTCGGCTACGGCCCGGACAACCACCTCCCGGTCAAGATCTCGGCGCGTAATCTCGCGATCTATCGCGATCCGGCCTCGATCCTCGCCGATCAGCTAAAGCAAATCTGGATCGACGCCGAGCTCGATCTGGTCGAGACCGCCAACTGGCTGCCGAAGCTGGTGCGCGGCGACTTTGTGATGGCGCAAAGCCTGGTCGGCAGCGGGCTTGACGACCCAGACCAGAACTTCTATGAAAACTACATCTGCGATTCCAACCGCAACTACACGCACACCTGCAATCGGGACGTGGACAAGCTGATCGACCAGCAGTCGATGGAGACCGATCTCGGCAAGCGGCGGGAGGTGGTGTGGAAGATCGACAGTATGCTGCAGCAGAATGTGGTGCGGCCGATCCTCTATCACATGCGGCAGGCGACCTGCTGGCGGCCCGAGGTCAAGGGGCTGAATATCCAGGTCAACAGCATCTACAACGGCTGGCGCATGGAAGACGTCTGGCTGGATAAGTAGCCGGACCGATGCATCGAGATTGATTCGCTTTCGCTCGCAATGACGATGGAGCGGGCTGTTAGTGAGAGGAGCGAAGCGCCGACGCTATCTCGTGCGAGGGCTTTCTGCTTGCTTCAATGAAACCGGGGCTTCACTTCCTCGCACAGGAGGCGGAGTGCGTTCAGTACCCGTCCCTGTGGGATACGGCCGCCGCAATTGAGTTCGGCGAGGATGCCGTCGAGGCCGATCTCCTCCTCGACCTCGCGCAGCCGGTCAGTGAAGCCATTGGGCTCGTCGATCAGCACCTGGGTGGCGAGCGCCTCGTCATAGGTCAGCGATAACAGCCGCTCGACCCGGCGCATCCGCTCCTCGGCCACCGCGCCGCCGGCGCGACGTGCCGAGTCCATTCCCAGTTCGGCCTGGTATTTGAAGAAGCCCATCAGGCTGTCCTTGGCCTCGGCCCTGGCGCGCTCGCGGGTCTCGGCGAGATAAGCCGGGACGCGCAGAAACACCTTGCCGCGGCCGGGATGGCCAGCCGCTTCATACGCTTCGCGATAGGCCTTGATGTGCTCGGCCAGTTGCGAGAATGGTCCCTGACGCACTGCGACAAAGATCGGGAAACCGAGCCGGCCGATCTGCGGAAAAGTCTCGTGGCTGGCGGCGGCCATGCGCAATTCGGGATAGGGTTTCTGGTACGGCTTCGGAGTTACCGACACATTCTTGAAGCTGTAATATTTGCCCTCGTGCGAAAACGTCGGCGCGGTCCAGGCTTGGCACATGATGTCGAGCGCCTCGGCAAAACGCTCGCGGCTTTCGGCATAGGAAATGCCGTAATCCTCGTAGGTGCGGACGACGCCGCTGCGGCCGATGCCGTAGATCAGCCGGCCATGGCTGATCTGGTCGATTGTCGCCGCTTCCTCGGCCAGGCGCAGCGGATGCGACAGCGGCAGTACCTGCACGGCGATGCCGATCTTGATCGTGCTGGTGCGGGCGGCGATGGCACTCGCCACCATCATCGGCGACGACAATACCGAACGCTCCGGCGAGCCGTGCAACTCGGCCAGCCAAACGGCGTCGAGCCCGTGATGTTCGGCCGCCTCGACTTCGGCCAGCGCCTCCTCAAAAGCGCCGGCGTCGCCGGCCTCGCGCACCGGCGGAAACTCCATGAAGCTGCCGAATTCCATCGCAAAAATCTCCGAGGCCGTCTGGTCTGGATCATTATGACCATGGCTCGGCGAGGCAAGCGGCGTCTCGTACCGACAGCCAAGCGAAGAACGAATATCGGGAGAGGGATGCAGCAGGCGCGGCTTGCCTATAACGCAACGATGCGGTAGCGTTTTCTGCTACCGCTCATTCGGAGACGCCAGCATGTACCGCAAACAGATCGCACTTTCGGTGGTGCTCGCTCTGGGGCTCGCCGCCGCGCCTCTCTCGGGCGCCGAGGCGCACCGGCACCACGGCTTTCCGCTGTTCCTGCCGTTTATCGCGGCCGGCGCCGTTGTCGGCACCGCAGCGGCGATAGCCGCCGCGCCGTTTCAGGCGATCGCGGCGCCGGCGCCCTATTACTATGGCGCGCCCCCGCCCTCATATTATGCGCCGCCGCCGGCGTATTACGCCCCGGGGTATTACCAGCCCGGGTACAACCAGCCGGGATATTACCCGGGTTATTGAGAGCTGCGGTAATCTCGCCCCGCCTTCGCGCTGCCGGGTTTGCGTGCCATTGCGATGACGCTGTTTTTCGCTGGCGTCCCAGTTGATCGCCCGATAGGATTTTACACCTTCCGGCTTGGTCCCCCTTTGACGGAACGCTCGGATGATCCGTAAGTGGACAGCCATCTCAGTCATACTCGCCGCCGGACTCGCGGCAGCGCCGCTTGCCGGGGCGAAAGCCGACCCCGCCTACATTGCCTTCCCGCCGTTCTGGCCCCTGATCACGATTGGCGCGATTATCGGAGCCGCCGCAGATGCCGCGGGCGCGCCGCCCCTTCCCTGCTGTGATTACCGCCCGCCGCCCTGCTATTGCGTGATGCCTACTACGGCGTATTACTATCCGCCGCCCGGCTACAGCGCCCCGGGATATTATCAGCCCGGCTATTATCCGGGTCGTTAGCCGCGCCTGCGACGCTATCGCCGCGGTTTTTACTAGCCTCCGGGGCGAGGTCCCGATAGCATTTCTCGACCCCCGGTCCCCCTACTTCTCTAGACGGAAGGCTCAGATGAACCCTAAGCGGACAGCTATTTCGGTCATGATCGCCGCCGCTATCGCCGCGGCACCGCTTTCAGCGGCCCGAGCGCAAGCGGTGTACCCTTACTACTATAACCCGCTGGTCTGGCCGTTTCTCGCGGCCGGGGCGATCCTGGGCACCGCGGCTCTTATCGTCACTTTGCCGATCCGGGTGGTGTGCTCAGACTGCCTCCCAGCCCCTGCCGCCTATTACCCGCTTTATGCCGGACCGCCGGCACCGGCCTATGCGCCGCAGCCAGCCGCGTATCCCGCGCCGCCGCCGGCTGCCTATCCCGCGCCGCCCGCTCAGCCGGGGATCACCTACTCGTACGGGCCGCGGTACTAATCGCGATCGCGTCGTAGCGCTGGCAGGCGGGGGCCTGCCATCGCTACAATCCTCTCCGTTGCAATCCGGAGGGCGACGCGATGCGGATCCACAATCTCTATACCGATACCAGCGGCCAGTCGCATTTCCGCGACATCGAGGTCGAATGGGTCGAGGAGGGCCGCGCCGGCAAATTGTCGAAGCGGCTGCCGGCGACCGGCATCATCTTTCGCGAGGTGCAGCCGGATTACGATCTCGACTGGCACCCGGCGCCGCGCCGGCAATATATCATCAACCTCGATGCCGGGGTTCAGATCACCGCCAGCGACGGCGAAGCGCGGGTGATCGGCGCCGGCGAGGTCATCCTGGTCGAGGATACTACCGGCAAGGGGCATTTGTCGAAGGCGGTTGAGAGTAAGATCCGCCACTGCATCTTCGTTCCGGTCGAATAACCGCAAACCGGCGAAATTGGGAGGAAACGATGGCACGCGAAGGCTTCTTCGTCCTCGACAGCGATCTTCACATGATGGAGCCCGACGATCTTTGGGCCCGTTATCTCGATGAGCCCTACCGGGCGAACCCGCCGCGCTTCTTCGGCGCGCACAAGGCGAAGCTGGACGAGAGCAAAGAAGACAAAGGCAACGCCGACAGCATCATGGGCATGGAGGTGCAGGGATTGGCGATCCCGGCCCATGCTGGGCAGACCGGCGCCACCGTCTCGAGCCGCGAACTGCGCCGCCGCAGCCGCGCGCGCCATCCGCATTTCCAGCTGGCGCGGGCGCGCGGCTTCGATGCGTCATCGACCCTCGCCGCAATGGATATCGAGGGTATCGACGTCGCGGTCATGTATGGGACGCGCGGTCGGCAGATCCTGTGCCACGACAATCTGGCACCCGATTATGCTGCGGCGCTCGCCCGCGCCTACAACGACTGGGCCGCGGATTACTGCAAGACCGATCCGCAGCGGCTCAAATTCGCCGCCCAGATCGCGATGCACGATGTGCCGAGCGCGGTCGAAGAAGCGCGCCGCAGCGTCAAGGAGTTGGGAGCGGTCGCGGTCATCGGCACGCCGAACCCAGTCAATGGTCAGCATCTGCACGATGAGGCGTGCGAGCCGCTGTGGGATGCGCTGGAAGAGCTCGATGTGCCGATCGGCTTCCACCCGACCGGCAACACCTCGCTGAAGGACGACGCCGGCACACGCTATGTCGGCCATGCCAATTTCCACCCGATCGCGCACGCAATCCGCAATCCGGTCGAGCTGATGGGCGCGCTCGCCAGCCTGACCACCGGTGGGGTCATGGAACGCCATCCGAAGCTGCGCGCCGCGTTTCTAGAAGGCACTGCCGGCTGGCTCTACTGGTGGCTGTGGCGCCTGGATGACCAGTGGGAGAAGTTCGGACCGGGCTGCGAGCGCTCGCTGTCGATGCTGCCGAGCGAGTATTTCCGCCGCCAGTGCTATATCGCCCTCGATGTCGACGAAGAACCGGCAGTCGACGCGATCAACAAGCTCGGAGCGGAGTATTTCGTCGTCTCGACCGACTACCCGCATTCCGACGGCGCGTTCCCCGAGGCGATGCAGCAGTTCCTCGGGCTGCCGCTCAGCGACGAGCAACGGCAGAAGATCCTGTGGAACAATTGTGCCCGGCTCTATGGCATTGAGACCCCGGCCGCCTCGCTGACCCAGCCGGTGGCGCAGGTCTCCGCCGCGGAGTAAATCGGGCCTCTCACCCGCCGCCTGCAGCGGCGGGTGAGAGCCGTCACATGCCCAATATTGAGCCTGTCACCGAGCGCGGGTCGCGTCGCGGCCAGCGTCCGTTCTCGACCTGGTGGAAGAAATCGGCGAGCACCTGATTGAACAGATCCGGCTCCTCGAGATTGAGGGCGTGCCCGGTATTCGGGAACACCACGAGCGCCGCGGTCGGGATCGCGCGCTTCATCAGGATCCCCGGTTCGAGGCAGGGATCGTCCTCGTCACCGGTGGCGATCAGGCTCGGCACTCCGAGGCGCTTCATCGGCTCGGTCAATTCCCACAGCGACGGCCGGCGTCCCTGCACGCCGCGCATTGTGTTGGCCGCGCCTTTGCTCGAATGCTCGGCGAGCTGAGCGCGGAACTCGGCGTAGCCCCGGGGGTCCTTATTCTGCAGCTGAACCCGGGTCGGGCCGCTGCCGTAAGTAATACTGACCTCGGCCATGCCCTTGGTTTCGATCTGCGCCGC
Organism: Allostellaceae bacterium; assembly: GCA_036008175.1. Lineage (GTDB taxonomy): Bacteria > Pseudomonadota > Alphaproteobacteria > ATCC43930 > CGMCC-115725 > DATARH01. The sequence goes on from DASYOB010000115.1 coordinate 17,991, forward strand.
AGTGCGCGCGGTCTCCTCCTGAAACAGCTGGCGCTTGTCGGGCTGCGCGCCATAGCCGCAACCAGCGACCACCAGGGCGCTCGCAAGTTCGGGATAGGCGAAGCCGAAATGCAGCACGGAGAAGCCTCCCATCGAGATGCCGACGATGTGGGCCTTGGCCAGCCCTAGGCCCGTGAGCACGTCGCGAATATCGTCGCGCGCCCGCTCCTGCGAATAGCGTTCCCAATCTTCCGGTACGTCAGAGGGTGGATAGCCGCGCGCGTTGAAGGCGATGCAGCGATAGCGGCGCGAGAAATAGCGCATTTGCGTCTCGTAACTGCGATAATCGCCGGCGAATTCGTGCACGAACACGATCGGGTGGCCGACGCCGGCCTCTTCGTAGTAGAGGCGGACGCCGTCATCAGTAATAATGTGGGGCATCGGGATTCCTGGATTGGGCTGCGGGAGTTATCCTACGGGCCAGCGCGCTGCGCCCGCAAGCGAGCGTAGTTCGGCTAGAGGCCGTGCGAAACCGCAGCGGCAGTTTGCGGTTTCTTAAATACAACCTACAATCGGACGCAGGAGCGGGATGCTGCGCGAGCAAGGAGAGTTAAAAATGAGATCGGATCGGCAAAAGCGGGTCGAACAGCGCGCCCATGACATCTGGGTGGCGGAGGGTCGACCGCACGGCAAGCATGAGGAGCATTGGCATCGCGCCGAGCGCGAGATCGCCCAGGAAGAAAAGGGCGGCCGCACCGGACGCCGTGCCGCGGCGTCGCCGGCGAAATCGACGGTTGCGAGCAAGACCAGCGCATCGAAGGCGCGGCCAAAAACCGGCGCAACTGCCAAAAAAACGAGCGCCGCGTCACGCTCTGTGAGGCCCGCCACCGCGGCCAAGCCGGCAGGCGCTGCGCCCGCTGGTCGCCGTCGATCAACCGGGACACAATCCTCTACCTGATGCGGTTGTCGCGCCGGGTCGAGCGGGTCCGGCTGCGTCGCCCGACTTGGCACGGTTCTTGATGCTGGCGTTGGCAGGTCCGGACCTCCGCTCGGGGGTCGATCCGGGCCGGGACTGCCGGATCGTCTCCGGACCTCATTCCCGGACCAGCGCGGTGGTGCGCTATCGATAGCCCGGCGCTGCGGCCGGCGCTAAGCTGCTCCGGGATTGCGGCGATACGCCGAGCCTTCGGACAACACCGGTGATCGATGCGGCTCGCCCTTGTCGCCAGCCTCCTTGCCGTGCTCGCCGTGTCGCCGGCGCAGGCATCATCCGTCGCACTGGTGCTGGCGATCGATGTCTCGGAAAGCGTGTCGACCGAGCGCTATGTCCTGCAACACGAAGGCATCGCTCGAGCCTTTGAGACGCCGCAGCTCATCAACGCGATCGCCGCCGCCCCGGGCGGCATCGAGGCGCTCGTTCTCGAGTGGTCGGATCCCGACAAGGTCGCAGTCACCGTCGGCTGGACCCGCATCGCCGATCGCAGCGCCGCCGCAGCTTTTGCCGGCTCGGTGCGCGCGACCCAGCGCACCTCGCACGGATTGACCGCAATAGGCGCGGCCTTGCTCGCCGCCGGCGCCGCCTTCGATCAGATGCCGGAGCCGGCCGCGCACCGGGTAATCGACGTTTCTGGCGACGGCATGGCGAATTTCGGGGTATCGCCGGTGGACGCGCGCGATGCTCTGGTCAAGAAGGGGATCACAATCAACGGCCTGGCCATCCTCAGCGAGGAGCCATGGCTCGATGATTACTACCGCAGCAACGTGATCGGCGGGCCGGCCGCGTTCGTGCTTGTCGCCAAGAGCTTCGACAGCTTTGCCGAGGCAATACTGCGCAAGCTGGTGCAGGAAGTGGCGGGTGCCCCCAATATGACCCACGCCAGTGCACGGTAGCGGCGCCTCTCACCACTGCCGGCACCCGCGGATTCCTTGACTTGGATCACTAAATATTGTCGCGATCTTTTGCAGGTTTCGTGGCGTAGTTGTTCAAAGAACCGGCTCCGGCGGCTCTATATTTACAAATTATAAATCATTCGGTATCGAAACTGATTAGCGCCATAAAAGCGTAGCCCGCGATAACTTCGCGGTGCCAATTTGTCTTCGACCTCTCGCGAGGTTTTGAGCTTGCAGCCGGCCCCGCTTCCGATAGCCCGATGAGGTCCTTGTGATGGGTTCGTCCGCATGGATGGAACTAGAGACTCTCTCTAATGAAATCGCCGACTCGCAAGGCCGCCTAGAAGCTGCGAAGTCGGTCGGGAGTGACGGTCTCGTTCAGGTGCTTGAGCAGGAAATCGCTCAACTGGAAGAGCGGCGCACTCGCATTCTCGCCAACATCGCCACCAGTGTTATCGGATCCGCCGATTCCGGCCAGCAGCCGGCGGCGGCAGATGCGGTAGAGCAGCGCGAAACCAATGCCGCCGTCGAGAATGTTGATGAGGAAAACGCCGAGACGGAACAGCGCAGCGCCGTAGTTGCCAGGCCGAAACTGGCAAGCGGATTTGCGACGCCTGCACGGGCTTCACGTAGCGATCAAACGGAAGGGGCGACCAACGTGTGGAATCAACTCTCAAAGGCTGACTTCGAGCGGGCCAAGCAGGATCTCGATCTCCGGCGCGCCGAGGTGTTGGCCAGACATGCGGAAGAACTCAGATCGCTTGATGCCGATCAGGCCGAGATCGACACCCTGGAACAGGCGATCGATGCTTTCGCGCGAAAATTCAATCTGCAGCCGGCGGGCGGAGAAGTCGTGCGGCTCGAGCCGGGACGCGAATCACGGCGGCAGGGCACGGCCTGACCGACCCCTCCGCCGCGCCGATTGCCCTCTCAGATACAGTACGTTCGCAGCGGCGGGAACCCGTTGAACCCGACGGAAGCGTAACTCGCGGTATAGGCGCCGGCCGCCAGGATCTCGACCTTGTCGCCGATCTCGAGGCCGAGCGGCAGCTTGTACTCGGTGCGCTCGTATAGAATGTCGGCGCTGTCGCAGGTCGGGCCGGCAATGATAACCGGCCCCTTGGGCCCGCGGCGCCCGAGCGCCTCGATGCGGTACTTGATGCTCTCGCCCATCGTCTCTGCGAGGCCATTGAACTTGCCGACATCGAGATAGACCCAGCGTCTGTCACCGTCGCCCTTGTCGGCGATCAGCACGACCTCGCTCTGGATGATCCCGGCATCGCCGACCAGAGAACGGCCCGGCTCGACGATGATCTCGGGCAGGTCGTTGCCGAAATGGCGGGTGAGCGCATCGGTCACTGCTTGGGCGTACCGCCCGACGCTCGCCACCTCTCCGCGGTAACGCGCCGGAAAACCGCCGCCGATATTGACCATGCGCAGATTGATATCGGTCTCGGCCAGCGCTGTGAACATCCGCGCTGCGGCGCCGATCGCTCCGTCCCACTGGCCGAGATCGGTCTGCTGCGAGCCGACATGGAAGGAGACCCCGTAGGGGTCGAGGCCCAGCGTGCGCGCTTTGCGTAGCAGCGAGACCGCCATCTCGGGCGTGCAGCCGAATTTGCGCGACAATGGCCAATCGGCTCCGGCGCAGGACACCAGGATGCGGCAGAAGACGCGGGCGCCGGGCGCGGTACGGGCCAGCTTGTCGAGTTCGGCCTCGCTGTCGAAGGCAAACAGGCGCACGCCTTTCTGATAGGCGAAGGCGATGTCCTTTTCCTTCTTGATCGTGTTGCCAAAGGAAAGTCGCTCGGCCGAGGCGCCGCTTGCGAGGCACAGCTCAACCTCGGCAGGGCTGGCGACATCGAAGTTCGAGCCCTTCTTCGTCAGCGCCGAGACGATCTCGGGGGCCGGGTTCGCTTTGACCGCGTAATAGATCCGGGCGATCGACAAGTACCGGCAGAGCAGATCATACGCCTCAGCGATCAAGTCGAGATCGACAACGAGGCACGGGGTCTCGGGCGAATGTTCGGACAGGAAACGTGCAATTTTCTGGTTCATGGCCCGGGTTACCTTCGCAAACGTCTGAGCGCATCCGGCTCGGGAACGATATCGGCAAGACCGACTGCTCCCTGCCCGTGACGGAAGGCCGCCCGCGACGGCGTCGCGAGCAGACCTGGGCACCAGCGACCGCGGTCGAAGGACCGCGCCGCGGCGCCGTGCTAGCTCAAACTGCTTGGATCGGTGACCCGGCCGCCCCGCCCCCGCTGGCGAGTGCCGCGGAGAGCGGCGTCAGGGCAGGGCGCTACGGCCCTCATCGGGATTGCAACCATATCGACCTCCCTCTCGGGACCGGCCCCACCCCGAAAGGTGGGACGGCCGGACTGCCAAAAAGGACGCGTTACGTCGTTGCATAACCACCATGGGCCATAGGCACGTGCGAGTGCGTCAACGGAGCCGATAGATACGCGTCAATCGCCTGAATGCAAGAGGAAATCACGCCCCGGCTGAGGCAACGAACGGATTGTGATCTCAACTTGAGAGGATCGGGCTGAATTGACACATCGGGGTCCCGCCCAACTGCGTCCCGGGAGCGCGTTGACGCTGACCCCCGCCGCCGCTACCAATGGCGGTAAATATAGGTCGGGGAGGAAGAAGCGCTTGGCGCCGCTGCTCGAAGTGAAGGATTTGTACACCGAGTTTCGCACCGGCGTCGGCGTCGTGCGTGCGGTTGACGGCATCTCCTACACCGTCGAGCCGGGCGAGACGGTGGCAATCGTCGGCGAGAGCGGTTCGGGAAAATCGGTCAGCGCGCTGTCGCTGTTGCGGCTGATACCGGACCCGCCCGGTCAAATCAGCGGCGGTGAAATCTGGTTCGCGGGCCGTGACCTGATGACCTTGTCGGAAGAGGAGATGCGCCAGATCCGCGGCGGTGACATCGGCATGGTGTTTCAGGAGCCGATGACCTCGCTGAACCCGGTGCTGACGATCGGCCGGCAGATCACCGAAACCATCGAGCAGCACCGCGGCGGCGATGTCGCGGCAGCGCAGCGCCGCGCGATCGAGCTCCTCGGCCTTGTCGGCATCGCCGATGCCGAGCGGCGACTGCGGCAATATCCGCATCAGCTCTCGGGCGGGATGCGACAGCGGGTGATGATCGCGATCGCGCTCGCCTGCGACCCGAAGCTGATCATCGCCGACGAGCCGACCACTGCGCTCGACGTGACGATCCAAGCGCAGATCCTCGAATTGATGCAGGAGCTGACGCGTCGGCTCGGCGTCGCGCTGATCGTCATCACCCATAATCTCGGCGTCGTCGCGCGTTACGCCCAGCGCGTCAACGTCATGTATGCCGGCCGCATCGTCGAGAGCGGCAGTGCGGCAGCGCTTTATCACAACCCGCGCCATCCCTACACCATCGCGCTGCTGCGCTCGGTGCCGCGGCTCGACCGGCCGCGCCAGTCCCGGCTCGATCCGATCGACGGCGCGCCGCCGGACCTGACCCGGCTCGATCTGGGTTGCTCGTTCCGGGCGCGCTGCCGGTTCGCGATCGAGAAATGCGCCGCTGCAAAGCCGCCACTGCTGCCGGCCGGCGCGCCGGGCCAACTCTCGGCCTGCTTCCGGAGCCACGATCTCGCGCTCGCCGGCCAGGCGGCATGACGCTCGCCGACAACGCACCGCCGCTATTAGAGCTGCGCGGGCTTCGTATGCATTTCCCGGTCACCGAGGGCATGATCGCGCGCCGGCACATCGGCGACGTAAAGGCAGTCGATGGCGTCGATCTGACGATCCGCCGCGGCGAGACCTTGGGACTGGTCGGTGAGAGCGGCTGCGGCAAGACGACGATGGGCCGCTGCATCTTGCGGCTCGAAAAGCCGACCGCCGGCGAGATCCGTTACGACGGCGTCGATATCGCCCGGCTCGGCCGCAAGGAGCTGGTGGCGCTGCGCCGCCGCATCCAGGTCATCTTCCAGGATCCGTACAGCTCGCTAAACCCTCGGCAGAAGGTCGGCTCGATCATCGCCGAGCCGATGAAGGTGCATGGGGTCGAGCCCGATCCTGCGCGCCGCACCGCCCGGGTGCACGAGCTCCTGTCATTATGCGGGCTGAACCCGAATTTCGCGGACCGCTACCCGCACGAGATGTCGGGCGGGCAGCGCCAACGGGTCGGCATCGCCCGCGCGCTGGCGCTCGAGCCGGAATTCATCGTCTGCGATGAGGCGGTGTCGGCGCTCGACGTGTCGATCCAGGCGCAGATCATCAATCTGCTCGAGGATCTGCGCGACAAGTTCAACCTGACCTATCTGTTCATCGCGCATGATCTGTCGGTGGTGCGGCATCTCTGTCAGCGCGTCGCGGTGATGTATCTCGGCCGTGTGGTCGAGCTAGCCGATTGCGACGAGCTGTTCGACAACCCGCTGCATCCCTATACCCAGGCCCTGCTCGCGGCGGTACCGGTGCCCGATCCGACGGTCGAGGCTGGCCGCGCCTTCCGGCCAGTAGCAGGCGAGGTGCCGAGTCCCATCAACCCGCCTTCCGGCTGCGTCTTCCATCCCCGCTGCCCGATCGCGGTGACGGCATGCAAAGAGGTCCGACCCGATTTGCGAGAGATCCGCCCAAGCCATTGGGTCGCCTGCAGCCAGGCGAATTAGCGACGCGTCGGCGGCTTGCGGTCAACAAAGGTGGTGCCTACCCGAGCCAAAGCGAGGGTGCGGGCAAACGATCCACTGCGACACTCTGGAGGTATGCTCCAGCCAGGCGCCGCCGTCCCCCGACAGCGGCGAAAATCGAAATGGGAGGGAACGCGTGGATTTCGGATACCGAGTAACGCTTGCCGTAGCCGCGGCTTGCATTGCCGCGACGGCGTCGGCGGGCGCCTCCGAAACGCCAAAGCGCGGTGGCACCCTAACCTACCTGATCGCAGCTGACGCGCCGCCGAGCTTCGACGGCCACCGCGAGCAGACTTACGCGACCATCCACCCGGTCGCGCCGTTCTATAGCGTGCTGATACGAATCAATCCGGATAACCCGGCGTCCTCGGACGATTTCGACTGCGATCTCTGCACCGAGATGCCAAAGCCGACCGATGACGGTAAGACCTACACCTTCAAGATCCGCGACGGGGTCAAGTTTCACGATGGCTCGCCGCTGACCGCCGCCGATGTGGCGGCGAGCTGGAACGAGATCGTATTTCCGCCGGAGGGGGTGCTGAGCGCGCGCGAAAGCAATTATCAGGCGCTCGTCGACAAGATCGAGGCGGCCGACGCGCAGACCGTGGTGTTTCATTTGAAGTTCGCGACGACCGCCTTCCTGCCGGCGATCGCCGACTCGTTCAACTTCATCTACAAGAAGGAGATCATCGACAAGGATCCGCACTGGTACGAAAAGAACATCATGGGCTCCGGTCCCTTCAAGTTCGTCAGCTACGACGCGGGTCAGTCGATCAAAGGCGAACGGAATCCCGACTACTATCACAAGGGGCTGCCCTATCTGGATGCGATCGAGGGCATTTTCGCGCCGAAGGAGGCAACGCGGGTCGATGCCATTCGCGGCGACCGCGGCGCAGTCGACTTTCGCGGCCTGCCGCCCTCGGCGCGAGACACCTTGAAGCAGGCGCTCGGCGACCAGATCGCCGTGCAGGAGAGCGTGTGGAACTGCGGCAGCGATCTGTTCTTCAATCATAAGCAGAAACCGTTCGATGACGTCCGGGTCCGCCGTGCGCTGTCGCTGGCGATCGACCGCTGGGGTGGGGCGGAAGCCTTGTCGAAGATCGCGATCGTCAAAGCCGTCGGCGGCATCGTCTTTCCGGAATCGCCGCTTGCGGCGAGCAAGGAGGAACTACAGCAGATCGCCGGCTTTTGGCCGGATATCGAGAAATCCCGAGCCGAAGCCAAGCGTCTCCTGAAGGAAGCCGGCGCCGAGAACCTGAGCTTCGAGCTCTTAAACCGCGACGTCGATCAACCCTACAAATATGTCGGCATCTGGCTGGTCGACCAGTGGAACAAGATCGGGGTGCACGCGACCCAGAAGGTGGTGCCGAGCGGGCCGTGGTTCCAAGCCATGCGCACCGGCAATTTCAGCGTCGTGCACTACCCGATCTGTCGCAGCACGGTGAACCCGCTGCTTGACGTGCAGGCTTATCTGCCGAGTTCGGTCAGCGCCGAGAACTACGGGTACTACGAGGACCCGCAGGAGATGGAGCTCTACAATAAGATGCTGCATGAAGCCGACCCGCAGAAGCAGCACCCCCTGATGCTGGAGTTCCAAAACCTAGTCATGGACACTGAGGCGCACGCCACCAAGATCATCTGGTGGAACCGGATCGTGCCGTACCGTTCCTACGTCAAAGGCTGGAAGATCAGCCCGAGCCATTTTCTGAACCAGGATCTGTCGACGATCTGGCTCGACAAGTAGCCGCCAACCAAAGACAAAAATGATACCGAACGGGAGGAAGAGATGGAGTTCGGGGCGCGGCTCGCAGCCGCCGGGCTGATCGGCGCGCTCGCGTTTGCCACATCCGCGGCGGCCGATGAGACGCCAAAGCGCGGCGGCACCTTGACCTACCTGATCCCGGCTGACGCGCCGCCGAGTTTCGATGCGCATCGCGAGAGCACCTACGCGACGGTGCATTCGGCGGCGCCGTTTTACAGCCTGTTGATCCGGGTCAACCCCGATAACCCGTCCTCCACCGCCGATTTCGTATGCGATCTCTGCACCGAGATGCCGCAGCCGAGCGACGGGGGCAAGACCTACACCTTCAAGACCCGTCCGGATGTGAAATTTCACGACGGCTCGCCGCTGACTGCCGATGACGTCGCCGCGACATTCAAGGAGATCATCTTCCCGCGCGAGGGCGTGCTCAGCGCACGGGTCAGCAATTATTTGATGGTCGACAAGGTCGAAGCGCCCGATCCCGCGACCGTCGTGTTCCGTCTCAAATTCGCCACCGCAGCGTTTCTGCCGGCGCTCGCCAATCCGTTCAACTGGATCTACAAGAAGGCGATCCTCGACAAGGACGCGCACTGGTACGAGAAGAACATTCTCGGCACCGGTCCCTTCAAATTTGCCGGCTACGAGACCGGGCAGTCGATCAAGGGGGTGCGCAACCCCGCTTACTACGACAAGAACTTACCCTATCTCGACGGCTTCACCGGCATCTACGCCGACAAGCAGGCAACCCGGGTCGACGCGATCCGCAGCGACCGAGCGGCGATTGAGTTCCGCGGCATGCCGCCATCCGCGCGCGATGAGTTGAAGGGCGCGCTCGGCGATGAGATCGCCGTGCAGGAGGGTGACTGGGATGTGGCCAGCGCGGTGACATTCAATCACAAACGGAAGCCATTCGACGATGCGCGGGTCCGCCGCGCCCTGACGCTGGCAATCGATCGCTGGGGCAGCGCTCCGGCGCTCTCCAAGATCGCCATCGTTCACACCGTAGGCGGCGTTGTTTTCCCAGGCTCGCCATTGGCAATGTCCAAAGAGGAGCTGCAACAGGTCGCCGGCTACTGGCCCGACATCGACAAGTCGCGGGCGGAGGCAAAGCGGCTGCTGAAGGAGGCGGGAGCCGAAGGGATCTCCTTCGAGCTTCTCAACCGCAATGTCGACCAGCCCTATAAATATGTCGCGGCCTGGCTGATCGACCAGTGGAGCAAGATCGGGCTGCACGTGACGCAACGGGTCGTGCCGACCGGCCCCTGGTTCGATTCGATGCGCAATGGCGACTTCGATGTCGTCGTCGAGGCGCCCGGCTACGGCATAGTCAACCCGCCGCTCGATGTGCAGAAGGTCCTGCCGGAATCGATCGACGCCGAGAATTATGGCCATTACGAGGACCCGACGGAGGCCGATCTCTACGAGAAGATGCTGCACGAGACCGACCCGCAGAAGCAGCGCGAAGCGATGCACAGTTTCGAGAAATACGTGCTCGACGATCAGGCGCACATGTTCTGGGCGCTGTGGTGGCACCGGATCGTGCCGTACCGGTCTTACGTGAAGGGCTTCAAGATCGCCCCGACGCATTTCATCAATCAGGATCTGGCACGGCTATGGCTCGACAAGTGACACAAGAGAACATGAACGGGGGGAAGCAATGACCATCGGGCTACGCGGCTGCGCCGCGCTTGCGGCTGTTCTCGCGCCGTGCGTGGCCGCCAAGGCGGACGAGGCGCCAAAGCACGGCGGCATGCTGACCTACATGATCCCGGCCGATGCGCCGCCGAGCTTCGACGCGCAGCGCGAGGAGACCTACGCGACAATCCATTCGGCGGCGCCGTTCTACAGCACGCTGATCCGCGCCAATCCAACGGATCCGGCATCGCCCGATATGGTGTGCGATTTGTGCACCGAGATGCCGCAGCCGACCGACAACGGCACGACCTATACCTTCAAGATCCGATCGGGGGTGAAGTTCCACGACGGCACGCCGCTGACCGCGGATGACGTCGCCGCCTCGTGGAGCAAGATCATCTTTCCCCCGGCGGGCGTCGTCAGCCCACGGCAGAGCAATTTTCTGATGGTCGACAAGGTCGAGGCGACGGACCCGACGACGGTCGTGTTTCATCTCAAATTCGCCACCGACGCCTTTATCCCCGCGCTCGCCGATCCCTACGCCTGGATCTACAGCAAGGCGAAGCTCAACCAGGACATCCACTGGTACGAAAAGAACATCGACGGCTCGGGCCCCTTCAAGTTCGTCAGCTATGAGACCGGGCAATCGATCGAGGGCGTGCGCAACCCGGACTACTACCATGCGGGTCTGCCCTATCTCGATGGCTTCAAGGGCATTTTCGCCGACAAGCAGGTGATACGCGTCGATGCGCTGCGCAGTGATCGCGCGGCGATCGAGTTCCGCGGCTTTCCGCCTACCGTACGCGACGAGCTGAAGGGCGCTCTCGGCGACGAGATCGCGGTGCAGGAGAGCGACTGGAATTGCGGCGGGCTGATCACCCCGAACCATCAGCGCAAGCCATTCGACGACCCGCGCGTCCGCCGCGCCCTGACCCTGGCGCTCGATCGCTGGCACACCGCGCCCCAGCTTGCCAAGGTCGCTCTCGTCCGCACGGTTGGCGGGGTAACCTTCCCCGGCTCGCCGCTGGCGCCCAGCAAGGAGGAGCTCCAGCAGATCGCCGGCTATTGGCCCGACATTGAGAAGTCACGGGCGGAAGCCAAGCGCCTGTTGAAGGAAGCCGGCGCCGAGAATTTGAGCTTCGAGCTACTCAATCGCTCGACCGATCAGCCCTACAAATATTACGGCATCTGGGCGGTCGACGACTGGAGCAAGATCGGCCTCAAGGTCACGCAGAAGGTGTTGCCGGTCGGCCCGTGGTTTGCCGCACAGCGTGCAGGAGATTTCGACGTGACCGTCGAGGGCAATTGCCAGAACGTGGTCAACCCGCTTGCCGATGTCGGCAAGTATCTGCCGCACACGATCTCCGCCTCGAACTACGGAAATTTCGAGGATGACCGCGAAATCGATCTGTACAACCGGATGTTGCGCGAGCTCGACAAGTCGAAACAAAAGGAAATGCTTCTCCAGTTCGCGAAATACGTACTGGACGAACAGGCGCACGGCATCTTCCTGCTGTGGTGGCAGCGGATCGTGCCGTACCATTCCTACGTCAAGGGCTGGAAGATTGGCCCGAGCCATTACGTAAATCAGGATCTGTCGACGGTCTGGCTCGACAAGTGAGGCCGTCTGCCGCCCCGCCATATCCGCGAAATCAGGCATCCAGCGCCTGCGCCTAAGCGGACGATTCTGGATAGCTTTTGCCTGACGGGGCGTAGGGGTAGGGTAGCGCCCAAAACAACCGGCCGAGCGAAACCCGGCCCAGTCGCGGGAGGAGGCGATGCGATCAGGCGGATGGCTTTGCGCAGCGAGTTTGACCGCGCTCGTCACGATCACTACCCCGGCAACGGCTGGCGAGGAAGCGCCAAAACATGGCGGCACGCTGACCTATCTGATCCCGGCCGACGCGCCGCCGAGCTTTGACGGTCATCGCGAGGGCACCTTCGCGATGCTGCACGCGACGGCGCCGTTCTACAGCGTCCTGATCCGAATCAACCCGGAGAACCCGTCCTCCACCACCGATTTCGTGTGCGACCTGTGCACCGAGATGCCACAGCCGACCGATGACGGCCGGACCTACACCTTCAATCTGCGTGTCGGGGTCAAATTCCACGACGGAACGCCGTTGACCGCGGCCGATGTCAAGGCGAGCTGGGAGCACATCATCTTCCCGCCGGAGGGCGTCATCAGCCCGCGCCAGAGCTGGTACATGATGGTGGACCGGGTCGAGGCGCCGGACCCAAAGACTGTCGTCTTCCGGCTGAAATTTGCCACCAGCGCCTTCCTGCCGGCGCTCGCCGACCCGTTCGCCCTCATCTACAAGAAGGAGAACCTCGACAAGGACCCGCATTGGTACGAGAAGAACATCTTGGGATCGGGCCCGTTCAAGTTCGTCTCCTACGAGACCGGCCAGTCGATCACCGGGATTCGCAACTCTGATTACTACCATTCCGGGCTGCCCTACCTCGACGGGTTCAAGGGCATTTTCGCCGACAAGCAGGCGACCCGGGTCGACGCGATCCGCAGCGACCGCGCGGCCATCGAGTTTCGCGGTCTCCCGCCCTCCGCGCGCGATGAATTGAAATCCGCGCTCGGCGAGCGGATCACGGTGCAGGAGAGCGACTGGAACTGCGGCAGCCTGGTCACCCCGAACCACAAGAGGAAGCCGTTCGGCGACGCTCGAATCCGCCGCGCCCTGACGCTGGCGATTGATCGCTGGCACGGCATCCCGGCGCTCTCCAAGATCGCTGACATTCATACTGTCGGCGGCATCGTCTTTCCCGGCTCCCCGCTGGCCGCGACGAAGGACGAGCTGCAGCAGGTCGCCGGCTTTTGGCCGGATCTCGAGAAGTCCCGGGCCGAGGCGACGCGCCTGTTGAAGGAGGCGGGCGCCGAGGGACTGTCCTTCGAGCTGTTGAACCGCAATGTCGACCAGCCCTACAAATACGTCGGCACCTGGCTCGTCGACGAATGGAGCAAGATCGGGCTGCACGTCACACAGCGCGTGATGCCAACCGGGCCGTGGACCGACGCGATGCGGCGGGGCGAGTTCGACGTCGTATTACAGGCGAACTGCCGAGGCGTCCCCAACCCGCTCCTTGACGTACAGCCGTATTTGCCGAGTTCGGTGTTCACCGCGAATTACGGTCAATTCGAGGACCCGGACGAGGTGGCGCTCTATCAGAAAATGCTGCGCGAGACCGATCCAGACCGGCAGCGCGCGCTGATGCGCGACTTCGAAAAATACGTCATCGACACCGAGTCGCGTGGTGGTATCGCGCGGTTCCGTACCGGTCCTACGTCAAGGGCTGGAAGATCAGCCCGAGCCATTTCATCAACCAGGACCTGTCCATGGTGTGGCTGGATCGGTAATCAACAGGACGATATTCGGGGTCTGAGTAGAAACAATGTACCGATACATCATAAGCCGGGTGCTGCTGACCTTCCCGACCTTGATAGGGGCGGCGGCGCTGGTGTTCCTGCTGATGCGCCTCATTCCCGGCGACATCTGCCTGGTGCGGCTCGGTTCCGGCGGTACCAGCTTCACCGCCCAGGCGCTCGCGCAATGTCACGCCGATATCGGCATCGACCGGCCGTGGATCCTGCAGTTCCTCGATTTCCTGTGGGGTCTGGCGCGGCTCGATTTCGGCGTCTCGATGTGGTCGGGAAAGCCGGTGATCCAGGAGATCGCGACCCGCTTTCCGATCTCGCTCGAGGTCGCGGTCTTGGCGACCATCGTCGCGGTGACGATCGCGATCCCGCTCGGCACGATATCGGCCCTGAAGCAGAACACCTGGATCGATCTTGTCGTCCGCACCTTCTCGATCGCCGGCCTCGCGACCCCGGCCTTCTGGCTCGGCATCGTCTCGATCCTGATCGTCCTCGACGTGACCCAGGCGATTTCCGGGCACCCCTGGATGCCGCCGATCGACTACGTGCCGCTCTGGCAGGACCCGATACGCAACCTGTCGATCGTGATCCTGCCGGCGGTGACGATCGGCTATCGCTACGCCGCGGTGTCGATGCGCATGACCCGCTCGGCGATGCTCGAAGTCCTGCGCGAGGACTACATCCGCACCGCCCGAGCCAAGGGCCTGATAAACCGCATCATCATCAACCGGCATGCGTTGAAGAACGCGCTGTTGCCGGTGGTCACCGTGATCGGCATCGAGTTCGCGTTTCTGATCGGCGGCCTTGTCGTCACCGAACAGGTGTTCAACCTGAACGGCATCGGCCGGCTGATGGTGCTGTCGGTGCAGAACCAGGACTACACCCTGACCCAGGCGCTGGTGATGCTGGTCGTGACGATCGCGATTTTGAGCAACCTCGTCGTCGACCTGCTCTACGCCTGGCTCGATCCTCGCATTCGCCTTGCCTGAGAGGGCTGTTGCCGTGACCCTGCTTGCCCCGACCCCGACCGGAACCCCGGTCCTCCTCGACAATATTCCGGCGCATCGGAGTTTCCCGGCGCGCGTGCTCGGCTTCGTCCGCCGCCAGCCGGTCGGCTCGCTCGGCATGGCGTTGGTGCTGATCTTCGGCCTGGCCGGGATCTTTGCCGACTGGCTCGCGCCCTATAATCCGACCGCCAACGATTTCGCCGCGATGACCGAGCCGCCGGGCTGGCAGCATTGGCTCGGCACCGATCAGCTCGGACGCGACCTGCTTTCCCGCATCCTGTTCGGCGCGCGCACCGCCTTCCTCGTCGGTCTTACCTCCGCTCTCGTCGGCGGCGTCAGCGGGCTCGTGATCGGGGTCGGCAGCGCCTATTTCGGCGGCCACATTGATCTCTGGCTGCAGCGCCTCCTCGACATCGTCATGTCGTTCCCGCTGATCATCATGGCGCTGGCGGTGGTGTCGATCTTTGGCACCGGCGTGCAGAATGTGATCGCCGCCATCACCATTCCGCTGATCCCGCGCTGCGCCCGCGTCGTGCGTTCCTCGGCATTGGCGATCCGCGAGGTGCCCTATGTCGACGCCGCGCGGGCGCTCGGCTACGGCCACACCCGCATCATCCTGCGCCATATGGTGCCGAATGTGATGGGCCCGTTCCTGGTCATCATCACCGCCTTTGTCGGTCAGGCGATCCTGGCCGAGGCGGCATTGTCCTATCTCGGGCTCGGGGTGCAGGAGCCTGTGCCGGCCTGGGGGCTGATGCTTCAGGGCGGCGCCGAGGAATACGCGACGACGGCGCCGTGGATCGCGGTCTTCCCGGGCCTCGCGATCATGTTGACCGTGTTCGGCATCAACCTGTTCGGCGACTCCCTGCGCGACGTGCTCGATCCCAAGCTCCGCGACCGATAATCCCGACCCGGTTCGGCTCCCCGCCGCAACACGAAATTCCCTGCTAACAGGGAAAATTGCTGAATTTGGCACAGCGGGTTACTCCGAGCTCGCCCGCAGAACCGAGGCTATCCGCGCCTGTCGAGCTCCGTCCTCTCCATGTTTCTCCGGACAAAACAGGGAATTTGGCACACAAAATCCAGGTGAAATGCGCCGGAACAGGAAATTTCGCATTGTTACCCATTAATGAAATCATTATGTTGACAATTAGGATTGATCGTGCTATTGTCAAGCACAATCCGGATTGATGGGATCGGGGGCGCGGCGTGGCAATTCGCCCGGCGCCGCGAAAAGCTATGGCTGATGGATCGGAGGATGACGCGGTCGGCTATGGCCGGCCGCCGGTGCATACCCGGTTTACGAAGGGCCGGTCCGGCAATCCGCGGGGCCGGCCGCCCGGCCGCAGCCTCTTCTCGCTGTTGCAAGCCGCGCTCGACGACACCACGACAATCGAAGTGAAGGGCCGGCGCCGTCGTGTCAGCAAGGGCGAGGCGATCATCGCCCAGCTCGTCGACCGTTCGGCCGCGGCCGATCCGCGCGCGCTGAAGCTGCTGCTCGACGCGGCGCAAAAGCTCGAACTCCGCCGGCCGCGCTATGAGCCGCCGGGCGGCTGACGAGGAGGACGAGGCGGAGGAAGCGCGCGAATTCCTGATCGAGGAACTCGATCGCCTGGCAGCGATCGAGCTGGAGGAGGAAGCCGCCCGGGTGGAAACAGAGCGGTTGAAGCGGCTGGAAGCCGAACCCGAACTGCCCGGCATCGCCGCCGTTTGCGTCGAACGGGAAGACGAGCCGTAGGGCGGAAACGCGCAGCGCATTCCGCCGGTAGCGTAATCGGCCGGCAATGGCGGGTTACGCTTCGCCCACCCGCCCTACGTCATTGTGCCGGGCTGATCGAAGGGCGGGTTGGAGAGCACCACGGAGGTGTCGATCTGGCGATCGGACACGGTCCAATATGCCTTGAGCAGGGCGGTTTTGCGCTTGGGCGAGACCTGCTCGAAGCCGTGATGGCGGTAGAAGCGGATCGCCCATTCGGCGGCGGCCCAGGTGCCGACCAGCATGCACCGCGTGCTCAATCCGCGCAGATGCCGAAGCAGCGCGGTGCCGACCCCCTGGCCTTGGGCGCGCGGCAGCACATAGGCGTGCCGGATCAGATCGACGTCACGCACCGGCTGGATGCCCATGACGCCGACCAGCGCGCCGTCAGCTTCGTAGCCCCAGAAGGCGACCCCGGCGGCGAGCTCGCTGTCGAGCTCCGCGGGCGGCATGCAGGGCTCGTGAAAGCAGTCGGCCGGGATAACACCGCGATAGGCCTCGGCGGCGGGGTTGACGATCGCGAGAATGGCCATGCGCTCGTCGTCGCGGCAGGGACGGATGTTGCTCAATCGCCGCCCATCCGCTGTTGGTTGCGAGCTATGGCCGCTGCTGGCTTGCTGTTCTTTCGGTACGGGAGCCCCGGCCAGCGGCCGGGGCTCCACATGCCGCTGGTGTGCTAATACCCGTACCCGTAGGGGTAAGACGGAGCATACCCGCCACCATAGTAGTTGTTCGGGTAGGAATAGGCGTACGGCGATGAATAGCCGTACGGGGACGAATAGCCGTACGGGGACGAATAGCTGTAATAGGGATTGTAGTAAGAGTTAGCCGCCCCGGCGATTGCTGCGCCGGCGAGCGCGCCGCCTACAATCCCGAGTCCAATTCCGCCGCCGCCCCAGCCGCCGCCGCCACCGTGCCAGCCGCCACCGCCACCGCCACCGTGCCAGCCGCCACCGCCACCGTGCCAACCGCCGCCGCCGCCACCGTGGCCGCCACCACCGTGCTCGGCATAAGCCGTACCCGGCGCGGCGGTAAGTGAGACAGCGGCGACCACGGCGACCGTCATCGCCAGCGCGCGTCCTGTCTTCTTGGTAATTTCCATAACGGACATATCGTTCTCCACAATTTCTGTAGCTCGCGGCGAGGCCGGAAGCGCTGATCTCGATCAACGATTCACCGGCGTGCCCGCCCAGGATCTACAGAACGCATCGGCCGCCTCTAAAGGTACGGCCCCGTACCCATAACAACGGCGAGCCGAGGCAGATGTGGCCATTCTTGCGCATGGGTTGAGACCATGCCGCCCTTTGGGGCACAACCGACCGCGATCCACCGAGGGTGGTGCGCCGCCGCCTCACGCGAAGGCGGCGAAGATTTCCTCGACCGCCTTCAGCTGGTTGCCGTAGGCGGATGACGGCACCAGGATCGGCGTTGAGACACCGGCCTCGCGCCACGCCATGACGCCGTCGCGCACCGCGCTTGCCGGCCCGAACAATGTCGCGTCGGCGAGCCAGCGGTCGCTCATCAGGCCGGGCAAATCGCCCTCGCGCCCCTCGGCGATGGCACTCTCTATCGCTGCCATCTCCTCGATATAGCCGGCCTCCTTCCAGTAGTTGCGGTAGTTGGGCAACAGCAGGTAGCGGGTCAGGGTGCGGCGGTTGACCGCCTTCGCCGCCTCGACGTCCTCGGCGATGCAGGTCGGGATCATGTTGGCGATCAGGAAATTCGGGTTCCGGCGCTTTTCCGCCGGCAACACCGACAGCGATTCCGGCATGTGCGAACGGCTGCCATTGGCGAAGATCAGCCCGTCGGCGATCTCGCCGGCGAGCGCGACCATGCGCTTGCGCAGCGCGGCGAGCACGATCGGCGGCAGCGCGCCGAGTCCTTCATACGAACGAAACTTCGCGACAAAGGCCCGGATGTCGGCTAACGGCTTGCCCGGCGTCACCCCCATCCGGATATGGCTTGGCGCGTGGGCGACGCCGATGCCGAAACGGAAGCGCCCGTTCGAGAGCTCGTGGATATAGGCGGCGCTGTGGGCGAAATCCTCGACTGTGCGGGCATAGATCGGCGCGATCGCGGTGCCGAAGACGATTCGCTCGGTCGCCAGTGCCAGCGCCGTGCACTGCGCCATGTTGCCAAAGATGCTCGGCACGTAGATGCCGGCAAAACCCCGCCGCTCGGCCTCCCGGGCTACGTCGAGGGTCAGCCTCCGCCGCCCGGGGACGGCGACGAGGCTCAAGGCCGGCAATATTTTGGGCACCGCGCTGCTCCTCTCGCGCCAAGCACGCGGCGATCATAGCCGCTGCGCCGGTCTTGACCACGGCGACGCTTTGATGAAAAAAGCAGCAGAATTTGGCAAAAGCCGAAATGGTCGGCTCGGGGGAGCGAACCGCATGTGGCAACAGGTCTACGACCCGTTCGGCAATTCCGTACTGTCGACAATCGCCGCAGCGATCCCGGTGGTAACTCTCTTAGTGCTGATCGCCTCGGGCAAGGTGAAGACGCATATCGCCGCGCTCATCGCGCTGGCCGCGGCGATCCTCGTCGCGATCGTTCTGTTCACAATGCCGGCCGGGTTGGCGATCCGCGCGGCGATCCTCGGCGCGATCACCGGCTTTTTCCCGATCGGCTGGATCGTGCTCAACGTCATCTTCATGTACCGGCTGACGGTGGCGACCGGCGCGTTCGACACCTTGCAGCAAGCGATCGGCGGCGTCAGCGCAGATCGCCGCCTCCAATTACTGCTGATCGCCTTTTCCTTCGGCGCGTTTTTTGAAGGCGCCTCCGGCTTCGGCACGCCGGTCGCGGTGACCGCCGCGATCCTGATCGGCCTTGGCTTTTCGCCGCTCGCCGCCTCCGGGCTGTCGCTGATCGCCAACACCGCGCCGGTCGCCTATGGCGCGCTCGGCACTCCGATTGCCGGGCTCGCCAGCGTTACCGGGATCGATCCCTACCTGCTCGGTGCCATGGTCGGCCGGCAATTGCCGTTCTTCTCGCTGATCGTGCCGGCCTGGCTGATCTGGGCTTTTGCCGGCTGGCGCGGCATGGTGCAGATCTGGCCGGCAGTGCTCGTCACCGGCGTCTCCTTCGCGGTGCCGCAATACCTGATCTCCAACTTCGTCAATCCGTGGATCGTCGATATCGGCGCCTCATTGATCTCGATGGCTTGCCTCATTCTGTTCTTAAAGGTGTGGCAACCGGCCGAAATCTGGACATCGCCGGCCTTGCGCCGCCGCGACGATTCGGCGGCCACGATGCCGCCGCCGCGCAAGTTCGGGACGCAGCCGACCAGGGCCCAAATCTGGGGATCGCTGGTGCCGTGGATCATTGTTTGCGCCGTGCTGCTGGTCTGGGGTACCGGCTGGTTCAAGGCATTGGTCAACCCGATCTTCACGGTCAACTGGCCGGTCGAGGGGCTGCACAATTTCGTCGAGAAGGTGCCGCCGGTCGTGGCGAAGTCGGCCCCGGAGCCGGCGGTGTTCGCCTTCACCTATCTGTCCTTCACCGGCTCGGGGATGCTGATCGCGGCGATCATCTCCGGTTTCGTGATGGGCTTTTCGCCGGTACGCATGATCCGCGCCTATGGCGAGACAATCCGGGTGGTCAGCTATTCCTTGATCACGATCGCGGCGATGCTGGCGATCGGCACCTTGACCCGGTTTTCCGGCATCGACGCGACCTTGGGCCTGGCCTTTGCCGGCGCCGGCGTGCTGTATCCGTTTTTCGGCACGCTCTTGGGCTGGCTCGGGGTCGCGCTGACCGGCTCCGACACCGCTTCCAACGTACTGTTCGGCGGGTTGCAGAAGATCACCTCGGAGCAGCTCGGGCTGTCGCCGATCCTGATGTGCGCGGCCAATTCGTCGGGCGGCGTCATGGGCAAGATGATCGACGCGCAGTCGATCGTCGTCGCCTCGACCGCGACCAACTGGTTCGGCCATGAAGGCTCGATCCTGCGCTACGTCTTCGGCCACTCGATTGCGCTCGCCTGCCTGGTCGGCATGCTGGTGATGCTGCAGGCCTATGTGCTGACCGGCATGATCGTCCGGTAAGCCGCGCTGCCCCTTGGTCGGGGCGAGCCGTGTTGCTCCGCCGGGCTGGTCGAGGAGAGCGCGCGAACCAACATAGTTTGTCCTGGTGAGCCGCTATCTCCGCCTCTTGGCCCTGCCGCTCGGCGTTGCGCTGGTCGCCTGGCTGGTCGCGCATGCCGATATGGCGGAGCTGCTTGGCGTCATCGCCAGGATCGGATGGGGTTTTGTCCTGATCCTGCTGGCCCGTGCGGCGACGGTTGTCGTCGATTGCGCCGCCTGGCAGGTCCTGCTGCCCCGGCGCGAACGGCCGCGTTTCGTGATGATGCTGCCGTTGCGCTGGATCGGCGAGTCGATCAACACGACCTTGCCGGCGGGCCAGGTCGGCGGCGACGTGATCCGCGCCCGGCTGCTGCAGCAGCGCCTGGTCGAGCCGGCCCGCGGCGCCGCTTCGGTGGCTATCGATTTCTGCCTGAGCCTCTTCGCCCAGATCCTGTTTACGCTGCTCGGATTTGTCCTGCTCGCCGGGCGCAGCAGCAGCCTCGGTTGGTGGGCGGTCGCCGGTTCGGCGGCGCTGGTGCCGATCTTTGCGGTCGCCAGCTGGGAATTGCTGGTGCGCCGCCGCCTGCTGGTCGCCGTTGAAACCTGGGCCGCACGCCTCGGACAGCGGCGGCTGGTCGCCTGGCTGCAAGCGCTCGGTGCGGCGTTGGCGCTGCTCGCGCAGGGACGCGGCGCCCTCGCGCTCTCCCTATCGCTGCACGTGACCAGCTTTTTCTGCCATGCTGCGGAGGTCTGGCTGACCCTGCATCTGATGGGCGCCGAGACCAGGTTCGGCGGTGCGGTGCTGCTGGAAAGCCTCGGCCTCGCCGCGCGCAGCGCCGCCTTCATAATCCCGAGCGGCTGGGGTGCGCAGGAAGCGACGCTCGTCGCTCTCGCCGCGGCCGCCGGCCTATCAACCGAGACCGCGCTGGCGCTCGGGCTCGTCAAGCGCGCCCGCGAGTTCGCGATGGGGCTGCCCGGGCTCGCCGCCTGGGCAATCGCCGATCGCAGGCGATCGGCCGCCATCGGCGGCTGAGGCCCAGCGGCCGATCTCGGCATAAACCTGGTCCGATGGCGCGAAATCGATCCGCGGGTGGCGAAACGGCACCCAGTGGAAGCGTTCGCGGAACAGCCGCCCGGCATGCGGCGGCGCGGCGTAATCGTAGCGCGGCAGCTTCCGGCACATCTCCCGCTCAATCCGGACATGTCCGAGATTGGCGCGCTCGGAGGCGTAGCAGGCGAGAGCTTTGCGTTTCAGCCTTGTCTCGGCGGGCGTCGGTTCGATCGCGATCTCGCCGCCATGTCCGGCCGGGAATGAATTCGCCCGCACCCGACCGCCGGCGAAATTGTAGGCGGCGAATTCCCACACAGGCACCCGGTCGCGGAAGCGTGCCGCGAGCGCGTTCGCCGCATCGTGGTCCTGATGCGCGCCCTCGAAAGCCGGCACCCACAGCGCCAACGCGGCACAGTCCGCCAACGCGCGATCAATCTCGACCAAAGCCTCGTCGAGGTGCTCGCGCAATCGCCGCGACGGCCAGTCGAGGAAAGCCAACGGGTCCAGGCCGATCAGTGCCGCCGTCGCTTCGGCTTCGACGCGCCGGCGCCGCAGCCGTGCCGCGTACCCCGCCCGTTGCCGCGGCCACAGCGTCGCCGGCTCGGGAACGCCGGTCGTCAGGTACAGCACGAAGACCTGCGCCCCGACGCTGATTGCGCGCGCGGCGGCGATGCCGCAAGCGACGATCTCGTCGTCGGGATGCGGCGCCAGGATCAGGAGGCGGCGCGCCTCCATCATGCCGCGGCGCGCGCGGCGACTGCGGAGCGCCAGACCGGCAGCAGGTCTTCCACCAGCACCTCGCGCCAGCTCGGCACCCGCACGTCGACATAGGCGCGCGCCGCCCGGCCCATCGCCTTCAGGCGCAGCGGGGCGGCAGCCAGCTCGGCGATCGCCGCGGCCCAGGCGTCGGGCTTGTCGCCGGGCAGAACCCGCAGCCCCGGGCAATCCAGCATGCGGATCGCCACCCCGCTGCCATTTGCCAGCAGCGCCGGCAGCCCACAGGCCAAGGCCTCGGCCGCGGCATTGCCGGATTCGTCGATGACCGAGGGAAACAGGAACAGATCGGCTGAAGCATAGGCCCGCGCCAACTCGGCCTGGTCGAGCTGGCCGGCGCAGGTCAAAGCCGGGCCGAACGCGGCTTCGAGCGCCGCCCGCTCGGCGCCGGCACCGGCGCAGAACAAGTGTACGGGGACTCCCAGCGCGCGCGCCTGCTCGATCACCGGAACGAGCAGCGGCACATTCTTGCCGGCGTTGAGCTTGCCGGCATACATCGCGATCAAGTGACCGGAGGGGAGATGGAAGCGCTCCTCGAACCACGCGCGGTCGCGCCGCTCCGGGCGGAACAGCTCCCGGTCGAGGCCGCGCCGCAGCGACACCCCGCTGTCGCGCCCGTCATAGCGTGCGTCCGGCGCGCCGGCGTAGCTGCCCAACGCCAGCGTGACTTGCTCCAAGTGACGGGTGAGACGCCGTTCCAACATCGCGCTCGCCAAATCGGGCAGGGCGAGCACGTCGTTGGCGGCGCGATAGGCGACGCCCTGCCCAAAGGTACGTTCGAGCAGCTTGCTAATCGTTATGCGCGCATATTCCGGGGTATTGGTGTGGATCGAGCTGACTACCGGGATGCCATGGCGGCGCCCGAAGCGCGTCGCTGTGCGCGCATAGCAGAAGAAGGCGTCGGTGGTGTGGATCACATCGTAATCGGCGAGCATGCGCGCCAGCCGCGGATGCCACGGCGCCAGATCGGTATGGTCGGGCACCTGCTGAATGATGCGCGAGGTGCTGAACACCGGCGGCAGCAGCACGTAGCGCACCGTCGGTGACAATTCGATCCGGCGTGGCTCCGGGCCGCTGAAATGGACCGTCAGGTCCAGATCGCCGGAACAATCGACCGCCGCCTCGGCGAAACGCTGCCAGCATTTGACATGCCCGCCGGCTTCCGGCGTCAGGGCCAGATCGACCAGCACCCCGACCTTGAGCCGCCGCTGCGCGGCGCGCGATGCCGCTGTCGCTGAATGTTCGCGGACGACCGCCGACATGTTCCATCCGGTGCACGTGCCGGTAGCGTTGTCCGGCCGGCGAATTATACGAGCGGATTTCTCGCGCCATCACCATGCCGGCGGACTGCGTTGCGCCGCCTTCGCTAGGCAGCGCCGGCACGCTCGGATACGCTCCGCCGCGACAAAGGCGATTCGCGCGCAGCTGCGCCATCGAATGCAACTGAAAGGGTTTTGCCATGATCGACCTGCATTATTGGCCGACGCCCAACGGCAAGAAAGTCACCATTCTCCTGGAGGAAATCGGCCTCGAATACCGGATCGTCCCGTGCAACATCCAGCAGGGGGACCAGTTCAAGCCCGAGTTCCTGGCGATCAACCCGAACCACCGCATGCCGGTCATGGTCGACCGCGAGCCGACGGGCGGCGGCGCGCCGATCTCGGTGTTCGAGTCGGGCGCGATCATGATGTACCTCGCGGAGAAGACCGGCCGTTTCTGGCCGCAGGATCTCCGCGGCAAATATGCGGTAACCGAGTGGCTGATCTGGCAAATGGCCAATCAAGGGCCGAAGCTCGGCGAGTGCGGCCATTTCCGCCGGCTAGGCGACAGCCGCGGGGACCAGAGCTACGCGGTGACCCGCTTCACCGACGAAGCCAACCGGCTCTACGGCGTCCTCAACAACCGGCTGCACAAGAGCCGCTACGTCGCCGGCGACGACTACACGATCGCCGACATGATCTGCTACCCGTGGACCGCCAACTGGAAGAACCAGGGCCAGGACATCGAGGAGTTCAGGCACTTCAAGCGCTGGTTCGAGGAGATCGGCGAGCGCCCGGCGGTGACGCGCGGCATGGCGGTCGGCGCCGATCTGTCGGTCGATGTCACCAAGCTGCCGGCCGAAGAACAGGCCCGCATTCGCAAGATCATGTACAACCAGCGCGCCATTCCCGTGCCGGCGTAACCCAAACGCTCCCCGTGCCCGGACTTGTTCCGGGCACGTGATTCCGTCAACGGGGCCTTTCCTGGGGTTTCCGGCCACCCGACAGGGTGGCGACGGACTCATGTCGATGGGCCGGGACGTCTCAGTCCCGTCGTACGTGATGCGGAAAGTCGCAGAGATCCCAACGCTTGGTACCCCTGCCGGCCATAGCCGCTTGCGACCGAGGCTGTGTGAAAAACGCTCAAGAGCCTGCAAGGCGCAGAATTGTTTTCTCTATTACCCTTCTTCCGATATCGCGGTCACAGCGCTATTCGTCTTTAGACTGACGAAATCGAGAAGGACTTTCTACGCGCAGACTGAATGTTTGTGTTTTCACACAGCCTGGCCCCTAAGCCGCCGTTGATGCTCGGTGGGGTTCTGCCCCGACGCGGCCATCGCGGAGTTTGCCGACACTGCATAGCGTGGAAGTTTAACTCGCAGGTACAGTTGGCTCTGACCGCTCACGGACAGGGGAGGCAGACGTGAAAGGGCAGGCGCAGATGGTCGACACCCCCATTGGTAAGCTCGATTTCGAGCTGGGCGTGCCGACGAAGGAAACTGTGACGAAACTTTATGACGCGATGGACTTCCAACGGGCGAGCCAACTCTATCTCTGGGCGTTGCCCATCGTCGGCTTCGAACAGTTGCGGGTCGTGTCGGAATCCACCACGGGCGCTATCCCCAACCGTGACGTTGGCGTCTACCAAGGCTACCGGAATCTCCTTATCTAATTCACGCCGAACGTGACCACCCCTTACAGCATTGGCGTTCTGGATCTATCCAAGGGGCCGGTCGTTGTGGAAGTCCCTGTCGGTGCCATTGCTGGGGCAGCTAACGATTTCTGGCAGCGGATTATCACCGACATTGGTCTGACTGGTCCGGATCAGGGCAAGGGCGGCAAGTATGTTTTTGTCGGGCCGGGGCAGAAAGCACCGAAAGCGAGGGGAGTCTTCGTCGAGCGGGTTCGGACGTTTGGCGTCGTCTACTTTTTCCGGGCGCTCGACCCCGACCCGGAGAAATCCGCAGTGTTGTCGAGGGGGGTGCGCATCTATCCATGGGCCGAGCGCGACAATCCGCCTGCGACACGCTATCTGACGCCTGACCCGGACAAGATTGTGCAATTCCTAAACCCGCCGCGCGGGATGGAATACTGGGAACGGCTTGCGGCAGCGATCCAGCGAGAGCCTGTGGAAGATCGCGACCGTTTCTTCATGGCGATGCTCATGCCGCTGGGCATTGAGAAGGGGAAGCCGTTCCAACCCGATGCACGGCAGAAGAAAATCCTCACCGAAGGGGCATTTGTCGGTGAGGCGATGGTCAAAGCCGAAAGCTTCGACACGCGGTTGCCGAACTTACGCTACCGCAACACGCTCTGGATCAAACCCCTCATGGCTACGGACCCCGTTCAGGACTTGGCGAACTACAGCGAACTCGATCAGCGCGCCGCCTATACCTACTATGCCGTGATGGTCACCGCAGGCATGCGCAGCGAAACCCCCGGAGCCGGCCAAGCTTACCTCGCCTGCTTCCGCGACACGGCGGGGCATGCCTTCGATGGTGCGCAGAGCTACCGCCTGCGCGTGCCGCCGAATCCCCCTGCGAAACAGTTCTGGTCGGTCACACTTTACGACACGGCCACCCGCTCATTCGTCCAGAACAAGGAGCAACGCGCCGACCGATCCTCCCGGCATGACCTTGTTGAAAACGCGGACGGCTCGGTCGACATTTACTTCGCCTCGAACGCGCCGAAGGGTTTTGAGAATAATTGGATTCCCACCGTGCCCGGCCGCTCGTGGTTCCCGGCTTTGCGGCTTTACGCGCCGCTGGAACCCTACTTCGACCAAAGCTGGCCGCTGCCGGACATCGAGAGACAGCCCGAATAGCTGTCGGCGCAACGGTGTCGATCAAAGTCCGGCCGCGCAGGGGCGGAGAGGGGGTTCAATGCGAAACCCCGCCGTCTTGTCGCGGCCAGGGGCGGTTCCTATTATCCCGGCCGTGATGGCAGAAGCCGAAACCAGCCGCGGCCCGTCGGTGCGCGGCGTCCCCGAGGGCGACAACCGCGAGCGCATGATCTGCGCCGAATGCGGGTTCATCCTCTACGACAACCCGAAGGTTGTCGTCGGCTCGGTGGCGCGCTGGGGCGACCGGGTGCTGTTGTGCCGGCGAGCGATCAACCCGCGCCGCGGCTTCTGGACATTGCCGGCCGGTTATCTTGAGCTCAATGAGTCGACCAGCGCGGGGGCCGAGCGCGAGGCCTGGGAGGAAGCGCAAGCGCGCATCCAGATCGACGGGCTCTTGGCGATCTACGACATCCCGCGCATCAGTCAGGTACAGCTGATCTACCGCGCCCGGCTGACTGAAGACAAAATCGCTGCCGGGCCGGAGAGCCTGGAGGTCGGCCTCTTCCATTGGGACGAGATCCCGTGGGACGATATCGCCTTCCCGTCGGTGCGCTGGGCCTTGCACCACGAACGCGAGGCGCAGGCCTCCGGCGACTTCACCACCCGCTGCGCTCCGCCCGATCCGACCGCGGGGATCGGCGAGTAACACTGCGTTCCTCGCGCCTCCTCAGACAACTGAATTTCAGGCGTCGAGGCCGACGAGGCTGCGGGCGTAGGCGCGCGCCTCGAACGGGCGCAGGTCTTCGGCGCCCTCGCCGATGCCGATCGCATGGATCGGGATGCCGTATTTCTCGGCCAAGGACACCAGCACGCCTCCCTTGGCGGTGCCGTCGAGCTTGGTCATGACGATGCCGGTGACCCCGACCATCTCGCGGAAGATCTCCGCCTGCTGATGCGCGTTCTGCCCGACTGTGGCGTCGAGCACCAGCAGCACCGCGTGCGGCGCTTGTGCGTCGACCTTTTTCAGTACGCGTACGATCTTCTGCAATTCGCCCATCAGGTCGGCCTTGTTGTGCAGCCGGCCGGCGGTGTCGATCAATAGGATGTCCGCGCCGTCGGCGCGCGCTCCCTCCAAGGCCTCGAAGGCGAGCCCGGCGGCATCAGAGCCGGTTGCCCGGGCGATCACCGGAGAGCCGGTGCGCTCGCCCCAGATCTGCAACTGCTCGACGGCGGCGGCGCGAAACGTGTCGCCGGCGGCGAGCACGACGCTCTTGCCGGCGTCGCGATACTGCTTGGCGAGTTTGCCGATCGTCGTCGTCTTGCCGCTGCCGTTGACGCCAACGACAAGGATCGCGAAGGGCCGCTTTGCCGGGTCGATGCGCAGCGGCTTCATGACCGGCTCGATCAGCCGGATCACTTCTTCGGCCAGCGCCGCGCGCACCTCGTCGGGCGCGACCTCCTGGTTGAAGCGGGTGCGACGCAGCGACTCGACGACCTCGCCAGCAACCCCCAGCCCCATGTCGCTGGCGATCAACAGCTCTTCGAGTTCGCCGAGCGCGGCGGCATCGAGCCGGCGGCGCAGGAAGATCGTGTTGATGCCCTCGTTGAGCCGCGTCGAGCTGCGCGACAGGCCGGCGCGCAGGCGACCGAGCCAGCGGCCCTGCGCCGCGGCTTCCGTGGGCGCGGAAATTTCTGCCGGCTCGGCCGGAACGGTGTCGGCATCGGGCTCACCCGGGACGCCGGGCCGCCAGAACCGCATCACATCGGCACTCCGACCAGCTGCCGTCCGTTTGCCGCGGTAAAGCGAATGCCCTGGATCGCGCCGACCGGCAGCGTGTCCGGACATTCGACCGGCGCGTAGAAATCGGCGCGTCCAATCCCCGGCCGCTCGATCAGCACCTTGCTCTCGCTGCCGATGCGGCGGCCGAACTCGGTCTGCAGCGCCGCCGCTCCGGCCGCGCGCAGCCGGGCGGCACGTTCGCGAACGATGGCCGAGTCGAGCTGCGGCATGCGCGCCGCCGGCGTTCCAGGCCGCGGGCTGTAAGGGAACGCATGCAGGAAGGCGATGCCGCATTCCTCGATGATATCGAGGCTGCGGCGGAACATCTCTTCCGTCTCGGTCGGAAAGCCGGCGATCAGATCGGCGCCGATCGCCATGTCAGGGCGCAAGCTCCGGGCGCGGCGCGCGGCGGCGATCGCCTCGGCGCGGCTGTGCCGGCGCTTCATCCGCTTCAGGATCAGATCATCGCCGGCCTGCAATGACAGATGCAGATGCGGCATCAGCCGCGGCTCATCGGCGAGGAGCGCCCACAGCGCCTCGTCGATCTCGCTTGGATCGATCGAGGAGAGTCGGAGCCGCGGCAGTTCCGGCACCGCGGCGAGCAGCCGGCGCGCGATCTGCCCGAGCGTCGGCCGGCTCGGCAGGTCGGCGCCATAGGCGGTCAGATCGACCCCGGTCAGCACGATCTCGCGCGTCCCGGCCGCGACCAGCGCGCGCCCCTGCGCGACGATCGCGTCGAGCGGTATCGAGCGGCTCGGCCCCCGCGCGTAGGGAATAATGCAGAAGGTGCAGCGATGATCGCAGCCCTGCTGCACTTGCAGGTAGGCACGGGTCTTTCCGAGACCCTCACCCGCCTTCGGGCTTTGCCCTCGGGCACCCTCTCCCGCGGTGCGGGCGAGGGAAGGGGCCGCGTCAGCGGCCGGTGGGTGAGGAGCGATCGCGTAGCTCTCGGCGCGCAGCTTCGCGTCGTTGTCGAGGACGAGATCGACTTCGCCAAGCGCGGCATAGCGCTCCGGCGACAGGGTCGCGGCGCAACCGGTGACGATGATGCGCGCGCCGGGATGCTCGCGGCGGGCGCGGCGGATCGCCTGGCGCGCCTGACGCTCGGCCTCGGCGGTGACCGCGCAGGTGTTTACGATAACCGCGTTTTCGATCCCCGCCTCGCCGGCGGCAAGACGAATGATGTCGCTCTCGAAGGCGTTGAGCCGGCAGCCGAACGTGACGATCTCGATGCCCTGCATGCGGCTCAGCCGACAAACGATGTCGGATCGAAACGGCCCTCATACGCAAGTGTCGCCGGCCCGGTCATCATCACATGCCCGTCATGCCGCCAGAGGATATCGAGCTCGCCGCCGTCGAGCGCGAGCTTGGCGTGCCGCCGGGTCAGCCCGCGGCGATTGGCGGCGACGAGGGCGGCGCAGGCACCGGTGCCGCAGGCGCGGGTTATGCCGGCGCCGCGCTCCCAGACGCGCAGCCGGATGCGTTCGCGGCCTTTCACGGTCGCGACCCCGATATTGGCGCGCTCGGGAAACAGCGGGTCATGCTCGAGTTTCGGGCCGAGGGCGGCAAGGTCGATTGCCTCGGCATTGGCGACGAAGAACGTCGCGTGCGGGTTACCCATGTTGCCGCAGACGGGCTCAGCGAGCGCGCCCAGCGCCAGATCCACCCGGAGCGTGTCCATCGGCCGAGCGAGCGGGATTTCGTCCCAGGCGGTGCGCGCCGGCCCCATATCGACCGTGACCCGGCCGTCCGACATCACCTCGGCGTCGAGCAGCCCGGCGATCGTCTGGATGCGCACATGCGGGTCGCCGGTCTCCTCGGCGACGAGCTTGGCGATGCATCGGCTGGCGTTGCCGCAGGCCTCGGCCTCGCTGCCATCGGCGTTAAGGATGCGCATGAACAACTGCGCCGCCGGATCATGCGGCGGCTCGATCAGGATCACCTGGTCGCAGCCGATGCCGGTGCGCCGATCCGCCAGGGCACGCGCGGCCCTGGCATCGATCGCGACCGAATGCCGACGGCCGTCGAGCACGACAAAGTCGTTGCCGAGGCCGTGCATCTTGCGGAACGGGATTTGCGCCATGGCGCCCGCTTATATGGCGGGCCGGGCGGCGATGTCCAACGCCGCCGGCGGCCGGCTGGACGCCGCTAGCCGCGACCGGCTCGCCTGCTGCCGGCGCTGACCGGCCGCACCTTCGCCGCCGCCGATTTGCTTTTCACCGCACGCGCGGCATGTGCCGTTCTGGCTGGTGCATGGCCCTTGGTCGAGACCGCTGCCGCCGGGTGTCGTCTGGCCGCCGCCACCCGGGCGGGGCGCGTCGGCCGGCCGCGTACCGGCTGTGCCGTCCTGACCGGGTGCGGTCGCGCATAGGGGCTGACGACGAGCGGTGTCGCCCGTTCCGGCGCCGGCGCCGCAGCGGCCGGCGCCGGTGCCACGGCGGCCGGAGCCGGCTCGGCCGGAGCCGGATGCGGATTGGGCGAGGCGACGAACGGCGCGGCCTCGTTGCTGAAATAATTCGGCACCGAACCCGGTGAATTGAAATTCTTCGAGCCGGGCGGCGCCTCGGCCGCGCCAGCCGGCGAGGTCGCCGCCGCGGCGATCACCAGAGAAAGAGTGATCGCCAGATGACGGCGTTTCATCGCTTGCCGTCTTTCCAGTCGGCGTAGCTGATGCGCTCCATCAGAAACAGGTCGCTGGTGCGGGCATACCAGCCGCGGCCATGCATGCGGCCCACCAGGCGCAGCTTGTCGGTCTGGACGTAAAACCGTTCGGGGTCGACCAGGTCGTCGCGGATGTGGATGTGGATCACCCGCCCGACCTCCAGGGTCGAGCGGGGGCCGAGCGACAGCCCGGTGATCCGCTTGCACTCGAAGCTGACCGGCGCCTCGGCGATCAGCGGCGGCTTAACCTCGGCCGAGGGAAGCGGATGCAGCCCGGCCATCTCCAATTCGTTGACCCCGGTCGGAAAGGCCACGTCGCAGACATTCATCCGTTCGGCAATCGCCTCGTCGACCAGGTTGACGACGAATTCGCCGGTCTCGCGGATGTTGCGCTCGGTATCCTTCCAGCCGTCGCCGGCGCTGTCGCCGCCGCCGATGCCGAGCACGACGACCGGCGGCACCGAGCTGACCGCGTTGAAGAAGCTGAACGGGGCGGCGTTGATCCGGCCATCGAGATCGACCGTCGTCGCCAGCGCGATCGGCCGCGGCACGACGGTGCTGACCAGCAGCTTGTAGGCGTCGCTCGGCGCCAGCCGCGCCAGATCGAAATGCATGTCCCCTCCCCTGCGGTCGCCCGATCTCGGGCAGCGCAGCATAATCGGACTTGCCCGCCGCTTCACCCTCGCTCGCGCCTTGCGCGTTTCCGCCGATCGGGACTTATCATG
>DASYOB010000116.1:0-5340 GCA_036008175.1 Allostellaceae bacterium
GCGGTGCCGATCTACCTCAGCATCATCCCGGGGCTGGCCGACCCGCAGCGCAGCGAGCCGCTGTTCGAAAGCATCTTCATCCTGGTCATCGCCTCGCTTGTCGTCCAGGGCTGGACCGTGGCTGCGGCCGCCCGGCTGCTCGGTTTCGCGCGGCGGGAATGATCACCCGGTGAAGGGCTGGCCGAAGCGCCAGTCGCTCTCGTCGAGAAAGGCCTGCTCGGCTGCGGTCGATGGCCGGCCAAGGATCGCGTTGCGGTGCGGAAAGCGCCCGAAGCGCTCGATTATTTCGAGATGGCGGCGCGACATGTGCGCCTCGCTCGGTCGGCCGGGGGCCGGCGGCAATGCCTCCAACAGTGCCAGGCCGCGCTGCTGGTCGGCCAGATCCTCGCTGTGCTCGAACGGCAGATAGAAGAACAGCCGCCAGGCCGCCGGCACCTGCTGGTCGAAGCCCCGCGCCAGCGCCCGCCTGGTCGCGGCCAGCGCCTGCGGGTCGCTGGCAAAGGCCCGCTTCGTGCTGCGAAAGATGTTGCGCGGCACCTGGTCGAGCAGCATTACCAGCGCCAGTGCGCTTTCGGCGCCGGCTTCCCAATCCTGCAGCGCGCCCGCCACCGCCATTTCATGATCGGCCGCGAAGCCATGACGCACCGCCGCATCGAACTCGGCCGTGCTGCGGAACCAGATCTGGCGATGATGCAGCCGCTCGGGGTGGTCGGCCGGCCCGAACCAGAAATCAAAGAGCGCCCGCGCGCGTTTAGGAAGGATCACCGGAAACCTCCCCCAGCGGCGGCGTCGTCAAGGAGGCGGACGATATGGCGGGCGTCGCGGCGCAAGGCGTCGGCGATCTGGTGGCGGCAGCTGGTGCCGCAGGCGGCGAGCAAGGTATCGGGAGGTGCCGCGCGCATCCGGGGCAACACGCCGAGCTCGCCGATTTGCAGCGACATCGCGTGATGCTCGGCTTCGTACCCGAATGAGCCGGCCATGCCGCAGCAGGTCGAATCGAAGGTCTCGACCTCGAGCTCGGGGATCAGCTGCAAGGCCTTGACCGCGGCGGCGACGGTGGCGAAGGCCTTCTGATGGCAATGGCCGTGCAGCAATGCGGTGCGGCCCGGCATCGGCGCCAAGGCTAGTCGGAACCGTCCGGCGGCGCGTTCGGTATCGACGAATTCCTCGAAGAGCTGGGCATGGGCGGCGAGCGCCTTGGCCACCGCGCCCGGCAACAGCGCCGGATACTCGTCGCGCAGGGTCAGGAGGCACGAGGGTTCGAGCCCGACGATCGGGGCGCCGGCGGCGACATGAGGCGCGAGGGCATCGACCATGCGCTGCGCCTCGACCCGCGCCTCATCGACGAGACCGGCGGCGAGAAAGGTCCGGCCGCAACACAGTGGCCGGCCGCGTACGGGGTCGGGGCTGACCACCCGGTAGCCGGCCCGCGTCAACACGCGCTCGGCGGCGCGCGCGTTCTCGGGCTCAAACCAACGGTTGAAGGTGTCGACCAACAGCACGACTTCGCGGCCGTCCCCGGACGATGCGCCGCCATAAGGTCGGCGGGACCATTCGGGCAGCTTGCGCGCGGCGCTGAGCCCGAACCAGCGCTCGCCGAGCCGGGCCAGGGCCGGCGCCCGATTGCGCAGGTTGAGCAGCGGCGCCAGGTGCGCCGCCCAGGGCGCGTAGCGCGGCAGGTAGGCGATCAGCCGGTCTCGCACCGAAAGCCGGTGGTCGCGCCGGTAATGGTGCAGGAATTCGATCTTCATCCGCGCCATGTCGACGCCGGTCGGGCATTCGCGCCGGCAGCCCTTGCACGAGATGCACAGATCCATCGTCTCGCGCATGTCTTCGGACACCAACGCATCGGGTCCGAGCTGGCCCGACAAGGCCAGCCGTAGCGTGTTGGCCCGGCCGCGGGTCAGGTGCTGCTCGTCGCCGGTGGCGCGGAACGACGGGCACATCACCGCGGCGTCGCGGGCGCGGCAGGCGCCGTTGTTGTTGCACATCTCGACCGCCCCGGCGAACCCGCCCCATTCCGACCAGTCCAATGCCGTGGCGAGCGGTAATGGCCGGTAGTCGGGCCGGTAGCGGAACAGGCTCCGGTCGTCCATCTTCGAGGGCCGCACGATCTTGCCGGGGTTGAACAGCCCCTCCGGGTCGAACGCGTCCTTGACCTCCTCGAAGGCGCGGACCAGGCGCGAGCCGAACATCGCCTTGTGGAACTCGGAGCGAACCAGCCCGTCGCCATGCTCGCCCGAATGCGAGCCCTTGTATTCGCGGACCATGGCAAAGGCTTCCTCGGCGATCGCCCGCATCTTCTTGACCTCGAGCTCCTGCTTCAGATTGAGCACCGGCCGCACGTGCAGGCAGCCGACCGAGGCATGCGCGTACCAGGTGCCGTAAGTGCCGTGTTTCTCGAAAATGCGCGTGAGCCGGTCGGTATAATCGGCGAGATCTTCGAGCCGCACGGCGCAATCCTCGAGAAAGGAGACCGGTTTCCCGTCGCCTTTCATCGACATCATGATGTTGAGACCTTGCGCGCGGATCTCCCAGACCGCCTGCTGGAAGGCGGGGTCGATGGCCTCGACGACACCGCCGGGGAAACCGAGATCCCCCATCAATTCGACCAGGGCCTTGAGCCGCCGCAGGTTTTCCGGCGGATCGTCGCCGGCGAATTCGGTCAGCAGCAGCGCGGCCGGCTCCCCCTGCACAAAGCGCTCGACCACGGGGCGGAACATCGGGATGTCGCGCGATAAATCGATCATCGTGCGGTCGACCAGCTCGACGGCGCTGGGGCCGAGCTCGACGATCGGTCGGGTTGCGGCCATCGCGCCGTAGAAACTCGGGAAATGGCAGATCCCGAGCACCCGGTGCGCCGGGATCGGCTGCAATTCCAGCTCGATCTCGTTGAAGAAGGCGAGCGTGCCTTCGGAGCCGACGAGCAGGCGCGCCATGTTGTGGCCGCTGTCGCTGATGCTGTCGATGTTGTAGCCGCCGACCCGCCGCAGCACCTTCGGAAAGCGCCGCTCGATCTCGTCGGCTTCGCGCCGGTGCAGAACGCGCATGCGGGTCACCAGCTCGCGATAACGCTCCGGCGCGGCGTTATCGTCGAAATTGCCCGGGACGTCGCCGAACCACGCCGCCGTGCCGTCGGCGAGCAGCGCGTCGACCCCGCGCACATTGTGCACCATGTTGCCGTAACGCAATGACCGCGAGCCGCAGCTGTTGTTCGCAGTCATGCCGCCGATCGTCGCACGGCTCGCCGTTGACGGGTCGACCGGAAAGAACAACTTATCCTTGCGCAGCTGCCGGTTGAGCCGGTCGAGCACGACCCCCGGCTCGACCCGCGCCCGCCGACCCTCGACATCGACCGAGATCACCCGGTCGAGATGTTTGCTGCAATCGACGACGAGCGCCCGCGCCACGGTCTGTCCGCATTGTGAGGTGCCCCCGCCGCGCGGCAATACGGGCACCCCTTCGTCGCGCGCAATCGCAATCGCCGCCGCCGCATCCCCGCGGCTCCGCGGCACGACCACGCCCAGGGGCTCGATCTGGTAGATCGACGCATCGGTCGCGTAACGCCCACGGCTGAAGGCGTCGAACCGCACCTCGCCCTGCATCTCGCGGCGCAAGCGGGCTTCTAGGGGGGAGCCGGGGATGTCGTCGAGCGGCATGTGCTTTCTCAAAGGGACCAGTCCCTGCCAATCAGACGCGGCTCCGCAGACATGCGTCAACCGCTATCGATATTAAACGAGTCGACAACCCGTCTGGTGTGATTCCTCGGAACACGTCCAGACCACGGAGCCCTTTCATGATCCTTGGCGTCCATCCACTCATCGCGTTGGGCGTGCTCGCGTCCACCGCCGCAACCGACGCGGCTTACGTATTCTTCAATGCGGCCGTGAGCGGCAGGCGCCGCTTCCGGGCGGCGAACTGGAGTGCCATCTGGTACCTGCTGTCGGCGTTCGCGGTGATCAGTTACACCGAAAATGCGATCTATGTACTGTTTGCGGCGACGGGCTCGTGGCTCGGCGCATTCGCTTCGGTGACCTGGCTGCACCGCGGAGCCCATGCGGAGAAGCCGACGCGTCACAACCCACCCGTGAAATGTGATAAAACACCGGCACCACGTTCGGGGTGAGGAGGACAAAATGGCGGATCGGCTGATTTCTTGCGACGACCACATGGACCTGGGGCAATTGCCGGCGGATTTGTGGGAAACGCGGCTGCCGGCCGCGCTGCGCGATCGGGCGCCTCGTATCGAGGAACGCGACGGTCAGGCCGTGTGGATCTGCGACGGCAAGGTCTGGGGCAGCTGGTCCGGAAAGCCGACTGCGGCCGACGGCGCGCGGCCGGTCAAGCCGCTATACAACGCCTTCGATCGCGCGCAGATCTATGATCAGAGTGCGCGGCGCCCCGCGGTCGCCGAGTTGCGGCTTGCCGATATGGACCGCGATGGGGTCGAGACGCAGGTCATCTTCGGGCCGATCTTCCAGATCTCGACCGAGGATCCGGTGCTGCGCGAGGCGTGCTACCGCGTCTACAACGACTGGCTGCTGGAATTTTGCGCGGCAGCGCCGAACCGGCTGATCGGCGTCCCGATGCTGCCGGAAACGCCGGACAAGGCGGTGGCGGAACTGCGTCGGCTTGCCGCCAAGGGCGGCGTGCGCCAAGTCAATCTGATGATCGCCAACATCACGCCAAAGCTCGACGACCCGGCCTGGGAGCCGCTGTGGTCGCTGCTCGAAGAAACCGGCATCATCCTCTCCTGGCACATCACTGTGTTCCTGCCGGTGCCGGGTAGCCGCGCCGCCGGCAAAGCCGCTAGCGTGTTCGAGAACACCAAGGGCTTCCTCAACAATTTCCTAGAACCGTTTGTCGACCTGTTCGCGTGGGGTATTCTGGAGCGCCATCCGCGGCTAAAGATGGTCATGGCCGAGGCGGGCACCGGCTGGCTTCCCTGGCTCGTGCAGGAGCTCGACTACCGCCATTGGCGGCTCTGGGAAGCGAAGGAGTTCTGGGCCGACAAAGGCGGCAACGCGCTCGAAACCAAACCGAGCGAGCTCTTCAAACGGCAGATCTACGCGACGTTCCAGGAGGACGAGGCGGCGATGTCGCTGATCCCGTTCTTCGGCGAAGGTCACCTGCTGTGGGCCTCCGACTACCCGCACCCCGACAGCGTGTGGCCGAACTCGCGCGCCGCAATCGAGCGCCAGATGAAGAACCTGTCGCCGGAAATGCGGCAGAAGTTGACCCACGACAACGCGGCGAAGCTCTACGGGCTCGTCTAATCGGTGCCGCAGTGCGTTCCTGCCTGTCATCTTCTCGCCTCCCCGTGGGCCTTCAGCCCACGGA
>DASYOB010000117.1:0-9247 GCA_036008175.1 Allostellaceae bacterium
CTGGAAGGTTTTCCTGTCGGCGACGAGTCGTTGCGGGAGGCGGACCGGCTGCACCTGCTCGCCGAGGCGACCAAGTCGGCTTATCGGGTGCGTGACGAGGTCTTGGCCGACCCGGCGCATGTTGCGGTCGATGTCGAAGCCTACCTGTCGGACGAGTGGGCGGAACGCGCGCGCCGCCCGATCCGGCTCGATGCGGTGTTGCCCGGCAACGACTGGCACGGCGGCACGCTGCATTCGGACACGGTCTATCTCTGCGCGGTCGATCGCGACGGCAACGCGGTGTCGTTCATCAACTCGCTGTTCTCCTCCTTCGGCACCGGCATCATGGCGCCGGAGAGCGGTGTCCTGCTGCATAATCGCTGCACCAGCTTCCGCATCATCCCCGGCCATCCCAACGCGATTGCCCCGAGAAAGCGGCCGTTTCACACGATCATTCCGGCGATGCTGGTCAAGAACGGACGCTCGGTGATGCCGTTCGGCGTCATGGGCGGCCAATACCAGGCGGTTGGGCACGCGCATTTTGCGCACCGTGTCATCGATCGCGGTCTCGACCCGCAACAGGCGGCCGAGGCGCCGCGCGTTTTTGCCTTTCGCGGCAAATTGCGGGTCGAGCGCAGCGTCCCCGAGCCGATCGTCGCGGATCTGGCCCGGCGCGGCCACGAAATCGAGACGGCGAAAGTGCCGCTCGGCGGCTGCCAGGCGATCTGGATCGATCACGAGCGCGGCGTCCTGATCGGCGGCTCCGAGCCGCGCAAGGACGGCATGGCGCTCGGCTATTGAGCGCACGTCCTCCAGTTCAATTCTGTCATTCCGGGGCGTGGCCGAAGGCCGCGAGCCCGGAATCCATGAACGCAGGCCTCCGGCATATGGATTCCGGGCTCGCCGCGCCGCGGCGCCCCGGAATGGCGGTTAGGAGCGATAAAGGGGGCGTTCGCGGTATCGCCGAGATCGGCTTCGCGGTCCGCGCCGGCGCCACCCGGCTCTCGCATCTCTACGAGCGCAATCCGTTGCGGGTGCTGTTCCCGGCGCCGGTGGCCGGAGATGTGCCGAATGCGGTGCTGGTGACGACATCGGGCGGGCTCGTTGCCGGCGACTGCATAGAGGTGTCGGTGAGGGTCGAAGAGGACGCCGCGGCCCACGTCACCGCCTCGGCCGCCGAGAAGATCTACCGCTCGACCGGCGCGACGACCGAGATCGCGCAAACCCTCTCCGTCGAGGCCGGCGGCTGGCTTGAATTCCTGCCGCCCGAGACGATCCTGTTCGACGGCGCCCGGTTGCGCCGCGAAACGACAATCGCGCTGACAGCCGAGGCCGGTTTTCTCGGCGGCGGCATACTTGTTTTCGGCCGCAGGGCGCGTGGCGAGCATTTCACTCGCGGCTTGCTCCACGAAGGCTGGCAGTTAAATCGCGACGGAAGGCTTGTCTGGGGCGATGCGCTCCATATCGACGGCGATATTCCGGCGATCATGGCCGACCCTGCCTGCTTCGACGACGCGGCCGCGTGCGCCACCTTGATCCTCGCGCCCCGCGAAGGCGATCCGCACCGTTTTGTCGATGCGGCCCGCGCGGTGCAGCAGCAGAGCGCCGCACCTGGATTGCGCGCCGGCGTCACGGCGGTCGGCGGGCTGCTCGTCGCCCGCTGGCTTGGCGTCGATCCGATGGCGTTGCGCCGCGCTTATGCCGATCTCGCTTGCCATTTGCGCGAGGCCGCGATGGGATTGCCGGCACGCCTGCCACGCCTATGGCACATTTGATGCTCCGAGGATCGCATGAACCTCACCTCGCGTGAGAAGGACAAGCTGTTGGTCTCGGTCGCGGCGATGGTCGCGGCGCGGCGGCTCGAACGCGGCGTCAAGCTGAACTATCCCGAGGCGATAGCGCTGATTACCGACTACGTGCTGGAGGGCGCGCGCGACGGCCGCAGCGTCGCCGAATTGATGCGCGACGGCGCCACGGTGCTGACCCGCGAGCAGGTCATGGAGGGGGTGGCCGAGATGATCCACGAGATCCAGGTCGAGGCGACCTTCCCCGACGGCACCAAGCTCGTCACGGTCCACGAGCCGATCCGATGAACAGCATGTCATTGCGAGGAGCCGTGAGGCGACGAAGTAATCTCGATGATTTGCGAACAGGCGGCACGAGATTGCGTCGCTGCGCTCGCAATGACAGCCAAGGTTGGCCAACATGATTCCCGGCGAACTGTTCCCGGCTGGCGGCGATATCGAGCTCAATGCCGGGCGCCCGACCGTGACCCTGACCATCGCCAATACCGGCGATCGGCCGATCCAGGTCGGCTCGCATTATCATTTCTACGAGACCAACGGCGCGCTGCAGTTCGACCGCGAAAAGGCCCGTGGCTTTCGCCTCGACATTCCGGCCGGCACAGCGACCCGCTTCGAGCCGGGGCAGAGCCGCGAGGTGCGGCTCATCGCCTATGCCGGCGCGCGGCGCGTCGTCGGCTTCAACGGCCGCGTCAACGGGGCGCTCTGACGTGGCGATCACGATCTCACGCGGTGGCTATGCCGCGATGTTCGGTCCGACTAAGGGCGACCGGCTGCGCCTCGCTGACACCGAGCTGATTGTCGAGATTGAGGACGACCGCACAATCTACGGCGAGGAGGTCAAGTTCGGGGGCGGCAAGGTCATCCGCGACGGCATGGGGCAGGGACAACGCTCGCGCGCCGAGGGCGCGGTCGACACGGTCATCACCAACGCGGTGATCCTCGATCACTGGGGCATCGTCAAAGCCGATATCGGCATCCGCGGCGGCCGCATCTGCGGCATCGGCAAGGCCGGCAACCCCGACATCCAGCCCGGGGTCGACATCGTTATCGGACCCGGCACCGAGATCATCGCCGGCGAGGGCAAGATCGTTACCGCCGGCGGGATCGACTCGCATATCCATTGGATTTGCCCGCAGATCGCCGAGGATGCACTCTACAGCGGCATCACGACGATGCTCGGCGGCGGCACCGGCCCGGCCGCCGGCACCGCCGCGACGACCTGCACGCCGGGGCCGTGGCATCTCGCGCGCATCCTGCAGGCGGCCGAGGGCATTCCGGTCAATCTCGGCTTTTTCGGCAAGGGCAATGCCTCAGAGCCGGGCGCGCTCGTCGAGATGGTCGAGGCCGGCGCCCTTGCCTTGAAGCTGCATGAGGATTGGGGGACGACCCCGGCGGCGATCGACTGCTGCCTGTCGGTCGCCGAGCAGCTCGATATCGCCGTGGCGATCCACACAGACACGCTGAACGAGTCGGGCTTTGTCGAGGACACGATCGCTGCGTTCATGGGCCGCAACATCCATGCCTTCCACACCGAAGGTGCCGGCGGCGGGCACGCGCCCGACATCATCAAGGTGTGCGGGCTGGCGAACGTCTTGCCGTCATCGACCAACCCGACGCGGCCCTACACGGTCAACACCATCGACGAGCATCTCGACATGCTGATGGTGTGCCACCACCTCGACCCGCGCATCCCCGAGGATGTCGCGTTCGCCGAGAGCCGCATCCGGCGCGAGACGATCGCCGCCGAGGATATCCTGCACGACCTCGGCGCGTTCAGCATGATGTCGTCCGATAGCCAGGCGATGGGGCGGGCCGGCGAAGTCATCATCCGCACTTGGCAGAC
Source organism: Allostellaceae bacterium (assembly GCA_036008175.1). GTDB lineage: Bacteria > Pseudomonadota > Alphaproteobacteria > ATCC43930 > CGMCC-115725 > DATARH01. Next base: position 3,628 of record DASYOB010000117.1, read on the forward strand.
CGCCGACAAGATGAAGCGCCAGCGCGGCCCGCTGCCCGAAGACGGCGCCAAGGGGGACGGCCGCAACGACAATTTCCGGGCCAAGCGCTACATCGCCAAATACACGATAAACCCGGCGCTGACGCACGGTCTGGCCGAGCATGTCGGCTCGGTCGAGGTCGGCAAGCTCGCCGATCTGGTGCTGTGGTCGCCGGCGTTTTTCGCGGTGAAGCCGGATACCGTGCTACGCGGCGGCATGATCGCCGCGGCGTTGATGGGCGACCCCAACGCCTCGATCCCGACACCGCAGCCGGTGCATTACCGGCCGATGTTCGGCGCCTTCGGCCGCGCATTGCAGGCCACGGCTGTAACCTTCCTACCCAGCGTCGCCATCGCCGGCGGCTTGCCCGATCGGCTCGGCCTTCAGCGTATGATCCTGCCGGCGCGCGGCATCCGCGCGATCGACAAGAGCCGCATGGTACACAATTCGGCAACTCCCAATATCGAGGTCGATCCCGAGACCTACGAGGTGCGCGCCGACGGCGTGCACCTGACCTGCGAGCCGGCCACCGTTTTGCCGCTGGCCCAACGTTATTTCCTATATTGAAGAGATGAATTCACGCATGCGGCGGGCGATAGCGGTCCATACGCGCGGGCACTGGCCGGATGAGGCGGCAATCGGCTCGGTGACCTTGCCGTTCATCGACCGCCATCGCCGCCGCATCCGCCTCGTCGCCGACTCCGGAACGCCGTTTATGCTCGATCTGGCGCGAGCGCAGCATCTGACGGAAGGCGATGGCCTCGAACTCGACAATGGCGGCTATCTGCGGGTGCGCGCCGCGCCCGAGCCGGTCATCGAGATCGCCGCGGCAAGCGAGACCGACCTCCTGCGCATCGCCTGGCACATCGGCAACCGGCATTTGCCGCTGCAAGCGGTGGAGGGACGGCTGCGAATTCGCGCCGACCACGTCATCGCGGCGATGGTCGAGGGTCTCGGTGGCCGCGTGACTTGGCTGCAAGCGCCGTTCGACCCCGAGATTGGCGCCTATGCCGGAACCGCGCATGCCCACGAGCACTGAACCGAGCGCAGCAACGCTGTACCGGCTTCTCGCCTGGTTGTCGCCGAGCTTTCCGATTGGCGCCTTCAGCTATTCGCATGGCCTAGAAGCCGCCGCCGCGAGCGGCGCCATCCACGATCGCGCAAGCCTGGAGAGCTGGATCGCCGCGATTGTCGCGCGCGGCAGCGGCCGGATAGACGCCGACATCCTGCGGGACGCCTATCGTGCTGCCCTCGCCGAGGATGCTGCGGGGCTCGATGCCGCCAACCAACGCGGCATCGCCTATCGTGCCACCGCCGAACTCGCGCTCGAAGCGACCCAACAAGGCGACGCTTTTCTCAACACGGTCCGAGCCGCTTGGCCCGATGCTTTCCTCGACGGTTGGCTGGTAGGTGAGGGGACGTGCCTCCCTGCCGCCTTTGGCGCCGCGGCGGCGCGTGCCGGGATCGCGCTGGAAGACGCACTACTCGGCTATCTGCAAGCCTTTACCGCGAATTTGATGTCGGCGGGGCTGCGGCTTGGCCTCATCGGCCAAACCGATGGGCAGCGCATTCTCGCGGCCCTGGAGCCGGTTGTCGCCGCGGCGGCGCAGGCGGCTCTGACCCGCGACCTCCGCGATTTCGGCGGCGCGACCTTTGCCGTCGACCTCGCCTCGATGGCGCATGAGACGCAATATTCCCGGCTGTTCCGCTCATGAGCGCAGATCCGCACCCAAACCCGCTGCGCGTCGGCATCGGCGGCCCGGTCGGGTCGGGCAAGACCGCGCTGATGGACGGGCTGTGCAAGAAGATGCGCGGACGCTTCGAGTTGGTGGCGATCACCAACGACATCTATACCCGCGAGGACGCCGAGTTCCTGACCCGAAGCGGCGCGCTGCCGCCCGACAGGATCCGCGGCGTCGAGACCGGCGGCTGCCCGCATACCGCGATCCGCGAGGACGCCTCGATCAACCTCGCCGCGGTAGCCGAGATGACCCGGCTCTTTCCCGCGGTCGATCTGGTGCTGATCGAGTCCGGCGGCGACAACCTCGCCGCGACTTTCTCGCCGGAGCTGGCCGATTTGACGATCTACGTCATCGACGTCGCCGCCGGCGACAAGATTCCGAGGAAGGGCGGTCCTGGCATCACTCGCTCCGACCTTCTCGTCATCAACAAGATCGATTTGGCCCCATTGGTCGGCGCCAGTCTCGAAGTCATGGACCGCGATGCGAAGAAAATGCGCGGCGCACGGCCGTTCGTGTTCAGCAATCTCAAAAGCGGCGAGGGCCTCGATCGCATCGTCGATTTCGTCGTCGCCCACGGCGGACTTTGATCGCGATCCGCGGCTATCGCGACACGGATCTCGCAGCGACTGCGCTTCTGTGGCTGCAAAGCTGGCGCTCGACCGGCTTGGCCGTCGCGCTGAAGCCCGGCGAGGCAGAGCTCTATGTGCACAACCTCGAGCGGATCCCGCGCGAATTGGCGGCCGGATGGGAGCTGCATCTGGCCTGGGATAACGCCAAGCTAGTGGGCTTCCTTGCCCTGAACCCGACGGCGCAACAGGTTGCCGAGCTGTTCGTGCTGCCCGAGGCGCAGGGCAGAGGCATCGGCGCGCTGCTTTTGGATTTTGCCAAGGCAGCATTGTCGAACGGGTTTTGGCTGCGAACCGCAGTCGATAATGTGCGTGCCTGCCGCTTTTACGAGCGCAACGGCTGCCGCCGAGGCGAGGTCGCGCGCCACCCGAGCCTCGATCATGAGACCGTAACTTATCATTGGCCGTGAATGCGTATCCTGGCTGTTGCCGCTCCGCTCGCGCTGATGACCATGCTCGCCGGTGAGGGATCGATGCCGGTCGAGGCGATGGCACGCTCGACCCCGGCCTTTGCCGAGCGCATCGCCTACGGCGCCGGGCCGAGCCAATTCGGCGAATTGTGGCTGCCGGCAGGAAGCGCGCCGCTTCCGGTCGCGATCCTGATCCATGGCGGTTGCTGGCAGTCCTCCTACGGACTCGACCTGATGGACCCGATGGCCGAGGATTTGTACCGTCAGGGGATCGCGGTCTGGAATATCGAATACCGGCGGCTCGGCGAGACCGGCGGCGGCTATCCGGGCACCTTTCTCGATGTCGGCCAGGCGGTCGATGCGCTGCGCGGTCTGCCGCAGCGGCCGCGCCTCGATTTGCGCAGGCTCGTCGCGATCGGCCATTCGGCCGGTGGCCATCTGGCATTGTGGGCGGCATCGCGGCACCGTCTGCCGCGGGACAGCGCGCTCGCGGTGGCGGATCCGCAGCGTATTGGCTCGGTCGTGACCCTGGCCGGGATAAACGATCTCGCCGCCTATCGTGCATCCGGGCCGGCCTGCGGCGGCGCCAGCACGATCGACGCGCTGACCGGCGCGCGCAGCCGGCCGCCGGGCACCGCGCTGGCCGACACTTCGCCGGCCGCGCTTTTGCCGCTGGCGCTCAAGCAGGTAGTCGCGTCTGGCAACAACGACGGCATCGTGCCGGCACGCTTCGGGCATGACTATGCCACGTTGGCTCGCCGCGCCGGCGATCCGGTCGAGGTAGTAGATCTGCCCGGCGATCACTTCGCGCTGATCGATTCGGCTTCCTCGGCCTGGATGGCTATCCGGGCGAAGATCCTGGATCTGCTCAAATAAAAACGCCCCCGGAGAGCCGGGGGCGTTTCGATAATTGAGCCGAGGGGCCGATTAAGCCGCCTTCTGCTCCAGTACCTGCGGCCTTGCGGGCTCGCCGCTGGCGATCTTGATTTGGCGCGGCTTCATCGCCTCGGGCACCTCGCGCACCAGGTCGACATGCAGCAAGCCATTGTCGAGGCTCGCGCCGTTGACCTTGATATGGTCGGCCAGGCTGAAGCGGCGCTCGAACGCGCGCCGGGCGATGCCGCGGTGCAGATAGCGGCCGTTCTCGTCCTCCTTCTGCGCCTTGCCGGTCACGATCAGCGTGTTCTCGTGCACGGTGATATCGAGTTCGTCCTGCGCGAACCCAGCCACCGCCATGGTCAGGCGGTAGGCATCCTCGCCGGTCGTCTCGATGTTGTAGGGCGGATAGGACAGCGCGGTGCTGTCGACGCGGGTCGCGCTATCGACAAGCCGGGCCAGACGATCGAAGCCGATCGTCGAACGGAACAGGGGAGAGAAATCGAAACGGTCCATGACCATATCCTCCAGTGAGCAACATGGGTTGAGGCGCCCGCCCGAGGGCCGGGGGCCCGACATCAGCAAGCGGTCCCGCGATGGGCGACCGCTCACCAATCAATTTGGTGGCTCAGAGGTGTGGTTCAAGAGGATTTGGCACTCTGTGGTAGGGAGTGCTGAGGGCTTCCTAGCCGAAGACCGGTTACTGCTGCTTGGGGCCGAAACCTTGGAAGCGGCGGTTAAAGCGGGCGAGCTGGCCGCCGGTATCGAGCAGGCGCTGCTGGCCGCCGGTCCACGCCGGGTGCGATTTCGGGTCGATATCGAGGCGCAGCGTGTCGCCGGCCTTACCGTAGGTCGAGCGCGTCTGGTAGCTGGTCCCGTCGGTCATCAGGACGGTGATCTCATGATAATCCGGGTGAATGCCGTCCTTCATCGCTCGAACCTTCGATAAACCCTTGTAGCGCGGGCCGGTATATAGCGGCGGGGGGGCGCCGATGCAATCGCCCACCCGCCTCAAGCCTCACTGGCAAGGTATTCCATCGCCGCCTGCACCGCGCCCTTGCCGTGCGGTACGCCGGCCAGGTCGAGCGCCATCTCGACCGAGGCGATTGAGCCCAGCACCATCGGCTCGTTCAGATCGCCCAGATGGCCGATGCGGAAGACGCGGCCCTTGAGGCGGTCGAGCCCGCCGCCCAGCGACACGTTGAACTTGTCGACCGCGATCTGCCGCACCTGATCGGCATTGTGCCCCTCCGGCACCAAGACGGCGGTGATCGTGTCGGAGCGGCCGCCGGGGTCGGTCCCGAAGATTTCCGGCCCGTTGTTGCCGCGCCAGACCTGCACCGCGCGCCGGGTCGCCTCGGCGAGACGCCGATGCCGGGCGAAGACGTTGTCGAGCCCTTCCTCGTCGAGCATGTGGAGCGCTTCCTGGAGCCCGTAGAAGAAGTGCACCGGCACGGTGCCGTTCCAGTGCCCGTGCGAGGGGTCGAGAAGTCTCCGCCAGTCCCAGTAGACCCGCGGCAGGCTCGCCTTCTCGGTCGCCGCCAGCGCCTTGTTGCTGACCCCGGTGAAGGCCATGCCGGTCGGCAGCATCAGCCCCTTCTGCGAGCCGACGACGACGACATCGACGCCCCATTCATCCATGCGGAAATCGAACGAGCCGAGCGAGGAGATCACATCGACGCAGAACAGCGCCGGGTGCCCGGCGGCATCGATCGCCTTGCGCATCGCAGCGATCGGATGCGCGACCCCGGTCGAGGTCTCGTTGTGGACCGCGAGCACGGCCTTGATCTCGTGGCTTTTGTCCTCGCGCAACCGCGCCTCGAGCTTCGCCGGGTCGGCGGCGCGGCGCCAATCGTTAGGCAGCGTTTCGACCTCGAGGCCGAACGCTTCGGCGCGCAGGCCCCAATTAAGCGAGAAATAGCCGCTCTCGACGATCAGCACCTTGTC
>DASYOB010000118.1:0-1678 GCA_036008175.1 Allostellaceae bacterium
GATGACCCGGGTTTGCACCCCGACCTCGCCCAACACCGCCATCGCCGTCACGTAGCAGACCTTGGCGATCTCCTCGAGCACGAGCGCGGTGTCGAAGACCGGCAGGCCGAGCCCGCCATATTCCTGCGGCACCGCCATGCCGAGGACGCCCAACTCGGCCAGCTGGCGCATGTTTTCCCACGGGAAGCTGCCATCCATGTATTGGAGCGCTCGGGCACGGAACTCGCCCTGAGCCAGATCGCGCACGGTCTGCACAAAGCGCCGCTGCTCGTCGGATAGGCTCGGGAACACCGGATTCTCCTATTCAGGCCGGCCGTCGCCGAAAAGCATCAGTCAGTCCGCCGCGGACTGCTTCTCGAGCGTCCGCGACAGCCGGCCGTAAACCCGGCGCGCATTTCCCTCGAATATCTTGCCCTTATCCTGCGCCGACAGGGCGAGCTGGTCGATGTAGCGCTTGGTGTCGTCGTAATGGTGACCGGTTTGCGGATCGATGCCGCGAACCGCGCCGATCATTTCGGAGGCGAACAGGATGTTGTCGACCGGGATGACCTTCGCTAGTAGCTCCTGGCCCGGCAGGTGATAGACGCAGGTGTCGAAGAACACGTTCTTCAGCATGAGGCCGCTCAATAGCCCCAGCTTGGCGTCCTGCGCCAGACCCCGGAAGCGACCCCAGTGATACGGCACCGCGCCGCCGCCATGCGGGATGATGAACTTGACGTTTGGGAAGTCCTTGAACACGGATGACGTCATCAGCTGATTAAAGCCGACCGTGTCGCCGTTGAGATAATGCGAACCGGTCGTGTGATACGCCGGATTGCACGCCGCACTGACGTGGATCATCGCCGGAATATCGAATTCGACCATCTTCTCGTAAACCGGATACCAGTAGCGGTCCGATAGCGGCGGGTCTTGCCAATGCCCGCCGGACGGATCGGGGTTCAGGTTGATGCCGACGAATCCGTACTGGTTGACGCAGCGATCGATCTCGGCGAGGCAGTTGCTGGGCGAGACGCCAGCGCTCTGCGGCAGCATCGCCACGCCGATGAAGTTCTTCGGAAACAGCGAGCAGACGCGGTGGATCAGCTCGTTGCAGGCGGCGGCCCAGGCTTCGCTTGTCCTGGCATCGCCGAGGTGGTGGCCCATGCCGGCCGCGCGCGGCGAAAAGATCGTCAAGTCGGTGCCGCGATCGCGCTGCACCTTGAGCTGACCGCCGACGATCGTGGCGCGGATCTCGTCATCGGTCATGCTCGGGCGCGGCGGCGACGGCTTGCCAGCCTTGTGAGCCTCGATCTGCTCGGTGCGCCACCCCTCGTGTTGACGCGGCGCGGTGGTGTAGTGGCCGTGACAATCGATGATCATCGCAACTCGCCTCACCTCAAAGCACGACAAGCCGGGATCCTACCTCGTCGTCGGTTCTGCCGTTCAGCGATGCGGCAGCTGCCATCGCCGCAAGGACGGTCGGGGCACAATTTATGCGGTCCAGGCGAGAATCGCGGCGGCGACCTCGTCGGGCCTGTCGAGCTCGGCCAGGTGCCCAGCGCCGGGGATCGTCCTGACCTCGGTGCGGCCGGCGATCGCAGCGGCGAAACGGTCGGCGTAGTCGCGCGGCATGATGCGGTCGTCCGCGCCCCAGATTAAGAGGGTCGGGGCTTCGATCAGCGGCAGGCGCTTTTCGAGC
>DASYOB010000119.1:0-116070 GCA_036008175.1 Allostellaceae bacterium
CATCAGCATCGGCATGGCGACGGCCACGTTCTGGCCACACGCAGCCGCTTCATCCCCGACAACCTCCTCGATGTCTTCGAGCGCCGGGCATGTGGCGGTGCCGCTCAGGCCCTAGGCTCGACAACCGTGTCGTCGGTACGGGTCGATGTCGCGGCCAGGATGCGGGAGATGTGGGATTAGGTGGGACTTGGCGGTATGCCAAGCCCGATGGCGGAGGAAACGGCATTGCGTCGCCAGTGTTCTTGTTCTCGGATCGGGGTGGCGCTATGCACGGCACGCATGCCTTGCGCCCTCTGCGCGGAGTTGGATGGGCCAAGCGGGCGCACGATGGGGGATACGGTGGGGGAATGATACCTGCCGCGATTTCTAATTAGCTGTCGCTAAACGAGTTTCCCGATGACTGCTACGGAAAAGCCATCCGGCGGACTCCAATCTCCTGGCGTATCTCACACCGTCACAATTCTGTCGGAAACAACTGGTTATAGGGGACCGGCACCAGTCTTCCGGAGCAACCGCCGCACGCCGTTATGCGGCGCTACAGATCCCATCCGTCACGCGACATAACCGCCGATGCCGGCGAGCTGCCCGCTCTCGAACAGATCGTTTCGTCTGAAATTAAACGCGATTTCATCAGCCGGCCAGGGGGCTTACCACGGCACGTACCAATGTTGCGCCAAAGCGCCGGCCAGGGGTGGGCGCCTCATAGAATGTTTTTTGCGTTTCGCCGACAGCCACAGGGGAAATCATGATGCATCGACTGAGCCGCCGTGCGGCTCTCGCCGGAGGATTGGCGGTGAGCGCTAGTTTCGGCCGCGCCGCGCCGCTCCTCGCGTCCAATCAAGCCGAGCAGCCACTCAAGGATATCGCCGGCGCACGTGGGATTCGCTATGGCAGCACCGCCATGACCTCACAACTCCTGGCCGGCGATTCCTTCACCAATCTCCTGGTTCGTGAAGTCGCCGCACTGGTACCCGAAAACGAGATGAAATGGTCCCATATGAGCACGGCGCCGTTTCAGGCCGATTACCGCATGGCCGACTGCCTCGTCGATTTCGCGGCGGCGCACCGGCTTTTATGTCGCGGTCACAATCTGCTCTGGTACTGGTCCACTCCGGAATGGTTCAAGGAATTGGGCGACCGTGAGACGGCGCGGACCGCGATGCTTCAGCGCGTCACCGACATGGTCAGCCGGTATCGCGGTAGAATCGACAGCTGGGATGTCGTCAACGAGCCGGTCAATCCCGCCGACGACCGCGCCGACCATCTGCGCGCGGATGTCTTTCTGAGTCAGATCGGACCCGAGTATCTGGGTCTCGCGCATAGCACCGCGCGCGCCGCCGATCCGGAGGCGCATCTGGTTCTCAACGAATACGGTGTCGAATACGACACACCCGAGATGGACCGAAAACGCGCCGCGGTCCTCGATGTTCTTGAGAACACGCGCAAGCGACACATCCCAATCGATGCGCTCGGTATCCAGGCACATCTTTCGGTCGGCCGTTACCCCTTCTCCGAGCAAAAGCTGCGCGATTATCTGAGGCAGGCGGCGGCGATGGGCCTCGAAATCCAGATTACCGAACTGGACTGCACCGACGAGCTGGCGCCATCCGACATTCCCGCGCGCGACCGCATGGTCGCGGACGAATATCGCCGCTTTCTCGATGTCGCGCTCGACGAGCCAGCGGTGAAGATGGTGATGACTTGGGGATTATCGGACCGGTACAGCTGGATCGTGCGGCACGAAGACAATCCTGAGGAGCGGCGCACGGACGGGACGGAGGAGCGGCCGCTGCCGTTCGACCGCGACCTGCACCGCAAACCGGCCTGGTATACGCTCGCCGAGGCATTCGCTGCAGCGCCGAAGCGTCAACCCGGCCGCAGAAGAGAGCATTCCACGGCGGATCAGGGCTAGTACCGGGCCACGAACCGCGTATTCAGGGCAGGCGTGCGCTTTGCTGCGGCGGACTTCGCCCGGGCTTGGCCCGTGGCCTCCAGCCCACGGACTTGATCCGGCCAAGGCGATTCCACAGTCCGGGTTTTCTGCGGTTTTCCATTCTCCGGACAAGGCGCTGGCCACCGCTCTTGCCTGCCCGACTCTGGCGCAAATCCCTAAGGGCAGGTCTGGTAGACCCGAGCAGCGCATTCCAATCCGATGACGGATCGAGCACGAGACAGGCGAGCCCTGCCAAGCGGACGGTGACTTGTCATCGCAAGGGTGAACACGCACTCTTTCGGCGTATCTATGTTGCAGGGGAAACCCATGCCGAACATCCTCGACGACATCTTCACTGAACCCGAGCCCTCGCCGGATACGCTCGCCAATCTGGGGCCGCTGCGTCGTCTGGCCGGCGTATGGCAATCCAATCAGGGCGTGGACATAAACCCAAAGGCGGAAGGCCCCGAACGGCGCGTATTCCGCGAACATATCCGGATGGACCCGATCGATGCCCAGACCAACGGCCCCCAACTCCTCTATGGGCTGCGCTACCACACTCATATCAACACGCCGGAGGAAGCCATCACCTTCCACGATCAGGTCGGTTATTGGCTGTGGGAACCGGCCACCGGACTGATCATGCAGACCATCGCCATTCCGCGCGGGCAAGTGGTGCTGGCGGGCGGAACGGCGAAGGCGGACGACGATCGCATTTCAGTGGAGGCACGGCGCGGCGATACACGCTTCGGGATTTGCTCGACCACCTTCCTCGAAGAGGCGTTTCGCACCGACTATTACCGCATCGACATCACCTTCAATGGTGACGACAGCTGGTCCTATGCGACCCGTACGGATCTAGCACTTCGAGGCAATACGCCGGCGTTCAACCACCGTGACACCAACATCTTACGGCGGATCGCGCCACCGACGCCGAACCCGCTCGTCGGTTTGCTACATCAAAACCTGCGCGGAAAAGAGGGGTGAGCGCCAGATTCCCCGCTCAGCCGGTCTTCTCGATCAACTCCATCTGCGCGCCGTCGGGCGCCTCGACCCAGCAGACGTGGCGGCCGTTGTTTTCCGTTTCCTCGAGAATGCGCGCGCCGTTCTTGCGCAGCTTGGCGAGCGTCCCGGCGTAGTCGTCGGTCTGCACCGCAATGTGCTCGATCCCCAGATGCTGCTCATGCGTCTGGGTCGGGATGATCGTCGTGACGTTGAGCTGCAGCCCGTGCAGATCGAGCTGGAAACCGCGGCCGGGCACCTCGCGCTTCAAGGTGGCGCCGAAATTCTCGACGTAAAACTGCACGGTCTCCTTGGGATCCTTGGTCTTGATGTGGACGTGCCCGATTTCCATGGCCATGCTCGTCTCCTGTGGGTTGGCGTCGCTGTGGATTTCCTGACGCGGCGGCTAGAGCTTGGCAGTACCCCGCTGCGAACTCAACCGCCGCCGCGTTAACCATGTCACGCGAGAAGCGTTAAGATGGCGGCCGTCAATGCGCCACCACGGGAGGAGCCGCGATGAGCGTTGCCCGCCGATTGGCCGAGTTCCTGACCGAGACCCGCGCCTCCGACCTGCCGCCGCAGACGATCGACTACGCCGCGATGCTGATCGCCAGCACGATCGCCAGCGCTGCCGCCGGAAGCGAGCTCGACTCCGCCCGCATTCTCCGCGATCTCGCCCGTGAGCACGGCGGGCGCGCCGAGGCCTCGGTGTGGTTCGAGCCGGGAACGAAATTGCCGGCCGGCGACGCGGCGCAGGTCAACGCGGTGATGAGCGACGCCGCCGCCTCCGACGACAGCGATCTGCGCGCGATTGTCCATTGCGGCACGCCCTTGACCGCCGCGAGCCTCGCGATCGCCGAGCGCGAAGGCCGGAGCGGCGAAGAGGTGCTGGCGGCGATCGTGCTCGGCTACGAGGCGGCGGGCCGCATCGGCGAGGCGATCACCCCCGGCTTTCGCGATCGCGGCTTTCATGGCTGCCTTGTCGCGATCTTCGCCGCCGCTGTCGCGGCCGGGCGGCTCTTGGGCCTCGGCCCTGGGCGCATGTCGCATACGATTGCGCTGTCGGCGACCTCGATTGGCGGTCTGATGGCGGCGGCCAATACCAGCACCGCGCGCGAATACCATGCCGGTCTCGCGACAATGCTCGGGATCAACGCCGCGCTCGCCGCGCAGCGCGGGTTTCTCGGCAAGGGGCGCATCCTCGAATGCCGGCACGGCTTCTTCGAGACCTATGGCGGCATCGAAGCATCGATCGCCGGCACCGAGATCACCCGCGGTCTCGGCGCTTCCTGGGACATCGTCACCGACATGGCGGTGAAGCTGGTGCCGGGCGGCCATCCCTACCACGCGCTCGCCGAGGCCGCCGCCAACGCCGCCCGCGACGCCGACATCAGGCCCGAGCAGGTTGAGAGTATCACCGTGTCGCGTCCGGGCATGACCGTGCTCTCGGGCCCGCTGCACCCGACCGATCTGATCGACATGGCGCACAGCCCGGCCTATTTCCTCGCCGCCGGGGTCGCCGACCGAGAATTCGGCTGGGCGCACGCGACCGCGGAAAAGATCGCCGACCCGGTCATCCACGGCCTCGTCGACAAGATCCGGGTCGGCCGGCCGCCTACCGAGGATGCGGCGCGCTATCGCCAGGGCGCGACGGTAACAATCCGCACCACCGATGGCCGCGAGGCGACCAGCATGGTCTATGTGCCGAAGGGCGCCGGCATCCTGGGCATCGACTGGGCGGATATCGACGCGAAATACCGCACCCTCGTCCCGCTCGCCGGCCTCTCCGGCGCGCAGATCGACAACAGCCTCGCCTGCATCCACGACTTCCGCAGTGTCACGGCGATGGTGGAGTTCGTCGGTCTTCTAGATGCGCCGCGCGTGTGAGGCACGATGACGAAGCCGAGGCGCTGACCCGAAAGGCCGCCTAGCGCGCCGGCGCGATCGTTAAAACTCGCGGTGGCGCAGCTGGTTGTTGACCCGGCGGTCGCCGCCAAGCCAGCGCGCCAGCTCGCTGTGCGCATCGGCGCGGCGCAGCGCGTCGATCTCGGCGACATCCGGCGGGTCGCAGGTGAACTCGAGGATCAGCCCATCCGGGGAATTCGTGTAGATCGATTTGCAATAGCCGTGATCGGTCTCGCGAAACGGCTCGCCGGCGGCATTGAGCCGGCCCTTCAGCGCGTCATATGTGTCTTCGTCGACCTTCAGCGCGATGTGGTCGTAGCGCCCGATCTCGGCTGGCTGTTTCGCCTGGGTGCGCGCGTACATCGCCGGGTCGGCGAACTGGAAAAACGCCAGCGCGCTGCCGTCGGCGAGCCCGAAGAAGGTGTGGCAGAACTCGATCTCCTGGCTGGTCTCGCTGTGCTTCGACTTTTCGCACCACGTCGCCACCAGCGGGATGCCGAGCAGATCCTCGAGAAAGCGCCGATTTGCCTCGTGATCCTTTACGACATAGGCGTGATGGTGCAGTCGCTCCGGCAGGCGCGACAGCAGCCGCGCCTCGTGCCCACTCGATTTTTCGATGGTGTCCATCGCCGCTCCTCCGCGTTGTCAATTGACGCGCGCGTGTCCGGCGAGGAGCATATTTCGGCCGGGCACCCGCTGCAACGCGCGGCTTCGGAGGACGACCCATGGATCTCCCGCTCGACAGCCGGTTGCGGATCGGCATCCAGACCATCCACCGCCGCACCGAGCCCGCCGAGGGGCCGTGGCTGCCGACCATCGACGAGATGCAGACCCTCGTCAGCCAGATCGACCGCTGCGGCTACGATTCGATCTGGGTCGCCGACCACATCTGGTACCCCGCCGCGATCCTCGACCCGCTGCTGCAGCTCGCTCAGGCGGCGGTCGTCAGCCGCCGCCTTTTGCTCGGGATCGGGGTGTACCTGCTGCCGTTGCGCCACCCGGTGCCGGTGGCAAAGCAGGTCTCCGCGCTCGACCATCTGAGCGAGGGCCGGCTGATTTTCGGCGTCGGCATCGGTGGCGAATTTCCGCGCGAGTACGAGGCTTGCGGCGTGCCGGTCAACGAGCGCGGCCCTCGCCTCTCGGAAGCGATCCCGCTGCTGCGTTCGTTGTTGCGCGGCGACACCGTCAACCATCAGGGCCGCTATTATCCGAGCTTCAGCGGCCTCGCCTTGCAGCCGCCAGCCCGCCAGCCCGGCGGCCTGCCGATCTGGGTCGGCGGCCGCGCCGATGCCGCGCTCGCCCGCGCCGGGCGGCTCGGCGATGGCTGGATCTCCTATGTCGTCAGCCCGGAGACCTTCCGCGCCGGGCTGGAAAAAATTTCCGCCGCGGCGCAGAAGGCCGGCCGCAAGGTCGAGCGCTTCGGCACCGGCCACCTCTTGTTCACCCGCCTCGATGACACCTACGAGCAGGCGCTGGAAGCGGCGACCGCAACCTTAAGCCGGCGCTATGGCAGCGACATGCGCCGGGCGGCGGAGCGCTACGCCGCGCTCGGCCGCCCCGAGCAGGTGGCCGAGCGCATCCGCGCTTTCCACGCGGCCGGGGTGCGGCATCTGTCGATCGACCTGCTCGGCCCCTACGAGGAGCGCCCCGAGCACATCGACCGCTTCGCCCGCGAGGTGCTGCCGCTCGTCGCCGATCTGCGCGCCGGCTGACAGCGGCCTTGCCGGCGACAGCCGACGCTATTGTCGTGCTCGGCTGCCGGCTCACGGTCGACGGCAGGCCAAGCGAGCGGTTGCGTCGGCGGGTCGCCCGCGCAGTCGAGCTGTACCATGCCGGCGCGGCGCCGCTGCTGGTGCTGTCGGGCGGCGGATCGGGTCCGATCGCCGAGGCCGACGCCATGCGGGACCTGGCATTGGCGGCGGGCGTGCCGGAAGCCGCGCTGCTAAGCGAGCGGGCCTCGCGAAACACCGTCGAGAACGCGTTCCACACCGCCCGGTTGCTGCGCGAGCGCGGCATGACCCGGGTCATTCTCGTCAGCGATCGCTCGCACCTGCCGCGCGCAGCGCTGTTGTTTCGCCGCGCCGGGCTCGATGTCGTCGGCCGCACCGGGATCCTGGTCAGCTCCTCGGCGCGCGCAGTTGCCGCCGCGGTCTACGAGCTCGGCGCCGTGCTCCGCAGCCTCATCCGCCTGTGGACGACCCGGCGCTAGCCCCTCAATGCATTCCTGGCCAATCCGTGCGAAGCCTGGGCCAGGCGGTCGTCATTCGTCCATAAGGCATCGCAGCGATGATGTTGGGCACAGGCGAGATGCAGCGCATCGGGTGTCTTGAGGCCAAACCGGGCACGCAATTGCGCTGCCTCCAGGTACACCGGCTCAGGCATCGCCAATGACAGGAATTGCTCGAACAGTTCGGTATAAGCCCGCTGCAACACCGGGTCGCCGCGCTTGATCGGGCCTACCAAGCATTCACATTTCACCAGAGGCGAGATGCCGAAGCGTGCCCCGGCTGCCTCTGTCATGGCCGTGGCGACGGCCTTCCCCCAGCGCTGATGTCCCTCGACGAGGTAAATCACCAGACAGGCGTCGAGGTAGATCACCCCCACGAATCCCTCTCCTCCTGGATCGCTGCATCGATCTCCTCAGTGGAACGTCGCGCATAGGCTGGCAGCGGATGGCTCCGGACCCAGCCGAGAATAGCCTCTGCGCTGCCGGTCCCCGCCGAGGCAGCGGAAGCGCGTCCGGTCGGCACCAAGCGCGCGACTGGCTCGCCGCGATTGGCGATGACGACTTCCTCCCCGGCCTGTACAGACCTGATCAGTTGGGACAGCCGATTCTTGGCTTCGAGAATATTGACTTGCACGGCGCGCTCTATCAGCTGGCTCTACGGCTTCCAGGCTAACATATATAGCCAATCTGGCCAACTTCGAGGCTGAGTTAAATGTGCGAGGGTTGTTCAGCGCGATCCGCCTTGTCGCCAGCCCTACCAAGGCAATCTATGATCGCGTGAACCCGCGCGAGAGAACCGACGCCAGATGCCGCTTGTCCTCTACAATTCGCTGACCCGCCGGAAGGAGGAATTCCGGCCGCTCGACCCGCAGAACGTGCGCATGTATGTCTGCGGCCCGACCGTCTACGACGAGGCGCATATCGGCAACGCGCGGGCGGTCGTCGCTTTCGACCTGCTGTACCGCGTGCTGCGCCACAAATACGGCGCCGACCATGTCACCTATGTCCGCAACATCACCGATGTCGAGGACAAGATCATGGCCGCGGCGCGCGCGAGCGGCCAGACGATCAACCAGGTGACGGCGCGCACCACGGCGCAGTTTCACGCCGACATGAAAGCGCTCGGCAATCTGCCGCCCGACATCGAGCCGCGCGCCACCGAATACATCAAGGAGATGATCGCGCTGATCGAGCGGCTGATCGCCGCCGGCCACGCCTATGCCATCGAGGGGCATGCGTTGTTCCGGGTCGCTTCCTACCCGAAATACGGCGCGCTGTCGGGGCGCAGCCGCGCCGACATGATCGCCGGCGCCCGGGTCGAGGTCGCGCCCTACAAGGAAGACCCCGGCGATTTCGTCTTATGGAAGCCGTCGACCCCGGATCAGCCCGGCTGGGACAGCCCATGGGGGCGGGGGCGGCCCGGCTGGCACATCGAATGCTCGGCGATGAGCGAGAACACGCTGGGCGAGACCTTCGACATCCACGGCGGCGGGCTCGACCTGATCTTTCCGCACCATGAGAACGAGATCGCGCAAAGCGTCTGCGCCCATAACGGAAGCGGTCCCGAGGATTTCGCGCGCTACTGGCTGCACAACGGCATGCTGACCGTCGGCGGCGCCAAGATGGCGAAATCCGAGGGCAATTTCGTCACCGTCCGCGAGCTTTTGGATAAGGCATTCGACCGCGCTCTTGCTGGTGAAGCCATTCGACTCGCTCTCCTGCTCACCCACTACCGCGACCCACTCGACTGGACCGAAGACCGGCTGCATCAGGCGCGGCAGATCCTCCGTCAATTCTATCTTTCCACTTCCTCTGAGGAAGGACTACAGGAGAGATTGGCAAAATCAGCACCGCCCGAAGATGTATTGCAAGCTCTTAATGACGATCTCAACACGCCGCTCGCCATCACACGTCTGCATGCCTATTACAATGCGAGTAGGCACGCCGCGAATGATGACGAGCGCCGTAAGATGGAACGCGCGCTTGTCGCCGGTGCGCAAATTATGGGATTACTGAGATTATCTTTTCTCGATCTGCTTCACCCTACTCCAGCTGCGGTGGAAGCGATCCAGGAGCGCATCGCGGCCCGTGCCGTTGCGCGCCGCGAACGCCGGTTTGCCGACGCCGATCGCATCCGGGACGAGCTGGCGGCGGAAGGCGTCATCCTCGAAGACAATCCAGACGGCTCGACGACGCCGCGGTGGGAGTGATGGCGGGATCAGAGCCACCCCTCACCCTCCCACGCCTTTGGCGTGGGCCCCTCCCTCTCCCGCAGTGCGGGAGAAGGGCTTACCGGTGGCCTGCTGATTGCCCCTCTCCCGCACTGCGGGAGAGGGTGCCCGAGGGCGAAGCCCGAAGGCGGGTGAGGGTCGCGGAGAAGCATCTCACGCCACGCCGGGGCGGCTAGCGTGGCCGGCACCGACCATAAAAAGCCGGCGATGACCGGCGGGCCGGCGATCATCCTGGTCGAGCCGCAGCTCGGCGAGAATATCGGCACCGCGGCGCGGGCGATGGCGAATTGCGGGCTCGACGACCTTCGCCTGGTGCGCCCGCGCGACGGCTGGCCGTCCGACAAGGCGGTCGCGGCGGCGAGCGGCGCCGATGCCGTGCTCGACAAGGCGCGGCTTTATCCGAGCATCGCGGCGGCGATCGCCGACCTCGGCCATGTCTACGCATCGACGGCTCGCGACCGCTACATGGTGAAGCGCGAGTTGACCCCGCGCCGCGCCGCCGAGGAAATGCGCGAATTCATGGCGCGGGAGGATCCGTGCGGCGTGCTGTTCGGCCCGGAGCGCACCGGCCTCGTCAACGACGACATCACGCTCGCCGACACGGTCATCACCGTGCCGCTCAACCCGGCCTTCTCGTCATTGAACCTGGCCCAGGCGGTGCTGCTGATCGGCTATGAATGGTTCACCGCACGCACCCTGCCGGTGCCGGAGATCCTGCACACCGGCCACAGCCGTCCCGCCAACAAGGCGGAACTGCTCCGCTTCTTCGATCATTTCGAGGAGGCGCTGTTCGAGAGCGGGTTTCTGCGCCATCCGGACAAGCGCCCGAGCATGACCCGCAACCTGCGCAATCTGTTTCAGCGCGCGGGCTGCACCGAGCAGGAATTACGCACGCTGCACGGCGTCATCACCGCCTTTATAGGCCCGCGAAAGCGCCGCGAGAGCGGCTCGTAGAACGGCTCAGTCGCTCGCGGCGGCGAAGTCGCTGGCGACGACCTCGCGCAACAGATCGCGCAGCGCCGCGGCCCGCTTCTCGCCGAAGACTTCGTCGAAGCGCGTCTGCGCCTCGGTCCAGCCCTGGCGTGCCGCGCGAAGCCGCGCCGTGCCGGCGGCGGTCAGCCGCGCCTCGCGGCGACGCCGGTCGGACGCGCCCGGCCCGATCTCGATCAGCCCGTCGCGCTCGAGCGGCAAAAGATTGCGGCCGAGCGTCGTCCTGTCCATGACCAGCGCGGCGGCGAGCTCGTTGATCGTCATCGGTCCGCTGCGGCTCAGCCGGCCGAGAATGGCGAACTGCGTCGCGCGCAGCCCGCTCGGCGCCAGCACCTGGTCGTAGAACTGGGTGACGTGACGGGCCGCCTGGCGGATCGCCAGACAATTGCATTCCCGCACCACCGAATCGTTATCGATTTTCATTCGAAGAAACCCGCTGGACAAAGGCGTAGATGCTCCTTACTTACGTGCATATACGCTCAGTTGCCGCGTTTGCCAATAGCGGGGACTATATCATGCCGCTTGACCAGCCGGGGTGTCGCGTTTCTGCCATGTCCGCACCTCCGGTCGCCGCCCCGATCCTCGATCCGCGCACCCGGCGCCTCCTCGAAGCGCCGATCGCCCGCACCCTCCTTCGCCTCGCCTGGCCGAATGTCACGGTCATGCTGGCGCAAGCCTCGACCGGGCTGATCGAGACTTTCTGGGTCTCCCGCCTCGGTACCGACGCGTTAGCAGGCATGGCGCTGGTGTTCCCCGGCTTTATGATGATGCAGATGCTGTCCGGCGGGGCCATGGGCGGCGGCATCTCCTCGGCGATCGCCCGCGCGCTCGGCGGCGGCCGGCGCGACGACGCCAACGCGCTGGTGTTGCACGCAATTATCATCAACCTGGCGCTCGGGCTGACCTTTTCGCTCCTGGTTCTGGCGTTCGGCCCGGCGCTGTACCGCGCGCTCGGCGGCGATGGCGGGTCGCTCGACGCCGCCTTGCGCTATTCCAACGTGGTGTTCGCCGGCACCTGGCTGATATGGCTGATGAACGCGCTGGCCAGCGCCATCCGCGGCACCGGCAACATGCTGGTGCCCTCGGCGACGGTCTGCGCCGGCGTTGTGCTGCTGGTGCCGCTGTCGCCCTGCCTGATCTTCGGGCTGGGGCCATTTCCGGCGCTGGGAATGGCGGGCGCCGGTATCGCGGTCGTCAGCACCACCGCGCTGACCACCGTCGTGCTGGCGGGGTATCTGCTGTCGGGGCGCAGCGTGGTGCGGCTCGGCTGGGCGCGGCTGCGCCGTAGATTGTTCGCCGACATCCTGCGAGTCGGCGCGGTCGCCTCGATCACGACATTGCAGACGAATTTGACGGTGGCGCTGACGACGGCGCTGGTCGGCAGCGCCGCCGGACCGGGCGCGATCGCCGGATACGGCACCGGCGGCCGGCTGGAATATCTGCTGGTCCCCTTGGTGTTCGGCCTCGGCGCGCCGCTGGTAGCGCTGGTCGGCACCAATATCGGCGCCGGCCAGAACGCTCGGGCGCTGCGCGTCGCACTGACCGGCGGCGCGATCGCCTTCCTGCTGACCGAGACGGTCGGCATCGCGGCCGCGACCTGGCCGCAGGCATGGCTTGGCCTGTTCGGCGACGACCCGGCGATGATCGCGGCCGGCACCGCGTATCTGCGCAGCGTCGGCCCCGCCTACGGTTTCTTCGGGCTCGGGCTCGCGCTGTATTTCGCCTCGCAGGGCGCCGGAAAGCTGTTGTGGCCGCTGTTTGCCGGCATGCTGCGCCTGTTGATCGCGGTTGGCGGCGGCTGGATCGCGCTGTCACTGACCGGCTCGCTCGGCTGGGTGTTCGTTGCCCTGAGCGTCGCGCTAGTGACGTACGGTCTCCTTCTGTCGTCGGCGGTCGCCTCCGGCGCCTGGTTCAGGCATACCCAGGCGAGCGGGGTGAAAGCCGCGGAATTGCCTCGAACCGGGGTCCGGGAAGCGTCGTCGTGAGCGTGCGATATTTCGAGGATTTTGCGGTCGGCCAGAAGTTCAGCTCCGAACCGCGCCGGGTCGATGCAGCCGAGATCAAGGCCTTCGCCGCGCAATTCGACCCGCAGCCCTTCCATCTCGACGAGGATGCGGCGCGCAAGAGCCTGTTCGACGGCCTCGCCGCAAGCGGCTGGCACACCGCGGCGATGTCGATGCGACTCTGTGTCGAGAGCGCCTTCCGCCCGGCCGGCGGGATCATCGGCAGCGGCGGCGAATTGACCTGGTCGAAGCCGGTGCGCCCGGGCGACACGCTGCGGGTCGAGATCGAGGTGGTCGAGACGCGGGAATCGCGCTCGCGTCCGCGGCAGGGGCTGGTCAAGGTGCGCATCGCCACGCTCAACCAGCATGGCGAGACGGTCCAGACCTTCTCCCCGACCCTGCTGGTCGACCGCCGCCCCGCTTAACGGTAGGCGCCGAGATTGTTGACGTTGCCGAGCGCGACGCCGCCGCGATCCAAGAGTGCGATCAGCTTGGCCGCGATCGCATAGGGCTCGGCCATCGCAAAGGTGAGCGCCTCGCGCCGGTCGGGCCCGATGGCCGACAACGTCGTGCTGTGGTCGATCACATAATCGTCGCCGCCCTCCAGCACCTTCTCGTACTTGATGCCGAGCGTCTTGGCCGCCGCGGCGACTTGCTCTTGTGAGCCGGTCAGCCCCACGATCCTTTTATCGAAGGCGGCGACGAACTCGCGCAGGGCCGGGCCGCGGTCCCGTTCAGGGTCCACCGTCACGAACAGCGGCTGGATCTTGTCCGCCGCCGGGCCAATCTCGTCCAATGCCTCGACGATGGCAGAGAGCGCGGTCGGGCACTGGTCGGCGCAATGGCTATAGCCGAAATAAATGAGCAGCCATTTGCCGGAGAAATCATCGGAGGTGACGGTCTTGCCGTCGGCATCGGTCAGGACCAGCGGGCCGCCGAGCGCGAAGTGTTGCTCCTCCGCGCGAGCGCCGGCAAGGATCATGCCCATTACCAGCAGCACCGCCGCACACGCCGCGGCGCGTCGAAAGGCGGCGATGCGAAGCCCGAGGGTCATGCGCCCCATATAGGGCGCGGCGCTGCCTTCGTGGACCCGTGCGCGGGAGGTTACTGCTCGACCATATCGGCGGTCAGGATCGGACCGGAGAGATAGCGGTTGTAGACATAACCGGTGTGGCCCAGCGCCTCCACCTTCCAGCAAACGCACTCGCTGTTCACCCCGACCGGCGCCACCGGCGTGCCCTTCGGCAGGATCGCGACGACCGGAGATTCGTCTTCCGCCCCGTCGCGCAGCGCGATCTCGTCGGTGGTCACGAAATTGTATACCGGCGGCGCAACCAGTGTCGCCAACGGCGGGGTGAGGCAGCCGGCAAGAAGCCCGCATGCGATGACCGTGAATGCCACGGTTGCCAGCCGCCGAATGTCCATGCCCCAATCCCCCGCCGATCTTTCTCAATCTGCGCGATCTTCGCAGCCGGCTTATACCACATTCCGATCCTCAGCCGAAAACCTCGGCTGAGCTGCGCACGACGATGCGGGCCTCGCCGACGCGGCGGGTGACGCCGATCGCGTCGAGGTATTCCAGCACCTCGATCGTCAGGTTGCGGCCGATACCGGAGCGATCGCGGAACGCCGCGGCATTGAAGCCGCCTTCCGCCGATTCCTCGGCCAATTCCCGCGCCACTTCCGACAGCCGCGTCACCGTCGCGGGCAGGAAGAAGCGGTTCGGCGCGACCGCCGCGACCCGGCCGAACCGCTCCATGCGCTTCAGAAAGCGGGTGATCGGCTCCGGCTGAAGCCCGAGCGCCTCGGCCAGCTCGCGCACGCGTGGCGGCCGCAAATCCTGTGCATCGAGCAAAGGCTGCACCCGCTGCCACAGCTTTTCATCCTCGCGGCTGAGCCGCGGCGCGTGCTCGGCGAGGCGCAGCACCGCGCCGTCGCGCACAACCCGTCCGGCCGCGACGAGATCCGCGAGAGCGGCATCGAGCGCCGGCTCGGGGCCTTGGCCGCGCAACCGCCGGAACAGCGCGCCACGCGGCAGTCCCAGCGAATCCGGCTGCGCCCGATGCGCCTCCGCCAGCGCCACGGTGATCGCCTCGCCGATCTGCGCGAGCTTTTCCGAACTGACGGCGAGCGCGACCGCCCCGGCGCCGAAGCGGCGCACGCCGCCGGCCTCGGCGAGCAGCTCGACTTCGGCCAGCGGCAGGTTTCGCGCCAGCGCAAATCGCGCGAGCTCGGCGATACCGGCGGTCTCGACGAGGTGCATCAGCGCCTCGCCGGCGTCCGGCTCGGCAAGCGCGGCCAGCGCCGCGAGGCGCTCCGGGCGCGAGCGGCCGCGCCGCGGCGGAAACGGATCGACCACCCGCCCGCCAGCCAGCGTGTGCCGGGCGGCATGATCGCGAAGCACCACCCGGTCGCACCACAGCGCTCCGATCGGCCGCTCCAGATCGAGCTGCGCGAAGCCGCTCTCTCCGACAGCGATGCTGCGGGCGCCGAGCACCGCGGCCCGACCGACCAGATCCGCGGTGCCGAGATGGACGTGCACTGGCAACCCGTCGCGCAACACTGCCGGCGCAGCCCGCGAAACGGTCAGCGCGACATCGATGCGGCCGACCGGCGCGTGCAAGGCGGGCGCGATGACCCAATCGCCACGGCCGGGCTCGGCGCCTTCCGGAAAGCTGCCGGCGAGGTTCAAGGCGCAGCGCTCGCCGGCGCGGGCCTGCTCGATCGGCCGGTTCTGCCCGTGCAGGCCGCGCACCCGAACCTCGATGCCGCGCGGACTGACGAGCAGCCGGTCGCCGATCGCGACCTGGCCCGCGGCGACCGTGCCGGTCACCACCAGCCCGATGCCGGAGAGCGAAAACGCGCGGTCGATCGGCAGCCGGAACTGACCCTCGACGGGGCGGGCGGCGCGCTCCATATCGGCGGCGCGGGCGTTGTCGCGCAGATGCTCGGCCAGCGCGGTGATCCCCTCACCGGTGCGACTCGACACGGCGAAGACCGGGCTCTCGCCATAGCCGGCGTCGGCGAGCAATTCGGCGACCTCGCCCTCGACCGCGGCAACCCGCTCGGCCGCCACCCGGTCGATCTTGGTGATGATCCCGGTCACCTCGGCGATGCCGATCAGTTCGAGTATCTCGAGATGTTCGAGGGTCTGCGGCCGCGGCCCGTCGTCGGCGGCGACGATCAGCAATACCCGGTCGATCGATAAGACGCCGGCGAGCATGTTCGGCAGAAACCGCTCGTGGCCGGGCACGTCGACAAAGCCGAGTTCGGTGCCGTCCGGGAGCGTGGTGTAGGCGAAGCCGAGATCGATCGTCAGCCCGCGCCGCTTTTCCTCCGGCAGGCGGTCGGCGTCGACCCCGGTCAAGGCGCGCACCAGCGCCGTCTTGCCGTGGTCGATATGGCCGGCGGTCGCCAGGATCATGACTTAGTTGTCGTCCCGGCGAAGGCCGGGACCCACGACGGCAAACGCATGAGTGGCGGAGGAGTGGATCCCGGTCTTCGCCGGGATGACAGTTTGATGAGCGGACTCATCCTAATGGGTGCTTAATTGACTGAGCTGCGCGGCGAATTCCGCCTCGTCTTCGAGGCAGCGTAGATCGAGGACGACGCGACCGCCCTCGATGCGGCCGATAACGGGGACCGGCAGCGACCGCAGGCGGCGCGCGAGCTTGTCGGCCGCTGCTCCGGAGCGATCCTGCGGCGTCAGCGCCAGCCCGACACTCGGCAGCAGCGACACCGGTAGCGCCCCGCTGCCGATCTGGCTCTTGGTCTCGATGCGCGAGACCGTCGCGATCCCGTCGAGCGCATTGGCCAATATCGGTTCGAGGCGGCGCGCCAAGGCCTCGATCTCGGCGTGCGGCCGCGCCAACAGGCGCAAGGTTGGCAGGCGCTCGGCGAGCCGGTCGGGATCGGCGTAGAGGCGCAGCACAGCCTCGAGGGCGGCGAGGCGGATCTTGTCGAGCCGCAGCGCCCGCTTCAGCGGGTTTTTCGCCAGCGCGGCGATCAGATCGGCGCGGCCGACCACGAGCCCGGCCTGCGGGCCACCGAGCAATTTATCGCCGCTGAACGTGACCAGATCGGCGCCGGCCTTCAGCGACTCGGCGACGGTCGGCTCGTGCGGCAGCCCCCAATCTTCGAGACTGGCAAGAGTGCCGCTGCCGAGATCCTCGATGAGGGGCAGGCCATGTTCGTGCGCCAATGCCGCGAGCCGGGCCGCCGGCACCGACGCGGTGAAGCCCTGGATCTCGTAATTGCTGGTATGGACCTTCAGGATCAGCGCGGTGTCCGGCCCGATCGCCGCTTCGAAATCGCGCGTATGCGTGCGGTTGGTGGTGCCGACCTCGCGCAGTCTGGCGCCGGCCCGCTCCATGATGTCGGGGAGTCGAAACGAGCCGCCGATCTCGATCAACTCGCCGCGCGAAACGATCGCCTCGCGCCCGGCGGCGAGCGCGTTCAACGCCAGCAAGAGAGCGCCGGCGTTGTTATTGACCGCGAGCGCCGCCTCGGCGCCGGTCAATCGGGTCAGCCAGCCGGCGATATGGTCGTCGCGCTCGCCGCGCCGGCCGCTGTCGAGATCGTATTCGAGGGTCGAGGGCGCGCGCATCGCCTCGGCCGCCGCCGCGATCGCCTCTTCCGGCAACGGCGCGCGGCCGAGATTGGTGTGCAGCACCGTGCCGGTCAGGTTGAAGACGCGGCGCTGCGACGGCCGCGTGAGCTGCGCGAGCCGCTCGCCGCAGGCCGTGACGATCGCATCGACCGCGGCGGGCTTCCCGGCGCGGCGCTGCTCGGCGATGGACGCGCGCACCGCTTCGGTCACAAGGCTGCGCCCGTAGCGCTCGATCAGCCCCGTCGCCTCCGCCGCCCGTAGCACGCGATCAACCGACGGCAACGCCGCCCGCTTGTCGCGCAGCGGCGCGTTCATGCTTCGGCCGCCGCCGGCACCGGCACGTCTAGCGCCGGCATCCACCCCGCTTCGAGAAACACGCGCGGTCGTTCGCTGCTGGCCGATATGACGATGCCGATTTCAGCGGCGCGATAGCCGAGCCGATGCAATTCGGCGAGGCACAAAGCCACGCGCTTGGCCGGCACGCCGGCAAGCAGCCCGCCCGCCGTCTGCGGATCGATCAAGAGCGCGGCGAGCGCCGGATCGCGTGCGATCTCCTCAGACGAAAGCGCGGTCATCGCCGCGAGATTGCCCTGATGCATCGAGCTGGTCACGCCGCTGCCGAGAAGAGAAAGCGCGCCGTCGATCGCGGGGATGCGCTCGGGGTCGAGCCGGGTGTCGGCGCCGGACGCGGACAGCATTTCCAGCAGATGCCCGAGCAGGCCGAAACCGGTGACATCGGTGCAGGCGGTCGCGCCGTGCGCCGCGAGGCAGGCGGAGGCGTCGGCGGCGGATTGCAGCATCGTCGCGATCGCCGCCTCGACCGCTCGTGCCGGCGCCAGCCGGCGCATCTCTGCGGCGAGAATGACCCCGGTGCCGAGCGGCTTGGTCAGCAGCAGGCGGTCGCCCGGCCGCAGCCCGCCCTTGCGCATAAGCCGCCCCGGTCGGGTGCGGCCGGTCACGGCAAAACCGAGCGCGAGCTCGGCGCCCTCCGCGCTGTGGCCGCCGACCAGCACGGCGCCGGCGGCCTCAAGCACCTCGGTGCCGCCCTTCAGCATGTGAAAAAGGTCGTGCTCGACGATCGGCGGGCGCGCCGGCGGCAAGGTCGCGACGGCCAGCGCCGTCTCCGGCACCCCGCCCATCGCGTAGATGTCGCCGAGCGCGTGCGTCGCGGCGATGCGGCCGAACAGATACGGGTCGTCCACCAGGGCGCGGAAGAAATCGACCGTCTGCAGCAGCGGCGGCGCGCCGGGAAACTGCAGCAGCGCCGCGTCGTCCGGGCTGCCGAGGCCGATCGCGACGGCGTCGCTCGCCTTTGCATCGAGCCGCGCCATGACCCGGCCGAGCACATCCGCCGGCACCTTGGCGGCACAGCCGCCGCAGCGCATCGCCTCTGGATCGTCGTCCGCCGCCATCGCCGGCAATTCGGTGTAGCGCCGCATCCAGCGCCGGTCGATCCATTCCTTCAGCCACCACAACGGCGCGCCATAGGCCTCGTGCCGGCCGCGCGAGGCGACCGCGCGCCGGTCGCCGGTGCCGATCAGCGCCAGGGCCCGCCGTTGCGGCACCGCCCGCCGCAAATGCCGGCCGGCCAACACGCGGCGCAGATTGTCGGCGAGCGGCGGCCCGGCACGGACGGCATAGACGCCGGCCTTTTCGCGCGGATGCGCCGGCATCGTCGCGATGTCCCCGGCGGCAAACACCGCGGCGTCGGCCGGCGAGCGCAATGTCTCATCGACTAGCACAAAGCCGCGCTCGTCGAGCGGCAATCCGGTCTCGGCCAGCCATGGAGCGCCCGCCGCCTCGGTGACCCAGAGCGCCTCGTCGAACTCGATCGCGGTGCCATTGGCGGCGACCAGCCGGCCGGGCTCGACCCGCACAACCGCGTTTTGCGTGACGGCGCGGATGCCGCGCTCGGCGAAGAGGTGCTCGAAGCGGCGGCGCACCGCGTCGTTATGCGACGGCAACAGCTCCTCGCGAGTCACCAGCGTGACCTCGGGCGGCGCGGCGAGCAGGCCGGACAAGCGGTGATGCGCCGAGACCGCCAGCTCCACCCCGCCGGCGCCGCCGCCGACGATCGCGAGGCGCAAATGTTGAAGATCCCGGGCGCGGTCGAGCAGCGCTTCCCAGCGCTCGGCGAAATGGGCGATTGGCTTGACCGGGATCGTGTGCTCGGCGGCACCGGGGATGTCGTTGAGGCGCGGGGTCGAGCCGATGTCGAGCGAGACTATGTCGTAGCGGATCGGCGGATGGCCTCGGCACAGGATGCGGCGCTGGTCGCGATCGAGCCCGACCGCCTCGTCATGGATCAGCCGCGCCCCGGCAAAGCGCGCCAGCCGGCGCAGGTCGATGTGGCACTCGTCGAAGCGGTAATGCCCGGCGACATAGCCCGGCAGCATCCCGGAATAGGGCGTCTCGACATCGCGAGCGATCAGCGTCACCCGCGCGCCCGGCATCTGCCACATGCCAAAGCTCTTTAGCACATGCACATGCGCATGCCCGCCGCCGACAAGCACGAGGTCCTGGTCTATTGGGACGGAGGATCGCATCGGCCGGCACTATGCCCGAGCGCCCCGCCGCGCGCCAATTGACATCAAGACATCAACGCTCTTATGCCCTTGGTGCGTGCGAACGACGCTGACGATCGATGACGATGTCGCGGCCGAGCCGGAGCACTTGCGCCGGAGTCGGGACGTTGGGCTTCCTTCGGGTAGTTACGAACCCGCGCGTCGTCTTCGGGCCTTCGTCAACCGCCAACGCTTGGAATGCGGTTATGGCTTGGCTTGGATCCGGCCCTGTATGGAGACCACAACCGACCGAGCGTCACGCTGAGCTGCTCGGACGCCTCCTCGCCTCGCCCGGCATTCGCGCCAATCCCGTGCATGACGCGCATCTGGCGGCCCTGGCCATCGAGCACGGCCTCATGTTGTGCTCGGCCGACGGCGATTTCGCGAGGTTTTCTGGTCTGCGCTGGCAAAATCCCCTAGCCGAGTGACGGGTTACCCCGCGGCGACTTTGCCGACGCCTTCGATGCCCGTGTCACAATCATCTACCTCGCGGTCCTGCGGGTGCACCATGATGTGCTGCTACCATGCCAGCGATTTCAGAGAGTTATTGGTCGATCCTGCTTTTGTCTTGCCTTTAATCCTGCCCTCCCCAGAGCCCGGCTGTGGATTTCGTCAAGGTCGAGTGCGCACGCGATGAACGAAATAGCTTATCAACCGTTTTCGGGAAGCGACACGTCAGGTGCCTTCGGTTCCCCAAAGGGCTTTTGGAGCGTGTTGCGCATCTAGGGAGGTCTAAAGATGAAGTATCTTCTGGGCGGGACTGCGCTTGCTGCGCTTACCGCCCTCGCGATTGCCGCGCCAGTTTGGGCACAGGCACCGGCGCCTCAATATCCTCCTGGCACACCATCGCAGCCGCCGCCGGCAACCTACGGACAGCAGCCGGCGCCACCGCCCTATGCGCAGCAGCCGAAACCATCAGCGCCTTACGCGGAGCAGCCTGCAGAGCCGCCCAAGCGCTATACCGGCTATAAGCGACACATGCATCATCCACGCTATGGCTATGGTCACGCTCGCGGACGCGGGCCAACCGATAACGTCGCTAATCAGTTGAACCGCGCGGAGCTGAGCCAGTCATACGGAGGTGGCATGCCGCCCGCCGGATATCGGCCTGCGCCAGGTTACCCGCCCCGGGGTTATATGCCCCAGGGTTACCCGCCCCCGGGCTATCCCCCGGAAGTAGGACCGCGGCCCAGCGGTCACTGATACGCGGCTTTAGGCTGGACAGCGACTACCTGCGTCAACGCGCGTCGTCCGAACTCACCCGGGTCCCATCCGGCCTATCGCTGGCACGCTCCCCATTTGGCTTGCATGACCGAGCCCGAACTTTCCGACGAAGAAACCCGCAGCCTCACCGACTACGCGCGCCGCACGTCCGCGGAGGAGCGCCGGCCTACGTCGGTCGCTGCGGTCTGTGAAGGAAGTCACTAACCCGGACAGCTTGTGGGCCTTTATTCGGGACTCCTGCTCCCATCTGGGCTCGGCCCTTGCAGCGCTTGCGGTGTTGGCCCTTGATACTGTTCAAGTTGCCAACGGTTTATCAGTCCATCCCTGTAAGCATCCCCGGGGGTCACGTCGGGGAAGGGATAGCGCTGATAGGGGCCGGGGTAAGTAGCGGGTGGCTGCGGAGCCCCGGGCGGCGGAACCTGCGCCGAGGCCGGGCCGGTGACGGCTATGGTCGCGGCAGCCGTGACGCCGATCAAAAGACGCCTCATTGATCCGCTCTCGGATTGCCTCCTCGCCGCTCACCTCACCCCAGCATCTTGATAATCGCGTCCGGACGCTGGGTCGTCGCGTTTGGCGCTCATTGCCGGACCTCCTCAAACTGGATCGTCGGGCGGCCGTGTTCTTACCGCGTCGAGCCGAGCTGGCGGATGGCGAGGAAGCGGCGCCGGTAGCTGGTCAGGTTCCCGAGCCGGGCGGTGTCTCAGGGCATAGGGCGAAACTGCTTCCAGTACGATTGGGGGGCGGAGGAGAGAAAGTCCCTCCCGTCCGGTGCGTTGCAACAGACCGACGCGCTCACGCTGGTCGGCTTCGGATGCTTGTGAGCCTTGGACGAGTGCTTCGCCAGCGCCGCGGGAGCGACCATCAGAGATATAGCGACGGTAAGCACCGCGAGGCGTGATGAGACAATGACCATATCCGCGTTCCTGTTCAGGTGTCGTTGTGCGGCGATGATAGGGAAATCGCCCTGGCATGCGCTTCGCCGGAGGATGAAATCGGGTTTAATCGGGTGTGTGCTTTGGGGGCGAGCTGGCGGTTAGCGAGGAAACGGCGGCGACGATGATCTGAAGCTATGCGCCGGCGACTTTGCCGACGCCTTCGATGACCGCGTCCCAATCGTCTACCTCGCGGTCCTGCGGGTGCACCATGATGTGCTGCACGCCGGCGTCGCGATAGGCGGCAACCCGCTCCTTCATCTCGCCGACATCCTTGCCGTTCCAGTGCGAGCGGACCGAGATCGTGAAACCGGGCTCGGGCCGATCGCGGCGCAGCCGTTGGATCACCGGCGCGGCCTCCGCCGGAGTCACCTGGCTGCCGTGCCAGCCGTCGCCTATACGCACGGCGCGGCGATGCGCCACCTCCGAGCGGCTGCCATGCCACATCGGGATGTGGCTGATCGGCTGCGGCAGCATCGTCATTTCCTTGATCGCCGACGGAATGTATTTCGCCGCGAAGCTGACCGGATCCTGGCTCCACACCGCGCGCATCATCGCGATCCCCTCGTCCATGCGCCGGCCGCGCTCATGGAACGGCACGCCGAGCGCGGCAAACTCGGCTTCGAGCCAGCCGACCCCGACGCCGAGGATCAGCCGGCCGTTCGACAGATTGTGCAATGTCGCCAGCTCCTTCGCCAGCGGCAACGGGTGCCGCATCGGTAGCACCAGGACGCTGGTGCCGAGCCGCACCCGCTCGGTCACGGCGGCGACCCTGGTCAGGGTCAGCACCGGGTCGTAGAACAGGGGCGAGCGCGGGAAACTCGCGCGCGGCACGATGATGTGCTCGCTGACCCAGACGTCGCTGAGGCCCAAATCCTCGGCGCGGCGCGCATGCCGCTTGATCAGTTCCGGGCTCGCCTGGCTGCCGGCATGCGGCAGGTGAATCCCGAGTTGCATCCTCTACCTCTCCCGTGCTGGTCTTGGTCCAGCATGCATGGCCATGACAGGCCGTGAAAGGGGGAAGGGTGCGCTTTCAGGACAAGGTGGCGGTCATCACCGCCGTCGCGAGCGGCATCGGCCGCGCCACCGCCGACATCATGGCCCGCGAGGGGGCGGTCATCGTTGGCATTGACAACAACAGCGAGCGGCTGGAGGCGACCGTGGCGGCGTTGCGCGAGACCGGCGGGCGAGCGCATGCCAGGGTCTGCAACGCGCTCGACTCGGCGCAGGTCGAGGCGACGGTCGCCGGGATCGCGCGGGAATTCGACGCGATCGACATCCTGGTCAACGCGGTCGGCGGCAGCACGATCATTTCGAAGCCCGGCGCCGATGTCGACGAGTTGAGTTTTGCCGACTGGCAGAAGCTGATCGACTTCAACCTGAGCGGCACGTTTCTGTTCACCCATGCGGTGGTGCCGGTGATGAAACGGCAGCGCCGCGGCAAGATCGTCAACCTGGCCTCGATCGCCGGGCGCGGCCTCAGCGCGTCGAGCAGCAGCGCCTACGCCGCGGCCAAGGGCGGCATCATCGCCTTCACCAGGAAGCTCGCCTTCGAGCTCGGCCCATACAACGTCAACATCAACGCGATCGCACCGAGCAAAACGCTGACGGAACGGATTCGGCCGCGCTGGAACCAGCAGAGCCCGGAAGACCAGGAGGCCGAGATCGAGCGCACGCCACTGCGCCGCATCGCCGAAGCGCCGGACCAGGCCAAGGTCATCTGTTTTCTCGCATCCGATGACGCCGATTTCGTCACCGGCGTCACCATCGACGTGACCGGAGGGAACTGATTTTCGTTTGTCATCCGGTATGACAGACAAACGAAGGCGATCGCGAACACCCAATAAAAGGACGTTCAAAATGGCGACATTCGTATTGATCCACGGCTCCTACCAGGGCGGCTGGATCTGGAACCCGGTGGCAATGCGGCTGCGCGCCGCCGGGCACCAGGTCTATGCGCCGACCCTCGACGGCTGCGCCGAGCGCAAGAGCCAGATCCGCGCCGGCATCACCACCGAGACCCAGGCCGAAGAGGTGGCGCAGATGCTGTTCTACCGGGATCTGCATGATGTCGTGCTGGCCGGCACCAGCTCGGGCGGCATGGTCGTCTGCCGGGTCGCCGAGCTGATGCGCGAGCGCCTGTCGCGCCTCGTTTTCGTCGACGCCTTGGCGCTGCTCGACGGCGAGAGGATCCGCGACATCGTCACCCGCTCGACCGCGGTCGCGGGCGGCCTGACCGCCGGCCCGTCGCGCGAGGACGCCGCCAACCGGCTCTTCGCCGACCTCGAACCGCACACCAAGGCCTGGGCGCTCGAGCGCTATACCCGGCACCCGATCGCCATCTACGACCAGCCGGTGAAGCTCGATTCGTTCTGGCCGCAGCCCTGGAAGGCCGATGTGATCTGGTGCAAGCGCGCGCAGAACCCGGGCGAAGCGCACCAGCGCCGCACCGCCGACAAGCTCGGCGCCGCCTGGCACGAGCTCGACACCGGCCATTACCCGATGCTGAGCATGCCCGACGAATTGACGATGCTATTGACCCGAGCGTGAGCTGTTGCGCTGCAATTCCGCAACGGCGCCTGTGCCATTTCCGTCAAAAGCCTGTCTCATTGCCGTTCCAGTTCGGGCGATTTATAGATCGGCTCAGCACGGCCGGTGGGGACGGGTGCCGTAAAAAGGCCCATTTGCTGAGCGAAACCTGTATCCACGGCCGGGCGGCACGGACGCGCACGTTGGGGATCGTTTGATGATCGATGAGATCGGGCATTTCGCCCTGGTGCTCGCACTGTGCGTCGCCGTATTGCAATCGACGGTGCCGCTGATCGGCGCGGCGCGCGGCGACGCCGCCTTGACGGCGTGGGCCCGGCCGGCCGCGCTCGCCCAGTTCCTGTTCATCGCGATCGCGTTCTTCGCGCTGATGCACGCTTACGCGGTGTCGGATTTCTCGCTGGTCAACGTCGCCAGCAACTCCAACAGCATGAAGCCGCTCGTCTACAAGCTGAGCGGCGTCTGGAGCAACCACGAGGGGTCGATGCTCCTCTGGGTGTTCATCCTGTCGCTGTTCGGCGCGGCGGTCGCGCTGTTCAGCGGCAACCTGCCGCCGGGCTTGCGCGCCCGCGTCCTCGCCGTGCAGGCGATGATCGGGGTCGGCTTTCTCTTGTTCATCCTGCTGACCTCGAACCCGTTTCTGCGCCTGTTTCCGGTGCCGCCGGACGGCGCTGGGCTCAACCCGATCCTGCAGGACCGCGGCCTCGCCTTCCACCCGCCGATGCTTTATCTCGGCTATGTCGGCTTTTCGATCTCGTTCTGCTTCGCGATCGCCGCCTTGATCGAGGGAAGGGTCGATCCGGCCTGGGCGCGCTGGGTGCGGCCCTGGACCCTGGCCGCCTGGTGCGCGCTGACCGTCGGCATCGCGATGGGCAGCTGGTGGGCCTACTACACCTTGGGCTGGGGCGGCTGGTGGTACTGGGACCCGGTCGAGAACGCTTCCTTCATGCCGTGGCTGGTCGGCACCGCGCTGCTGCATTCGGCGATCGTCGTCGAGAAGCGCGAGGCACTGAAAACCTGGACGATCCTGTTGGCGATCATCGCCTTCTCCCTGAGCCTGATCGGCACCTTCCTGGTGCGCTCTGGGGTCTTGACCTCGGTGCACGCTTTCGCCTCCGACCCGATGCGCGGCGTCTTCATCCTGCTGCTGCTCGGGGTCTATACGGGCGGCGCGTTGCTGCTCTACGCCTGGCGTGCGCCGCAATTGCAGGGCGGCGGCCTGTTCGCGCCGATCTCGCGGGAAGGCGGGCTGCTGCTGAACAACCTGTTGCTGACCACCGCGGCGGCAACGGTCCTGCTCGGGACCTTGTACCCACTGTTCCTCGACGTCGTCGCGCACCAGAAGGTGTCGGTCGGGCCGCCCTACTACAATTTGACCTTCGGGCCGATCATGCTGCCGCTGCTGGCGGCGATGGCGATCGGGCCGCTGCTGCCGTGGAAGCGCGGCGACCTGTGGGCGGCGTTGAGCCGCTTGAAGCTGGCCTTCCTGGCGGTCGCGGCGGCAGCCGTTGTGACCCTGGCGGCGGCCGGGGTACGCTCGATCGGCGCGGCATGCGGGCTGGCGCTGGCGGCCTGGCTGTTCACCGCGACCATGATCGAATTCACCGAGCGTATTCGTCTTTTTGCCGAGCCGCTGCCCGCCGTGTTGCGCCGCGCCTGGCGCCTGCCGCGCGCCGCCTGGGGCATGACCGCGGCCCATGCCGGCATGGCGATCGTGCTGGCCGGCATCACCGGCTCGGTTTCCTGGACCGAGGAGAAGATCGTCGAGGCCCGGCCCGGCCAGTCCTTCGACATCGCCGGCTATACGATCGCGCTCGACGCGGTCAACGAGGTCAGCGAGCCCGACCACAACGCGACCCGCGCCGACATGCGGCTGTTGAAGGACGGCCGGCTGATCACCGAGATGCATCCGGAGAAGCGCTTCTACCCGGTGGAGAACGGCACCGCGACCGGGGTGGCGATCCGCACCAATCTTCTCTCCGACGTCTACGCAGTAATCGGCGATGCCGACGGCAAGGGCGGCTACGCCTTGCGTCTTTATTGGAACCCGCTGGTGCCGTGGATCTGGCTCGGCGCGGCGTTGATGGCGTTTGGCGGCATTGTGTCGCTGACCGACCGGCGGCATCGGGTCGGCGCCCCGGCACGGCGGGCAAGACCGATCCCGGACGCAAGCGTGCAGGCGGCGGAATGAGCGCCATGAAAGCTAGTGGGGCGCAGCCGCCAAGCCCCTCTCCACCCTTCAGGGGGGAGAGGGAGGGGCCCGTTGCGAAGCAATGGGAGGGTGAGGTGGGCAACGGCGAGCGCTCTGGAATCCCCCACCTCACCCCAGCCCTCCCCGCCCCCGGGGGCGGAGAGGGAGTAACTGGCGGGCGCCTCCGCTGGCTCTTCATCCTGCCGGTGGTGGCGTTCGCGCTGATGGCCGCCGGGGGTCTGCGCGCGCAGCAGAAGGCAATGCCGGTCGTTGGCGTCCTTTCGAGCGACGCGCCGACGGCTCCGGTCGGCGCACTGGAGGCTTTTCAGGAGGGGCTGCACGACGCTGGCTTCGTCGAAGGCCATAATGTTGCGTTTGAATACCGGTTTGCCGAGGGTCAATACGATAGATTGCCCGGGTTCGCCGCCGAATTGGTCGGTCGAAACGTCGACGTGATCTTCGCCGGCTCAGTGCCCGCGGCTCTCGCAGCAAAGGCAGCAACTACGACCATCCCGATTGTATTCAATATCGGCGCTGACCCAGTGGCGCTGGGATTGGTGCAGAGGCTGCGCCGGCCGGGCGGAAATATCACCGGGGTGACGCAGTTGTGGGTTGAACTCGGCCAAAAGCAACTGCAGATGCTGCACGAGCTGGTTCCGGGCGCCGAGGCAATCGGCTTATTCCTCAATCCAAAAAACGCGAACGCCGAACTGTTCGAGCGACAGGTCCGGTCTGCGGCAGAGCATCTCGGTCTGCGCATAGCCATTCTTTCAGTTAGCGATAAAGACGATCTCGATCGGGTCTTGGCGACAGCGCGCAAAATGGCAATCGCGGCTCTCTTGGTTCCTGCCGATCCATTTCTGCGCTCTGATCGTGACCGGCTGGTGAGACTGGCTGCTCGTCTCGCGCTCCCGACGATGTACTCCGAGCGGGATTTCGTCGTCGATGAGGGTTTGATCGCGTACGGACCTCGTTTCGAGGAAATGCGGCGACAGGCCGGCGTCTATGTCGGTCGCGTCCTTAAGGGTGAAAACCCCGCCGATCTGCCGATCATACAACCGACCAGATTCGAGCTGGTGATCAATATGAAAACCGCGAAGGCGCTCGGGCTCACGGTGCCGCAGACACTGCTCGCCCAGGCCGACGAGGTCATCGAATGAACCAGCGCCGCTGGCTCTTCATCCTGCCGGTCGCCGGCTTTGCGCTGATGGCCGCCGGTTTTTACATCGGGCTTGGCATCGACCAGACGGTGCTGCCCTCGGCCCTGATCGACGAGCCCGCGCCCAAATTCGAGCTGCCGCCGCTTCCGGGCGCGGAGCAGGGGTTTTCGTCCGCCGATCTTCAAGGTCATGTCAGCCTGGTCAATACCTTCGCCTCGTGGTGCATACCCTGCCGCATGGAGCACCCGGTGCTGAACACGCTGGCGCAGACAAAGCGCGTGCCGATCTATGGCATCGACTACAAGGACAAGGGCGAGGCCGGGGCGGACTGGATCAAGACGCTCGGCAACCCCTACACCAAGGTCGGCGCCGACACCGGGCGGGTCGGCATCGATTGGGGGGTCTACGGCGTACCGGAGACCTTTGTCGTCGATCGCGCCGGCCGCATCCGCTACAAGCATGTCGGGCCGCTGACCGAGGAAGACATCCAACGCACGATCCTGCCGCTGGTGGCCAAGCTCGACAAATGATGTTCTGGAAAAAGTGTCATCGCGAGGAGCGCAGCGACGAAGCAATCCCCCAATGGACTTTGGCGAGATTGCTTCGCTTTGCTCGCAATGGCAGAGCATTTCTGCCGCTCCTCTTCTTGCTCGTAACAATCGTCACGACAGCGCCGGCCTATGCCGTGCGTCCCGACGAGATGCTGCCCGACCCGGCGCTGGAGGCGCGGGCGCGCGAGGTTGGCCAGGAGCTGCGCTGCCTCGTCTGTCGCAACCAGTCGATCGACGATTCCGACGCCGATCTCGCGCACGATCTGCGCGTCCTGGTCCGCGATCGGATCAAGGCCGGCGACAGCAACAACCAGGTCGTCGCCTATATCCGGGCGCGCTACGGCGATTTTGTGCTGCTGCGCCCGCCCTTCGAATTGGACACGGTGCTGTTGTGGGGTGGGCCGGCGCTGATCCTGCTGCTCGGCGCCTTCGGCATTCACCGCTATTACCGGCATCGCCGCCGCGACGAGCCCCCGCCGTTGAGCGCCGAGGAGCGCCGCCGCCTTAAATCCGTCCTCGACGCCGCCGCCGAGCCGGAGGCGCGGGCATGAGCATCGGTCTTGCCGTCGGGCTGATCGGCCTGACCTCGCTGGCGATGGCGCTGCTGCTGGTGCCGCTGCTGGTGCGGCGGCAGCGGGCCGAATCGCGCGACGCCTACAACCTCGCGGTCTACCGCGACCAGCTGGCCGAAATCGAGCGCGACCTCGGCCGCGGCGTCCTGTCCGCCGAGCAGGCCGACGCGGCCCGCACCGAGATCGGCCGACGTATCCTGGCGCTGAACCCGGCCACTCCGGTCGCGGCGCCGAGTTCGGCGATGCCGTTCGCGGCGGCGACCGCGGCGGTTTTGCTGCTGCCGTTTGCCGCCTGGGCGCTCTATGCGGTGCTGGGGTCCCCGGCGATGCCGGATCAGCCCTACGCCTCGCGCGGTACGAACCCGGCCCCGACAACGGCGGACAACGCGGGACAGGGCGCGCCGCATGTCGACATGGCCGAGGCGGTACAGCAACTGACGGCGCATCTGAAGGACCATCCGGACGATTTGACCGGCTGGGTATTGCTGGCCCGCTCCGATATGAGCCTCGGCCGCTACCAGGATGGCGCCGACGCCTACAAGCACGCCGTCGATCTATCGGCGAAACGCGCCGACATCTGGGGCGATTGGGCGGAGGCGGCGGTGCTGGCGGCCGGCGGCACCGTGACCGCGGAGGCCAAGGAGGCGTTCCAGGCCGGGCTCAACGACCCGGAGCTGGCGCCGCGGTCCCGCTACTATCTCGCCTTGGCGCAAATGCAGCAGGGCGACGGCAAGGGGGCGCTGCAGTCCTGGGTCGATCTGGCGGTGGATTCGCCCGCCGATGCCGACTGGCTGCCGATGGTGCAGAAGCGCATCGAGCAGACCGCGGCCTCCTTGGGCGTCGATGCGGCGACGCTGAAGTCGTCTTCCGGAGCACCCTTGCCCAAGCTCGCCGCCGCCGGGCCGCCGCCGGGGCATCCGCCGATGGCCACTCCCGGCGCCGCGCCGCCGCCGGGGCATCCTCCAACGCCCGCTTCCGCTGCGGCACCTTCTTCGGCGAGCGCCGCCCCGCCGTCCACCGGTTCGGCGCCCGATCCGCAGAAGGTCCGCGAGGCGCAACAGGCGCTCGCCGGCGCCTCGCCGCAGGACCGCCAGGCGATGATCAATTCGATGGTCGAGCGGCTGGCGGCGCGGCTTGAGCAGCAGCCCGACGATGTCGACGGTTGGACCCGGCTCGCGCGCTCCTACATCGTGCTGAACCAGCCGGACAAGGCTCGCGACGCCTATGCCCGCGCGGCCAGGCTGCGGCCCGACGACATCGGCCTGAAGCAGGGCTACGCCGAGTCGCTCATCGCCGCGGCGGGCGATGACGCACCCGCGCCGCCGGCCGAGGCCACCGCGCTGTTCCGCCAGATCCTGCAGGCCGAGCCGAAGAACCAGATGGCGCTGTGGTATGTCGGCATCGCCGAGGCCGATGCCGGCCACAAGGACTCCGCGCGCGATTTGTGGTCGCAACTCCTTGCCCAACTGCCGGCAAACGCCCCCGGGCGAGAGGAGGTCGAACAGCGCCTCGCCGCGCTGAAGCAGGGTGCGGCGAAGTAAGAGCTGCATCGGCGCTTCGCGTGCTTCGAGACGCGCCTTCGGCGCTCCTCAGCATGACGGAGTTTGGCTGAGGGCATTCAGCAAACGTGCGACATCCCGAGGAGGCCGCGAAGCGGCCGTCTCGAAGGATGCACACAGCCGCTCTCAGCCACGCGGGCTCAATACACGACGACGCTGCGGATCGACTCGCCGGCGTGCATCAAATCGAAGCCCTTGTTGATGTCGTCGAGGGTCAAGGTGTGGGTGATCAGGTCGTCGATGTTGATCTTCCCCTCCATGTACCAGTCGACGATCTTCGGCACGTCGGTGCGGCCCCTGGCGCCGCCGAAGGCCGTCCCCTTCCACACCCGCCCGGTCACCAGCTGAAACGGCCTGGTGCTGATCTCCTGCCCCGAGGCGGCGACGCCGATGATGACGCTGACCCCCCAGCCGCGGTGGCAGCATTCCAAGGCCTGCCGCATCGTGTGCACATTGCCGATGCACTCGAAGCTGTAGTCGGCGCCGCCCTTGGTCAGATCGACGAGATAGGGCACGAGATCGCCCTGGACCTCCTTCGGATTGACGAAATGGGTCATGCCGAATTTCTCGGCCAACGCCCGCCGGCCCGGGTTCAAATCGACCCCGACGATCATGTCGGCGCCGGCCATGCGGCCGCCCTGTACGACATTGAGGCCGATACCGCCCAGGCCGAACACGACCACCCGCGCGCCCGGCTCGACCTTAGCGGTGTTGATGACCGCGCCGATCCCGGTGGTGACGCCGCAGCCGATGTAGCAGACCTTGTCGAACGGCGCGTCCTCGCGGATCTTCGCCACCGCGATCTCCGGCAAGACGGTGAAGTTGGCGAAGGTCGAAGTGCCCATGTAGTGGAACAGCTTGTCGCGCCCGAGCGAGAAGCGGCTGGTGCCGTCGGGCATCACCCCCTGACCCTGCGTCGCGCGGATCGCGGTGCAGAGGTTGGTCTTGCGCGACAGGCACGAGGGGCACTGCCGGCATTCCGGCGTGTAGAGCGGGATGACGTGGTCGCCTTTTTTGAGGCTCGTCACCCCCGGCCCGACATCGACAACGATGCCGGCCCCCTCATGCCCGAGGATCGCCGGAAACAGCCCCTCGGGGTCGGCGCCCGACAGCGTGTAGGCGTCGGTGTGGCAGATCCCGGTCGCCTTCACCTCGACCAGCACCTCGCCGGCCTTCGGACCGTCGAGCCGCACCGTCTCGATCGACAGAGGCTGCCCCGCCTTGTGAGCCACCGCCGCGCGCGTTTCCATGCGAGTCTCCCTCGGACCGCGGCCATCCCGGCCGCCATCGCGATTATAACGTCAGAGTCGCGGTTGACAGCCGCTGGTGCGCTATCTAGCATATGCCTGGACATATGCCTGGACATATGCCTGGACATATGCCTGGACTATGCCTAGAGACTCGAGCAAATGGCCACCGAAAGACACGTCAAACTGTTTCGAAACGGCCGTAATCAGGCGGTCCGCATCCCTCGCGAATTCGAACTCCCGGGCGATGAGGCGGTCATGCGCAAGGAAGGCGATCGCCTTGTCATCGAACCCACGCGCCGCAAATCGTTCATCGAACTCTTGGATAGTTGGGACCCTATCGACGAAGAGTTTCCGCCCATTGAAGAGCTGCCCTATGAGGACGTCGAGTTTTGACTGGGCGATACCTTCTCGATACGAACATTCTGTCGGACAACATTCGAAATCCGCGTGGACCTGCAGCTCGGCGTGCTCGTCAGGTCGGCAACGCCCAAATCTGCACAAGCATTATCGTCGCTGCTGAACTGCGTTATGGGGTCGCAAAAACGGGTTCTCGACGGCTATCGACAAGGGTTGCAGAAACACTTAACGGATTGGAGGTGCTCCCGCTGGAACCGCCAGTCGACGAGGTGTACGCGCACCTCCGTGTCCTTCTTGAGGGAAGCGGAAGACTGGTGGGGCCAAACGATTTGCTGATCGCGGCACAAGCACTCTCGCTTGGGTTAGTTGTCGTGACGGACAATGAACGAGAGTTTTCGCGCGTCCCTGGCCTGACGGTCGAAAACTGGCTGCGGAATTGAAAGCTAATTATTCTTTGAGGTGATCGGAATGGCGCGGATTGCGGTCGGCGGGTTTCAGCACGAAACGAACACCTTCGCGCCGCAGCGCGCCACCTGGGCCGATTTCGAGCGCGCCGACGCCTGGCCCGGCTTTATCCGCGGGCCGGAGCTGATCCCTGCGGTCGAGGGGTACAACATCCCCATCGCCGGCGCGGTCGCGGCGCTGCAGGAGCTCGGCCACGAGCTATTACCCTTGTGCTGGTGCTCGGCGCCGCCCTCCTCCTATGTCGAGCGCGACGCCTACGCGAAGGTCGCCGGCGCGATCCTCGACGACCTCGCCGCCTACGGCCCGCTCGACGGCATCTATCTCGACCTGCACGGCGCGATGGTCGTCGAGCATCACGAGGACGGCGAGGGCGAGTTGCTGCGCCGCATCCGCGCGCTGGTCGGCGACAGGCTGCCGATCGTCACCAGCCTCGATTTTCACACCAATCTGACCCCCGAGATGGTGCGCCACGCCTCGGCGATGATCGGCTACCGCACCTATCCGCATATCGACATGGCGGCGACCGGCGGCCGTGCCGCGCGCCTGCTTGACCGTCTGCTGAAAGACCGCCGACCGCTCTACAAGGCCTACCGGCAGATCGATTTCCTGATCCCGCTCGTTTGGCAATGCACGCTGATGGAGCCGGCCAAGGGGGTCTTCGAACTGATCGAGGAGATCGAGCGCGGCAGCGCCGCCGCGGGAGCCGCCATCCCAGGCGGCTCGCACAATCAGGGCATCGTTTCGATCACCCATACGCCGGGCTTCCCGCCGGCCGACATCCGCGAATGCGGCCCGGCGCTGGTCGTCTACGGCCATGACCGCGAGGCGGCCGAGGCGGCGGCCGACCGTATCGCCGCCGTCATCAAGCACCGCGAGGGCGCCTTCGCCGGCAAGCTCTACACGCCGGAGGAGGCGGTCGCCGAAGCTTTGCGCCTCTCAGCACACGCGACCAAGCCGGTCATTCTCGCCGACGTGCAGGACAATCCCGGCGCCGGCGGCACCTCCGACACGGTCGGGATTTTGCGGGCACTGATCGCGCAGCGGGCGAAGGGCGCGGTGATCGGCATGATGGTCGATCCCGAGGCCGCCGCGGCGGCGGAGGCCGCCGGCGAGGGCGCGCTGCTCCCTTGCGGCGTCGGCGCCAAGGTGGGGTACGCCGGCGAGACCCCGGTCGAGGCGAAGTGGCGGATCGTGCGCCTCGGCAGCGGCCGCTTCACCGGCACCGGGCCGATGTATGGCGGCGCCAAGTTCAATATCGGCCCGATGGCCTTGGTCACCGACGAGGACAGCGGCGTCTCGGCGGTGCTCGCCGCGAAGCGCATCCAGGCGAACGACAAGGAGATGTTCCGGCACGTCGGAGTCGAGCCGGCCGAGGTGCCGATCCTCGTGCTGAAATCGACCGTGCATTTCCGGGCCGATTTCCAGCCGATCGCCGAAGAAATTCTCTGCGTGCGCTCGCCCGGCGCTCATGTCACCGACCCAGCCGAGCTGCCCTACCGCCACCTGCGCCCCGGCATCCGCCGCAACCCAATGGGCCCGCCCCACGAGTAATTCACCACAGAGGCACAGAGAGCACAGAGTTCGCTGTCATTGCGAGCGAAGCGAAGCAATCTCGTGCGGAGTGAATGATCCACCGAGATTGCTTCGTCGCTCCGCTCCTCGCAATGACGCGAGGTTGCTCCGTTTCCTCTGTGCCTCTGTGGTGAAATTAATCAGCCCCTGTGATGGCGGCGCAGGAAGTCGATAAAGATCGCCGCCAAGAGCCCTTCCTTCGCCTCCCAATCCTCGAAGGCGACATCGAGGTCCATGCGGTCCTCGGTCAACACCTCGCGGTATTCGGCGTTCGGCATCAGCCGGTGCGCGATCTGGCCCGGCAGGCGCGGATGCACCCGGTCGTTGCCCGGCGCGATCACCGTGGGCACGCTCATCGAGCGCAGTTGCGCCGGGCTGATGCCGATCACCGGATGGTCCGACCCCGCCTCGAAGCTGCGCTTCCACTGCGTCATGCGGGCGATGAAATCCTGCGGCTGCATCGCCATCAGCCGCTCGCGGTTCTTCGGGTTGGCGCGGATCACCTCGCTCCAATGCTCCATTCCGCAAACCGCTTCCATGCCGCCCTTTTGCGCCGCCTCGATATGCGAGTTGTAGTACTGGTTCGTCAGGTGCTTTGCGGCATAGCCGCCGCCGGTGACCCGCCATAAGAGCAGGCCGCGCACCGCCTGCGGCCGGCGCAGGGTCAGCACCATCGCCAGCCGGCAACCCGAGGAGCTGCCGCCGATAAAGGCCGGCAGTGCGTGCAACTGGCGCAGCATTTCGTGCAGATCGTCGGCCCAGATGTCGTTCTCCGACTCGCCCTCGATCGCGACGTCGGAGGCGCCGGTGTTGCGCCGGTCGTAGACGAGGACCCGGTAGCCGGCCTCGGCGATCTTCTCGGCCAGCGGCCTGACCGCCGCGCCGCCGCGCCGCCCGCCCGGCTGCAAGGCGACGAACGGCCCGATATCGCCGAGGATCTCGTAATGGATGTCGACGCCGTTGACCTGGGCGACGCTCATGCTTTCCTCCCGGATTGCGTTCTGTCCGCTGGCAAGGACGATAGCCATGCCCGCCCGGGAATGGCAACGCTGCCCGCGGCAACAACCCGGTTCCGCAAGCCCGCGGAAGCGGTATAAGCTCCGGCCGCGCCGAGGCCCACATGGCGGCGGTCGGCCCGAGATTCACGCAAAGGGAGCAACCTATGAAGATCCTCTATTTCGACGACTTCAAACTCGGCGTCCTGAAGGGCGACAACGCCGTCGTCGACGTGTCGGCCGTGGTCAAGGACATCCCGCATGTCGGCCCCGGCGATCTGATCAACGGCCTCATCGAGCGCTTTTCCAGCTATCGCCAGAAGCTCGAGCAGGCGGCGGCGCAGGGCCAGACGATCCCGCTCTCCAGCGTGCGCATCCGCCCGCCATTGCCGAAGCCGACCACGATCGACTGCATGGCGGTCAACTACATGGAAGACGGCACCCGCAAGGAGCCGGCGCCGATCAACGCCTTCCACAAATCCCCCTCCGCGATTATCGGCCAGGGCGACACGATGGTGCTGCCCGATGTGCCGGCGACGATCTTCGAGGGCGAAGCGGAGATGGCCGTCATCATCGGCAAGCGCTGCAGCCATGTGAAGGCGGCCGACGCGATGAGCTACATCTTCGGCTACACCAACTTCATCGACGGCTCGGCGCGCGGCCTGCCGCCTTCCGGCAACGTCTTCTTCCAGATGAAATCGCGCGACACCTTCGCGCCGATTGGCCCGTGGATCGTCACATCAGACGAGATCAAGGATCCGCAGAAGCTGCAGATCCGACTGTGGAACAACGGCCAGTTGATGCAGAACTTCAACACCGACGACATGGGGCACAAGATCCCGCGCTGCATCGAGTGGCTGTCCTCGATCCACACGCTGGAGCCGGGCGACATCATCGCCACCGGCACCAACCACCGCGGCCTCAACCCGTTCATGGACGGCGACAAGATCGAGCTCGAGGTCGAGGGGCTCGGCCGGCTTGCCTTCAGCGTCAAGGACGAGCTGAAGCGCAAATGGGAGCGCAAGACCCGCCTCCAGATGCACGAAGCGGCCAAGGAAAAGACCGCCGGCGCCTATCCCGACATCACCCCGCAAACCACCGGCAAATATTCGAAGGCGGCGTAAGCCCGCATCGGACTACCCTCTCCCGCATCGCGGGAGAGGGCTCCCGAGGCGTATCGATGTAGTTGACGTAGGGCGAGTGGACGCCGGCGACGCCGGGGGTAACCCCGCCGCGCGACCCCGGAACCGATGGCGGGTTGCGCTTCGCTACATCCGCCCTACGATTTCAGCAAATCTCATCGAGACGTGGGCACCCTTCACGGGGCGGGGCACGAGGCGGGCGTATACAGCGACGATAAAATCGCCATAATCGCATCGTATGTTTCTCGCCCGCATTAATCCGGATTTAAAGGCCGTGAGCAAGAAGCAGGGAAGGAGAGAGGTCCGACATCGCATCGCGAAATTGGCAATATTGGCGGCCCAGGACGAAGGCACGTCGCTTGCACGGGGAATGACGGCTCAACAGCAGCGGATGCGGCGTCAACAGCAGCAGATTTTTGCTGCAACCGGCGCGGCGCAAATTTCGGCCAGCCTGCGATTGACGGCGGAACGCCTCGCTTTTGGAATAGCGGCGCAACCGACGCGCGAATTTTTACTGCTGATTCCTTGCAGATGCAGCAAGCGGGTTTCAGTCCCTCAACCGCCCGGTTGCGCCTGGCTGGTAAAGCGGAAGATGCCGCAGGCCGGGACGGCGCGGAGCCGCGCGGCATGCCTGTTCGCCGCGGCATCGAGCCGTTACGCTTCGGTCTCGGTTCCAGGCTCGGAGATGCCCGGGCGAGGAGATGCCCAGGCTCGGAGATGAACGGAGGCACGGCGATGATCGGCTGGCGCGCGCGGCTCGGCTTTCTGGTCCCACCCGGCAACCCGACCGTCGAAACCGAGATGATCGAACTGGCGCCGGCGGGGGTGTCGGTGCATTTCCAGCGCATGGTGGCGAAGGGCGCGACCGGCTCGCTCGATGGCCAGGCCGAACGCAACCAGATGATGATCGACCACATCGGCGAGAGCGTCGAATTGTTGGCGATGGTCCAGCCGGACGTGATCGTGATCGCCCACACGGCGACGAGCTATCATCTCGGGTCCGAACGGGAGGCCGGGCTGCTTGATCGCCTCTCGGCCGCGACCGGCATCCGGGTCACGACGGCGTTTGCCGCGGTCGCGGCGGGCTTGCAGCGGCTCGGCGCGCACCGGGTCGCGCTCGGCGCGCCCTACGCGCGCGAAACCATGCTGCAAGGCAAGGCGCATCTCGAGGCGAACGGCTTCGAGGTGGTCAGCTTCGACAATCTGCCGGGGGTCACCAACATCTACGACGAAACCGCCGAGCGCGCCTATCGGCTGGCCCGCCAAATCGACAGCCAAGACGCCGAGGCGGTGTTTCTGACCGGCACCGGGTTGCCGACCCTGCCGGTGCTGGAGGCGCTGGAGCAGGATCTCGGCAAACCGGTCATTTCCAGCGCGTCGGCGATGATGTGGCACGCGCTGCGGCTGGCCGGCGTGCGGTTGCCGATCGCCG
Source organism: Allostellaceae bacterium (assembly GCA_036008175.1). Taxonomy (GTDB): domain Bacteria; phylum Pseudomonadota; class Alphaproteobacteria; order ATCC43930; family CGMCC-115725; genus DATARH01. The sequence goes on from DASYOB010000119.1 coordinate 37,414, forward strand.
GCTATGGCCGGCTGCTGACGCTTGACTGAAGCGCGCGGTCGAACAGCGGCAAGAGGGTCGGGAAGCTCGGGTATTTCTCGGCGAGAATATCCTCCCGGCTGACCCAGGCGCAGGCGGCGGCGTCGTCGGCCGGTTCGCCCTCGCCCGAGCGCCACACGCCGCGTACCGCGATCAGCGTGTAGTGGAATTGCACGCGGCCTTCGGCATCGCGATGGATCGCGTCGTGCACGTTGAGGATGCCGGCGGGCTCGGCGACGATGCCGGTCTCCTCAAAGAGTTCGCGCATCGCTCCCTCGGCGACGGTCTCGCCGAGTTCGAGGGCGCCGCCTGGGAAGCCCCAGCGCCCGGCATTGGGCTGCTGTGCGCGCTGCACGATGAGGGCCCTGGTCTCCGGGCCCTCGCCGCGCAACACGACCGCGAGCACCGCGACAATCGGGCGCTCGGGATAGCGCCGCGCCGCGCGCCGCGCATCGAGGTCAGCGGTGGATTGATCTGTCATTGCGAGGAGCAGAGCGACGAAGCAATCTCGATGGGCTGAGCCCCGATCGGCGCGAGATTGCTTCGCTGCGCTCGCAATGACAATGACGTTAGTCCGCGGCGACCCGAGGCTGGCCATGCTCGTCGGTGTAGATTTCGGCGCCGTGCTCCCGGAACTCCCTCGACTTCTCGGCCATGCCGCTCTTGGCGTAGTCGCGGATCTCCTGGGTGATCTGCATCGAGCAGAATTTGGGGCCGCACATCGAGCAGAAATGCGCCAGCTTGGCGCCGTCCGCCGGCAAGGTCTGGTCGTGGAACTTCTCGGCCGTCTCCGGGTCGAGCGACAGGTTGAACTGGTCGCGCCAGCGGAACTCGAAGCGCGCCCGCGACAGCGCGTCGTCGCGCTCGCGCGCCGCCGGATGCCCCTTTGCAAGATCGGCGGCGTGGGCGGCAATCTTATAGGTGATGACGCCGGTCTTGACGTCGTCGCGGTCGGGGAGCCCGAGATGCTCCTTCGGGGTCACGTAGCAGAGGAGCGCCGTGCCGAACCAGCCGATCATCGCCGCGCCGATGCCGCTGGTGATGTGGTCGTAGCCTGGCGCGATGTCGGTGACGAGCGGCCCGAGGGTATAGAACGGCGCCTCGCCGCATTCCTCGAGCTGCTTCTCCATGTTGATCTTGATCTTGTGCATCGGCACATGGCCGGGGCCCTCGATCATGACCTGAACGCCATCCTCCCAGGCCAGCTTGGTCAATTCGCCCAAGGTTTCGAGCTCGGCGAACTGGGCGCGGTCGTTGGCATCGGCGTTCGAGCCGGGACGCAGGCCGTCGCCGAACGAGTAGCTGACATCGTAGGTCCGCATGATCTCGTTGATTTCGCGGATATGGGTGTAGAGGAAATTCTCCTGGTGATGCGCGAGGCACCATTTCGCCATGATCGAGCCGCCGCGCGAGACGATGCCGGTAACGCGGGACGCGGTCAGGTGGATGTATCCGAGCCGCACGCCGGCATGGATCGTGAAGTAGTCGACCCCTTGCTCGGCCTGCTCGATCAAGGTGTCGCGGAACAACTCCCAGGTCAGCTCCTCGGCCTTGCCCCCGACCTTTTCGAGCGCCTGATAGATCGGCACGGTGCCGATAGGCACCGGCGAGTTGCGGATGATCCATTCGCGGATCGTGTGGATGTTGCGCCCGGTCGACAGGTCCATGACTGTGTCAGCACCCCAGCGCGTCGCCCACACCATCTTGTCGATCTCCTCGGCGACCGAGGAGGTCACGATCGAGTTGCCGATGTTGGCGTTGACCTTCACCAGGAAGTTGCGGCCGATGATCATCGGCTCGGTTTCCGGATGGTTGATGTTGTTCGGGATGATGGCGCGGCCGCGGGCGATCTCGTCGCGCACGAACTCCGGTGTGACGTGGTCCGGGATGCTGGCGCCGAACGACTCGCCGGCGTCGATTCGGTCGGCCAGCTTGTCGCGGCCGAGGTTTTCGCGGATCGCGACATATTCCATCTCCGGCGTGATGATGCCGCGCTTGGCATAGGCGAACTGCGTCACCGCCTGACCGGGCTTGGCGCGCAGCACCTTGCGCCCGCCGCGGTCGAACACCGGCACCGCGCCGGCTTCGTCCCGCTTCAGCCCATTATCCTCGGGCTTGATCGCGCGGCCCTCGATCTCCTCCACATCGCCGCGGACGAGGATCCAAGAGCGGCGCAATTCCGGCAGGCCAAGGTGGATGTCGGTCGTCAGCGCGGGATCGGAGTACGGGCCCGAGGTGTCGTAGACCCGGATCGGCGGCTCGTTGGCGCTCGGCTCCAGATCGATCTCGCGCATGGCCACGCCGATATCGCCATGGCGGCGGCCGGAGACATAGATCTTTCGCGAGGACGGAAAGGCGCCGGTGGTGACGCGCGGCTCCGCGCCCTTCCCATTGAGCGACACGGACGACAGTGGAGCGGAATCGGGCATGGTCGGTCTCCGTTGGCGAAGACCCGGATCGAATTGCGATGTGGGGGTTCGGTGCCCGCCCGGTAGTTCGCCAGATGGGCGTTCCTATCCCTACGCCGGTACGACCCGGATCAGGTTCGAAGGGTTTTCGCGCCCCGTCCGATCTATGTCGACCGGCCGAACCAGCGATATCTCAGCCCCTTCGCCGGGGCACCCCTTGGACTGCCGGAATTATCGGCAGGTTGCCGGCTCGCCGTCAAGCTTTGCCCCCAAACCGGCCATCGCTGCGCTGCGACTCCCTCTCCCCGCTTGCGGGGAGAGGGTCGGGGTGAGGGGTGGTCGGCTAGGCGTGGTTCGCCTTGTAGTAGGTGTTGCGCAGGACGCGGCCGGGGAGCGCGCCCGAATGCTTGCCCTCTTCGAGCAGCACCTGCCCGTTGACGATCGTCATGCGGATGCCCTGGGCCGGCTCCTTGATCCGCTTGGCGCCGGTCGGGAAGTCGTGCAGCACTTCGAGCGGCAGCGGCTTCACCGTGTCGGCATCGAAGATCACGATGTCGGCGACCATGCCGGGGCGCAGCAGGCCGCGGTCGTAGAGGCCGAAGGTCGAGGCCGACTCGAAGGTCAGCCGCCGCACTGCGGTCTCCAGCGACATCACCTGCTTTTCCCGCACCCACTCGGAGAGGAGGCGCGTGCTGAAGCCATACCCGCTCTGGAATTGGACATGCGCGCCGCCATCCGACAGGCCGATCACCGCATTCGGATAGGTCAGGATCTGCGCCACCGCCGCGTCGTCGACATTATTCTCACCGTGCAGCCACTCGGTGTCGAGGTGCTCCTCAATAGCGAGGTCGAGGAAGCAGTCGATGATGCCCTTGCCCTGCTTTTCCGCAATCTGGCCGAGACTCATGTTCTCGTACTGCTTGTTCTTCGGCAGTACGGCGTTCTGCAGGACCATGTAGTCCCACCAGGTGCTGCAGATGCCGATCGCCGGCCCGTTCTTGAATTCGACCGCCTCCGCATGAAGCTTCCGGCGCACCTCCGGATCGGCGTACGCCTTCAGCATGTCCTCGGGGCTCGACAGGCAGATCGGATGCCACACCGCCATGCCGCGGAAAGTCTGGGTGTTGCGCATCGTGAAGTAGTCGGTGATGCGGTTCGGTGTGCACATCGGGAAGGCGCGGATGCCCTTCGCCGTCGTCGCATCGACTTGTTCCATGTGCTTCTGCCATTGACCGGGCCGCCGCATCGTCTGGCCGAGATTGTTGTAGACGACGGTACGGCCGGTCGCTTCCGACAGCCGGCTCATCAGTCCGTCCTTCATCTCCGCGCCGTTGCCGCCGCCCGACTGGATCAGACCGGTGCCCATCTCGCGCAGCACGTCGCCGAGCGCGAAAATCTCCTTCTCGTCCGCCCAGATCGCCGGAATATGGACGCCCTGCGGGTCGAAATGGCCCTGGTTGCGCGACACCGAGAGGCCGAGCGCACCCGCTTCCATGCCCTCGCGCACGAGACTCTGCATCTGTTTGATCTCGTCATCGGTGGCGGTGCGCTTCTGGCAGTCGGCGTCCATGACGTAAAAGCGCACCGCGGTGTGGCCGATCAGATTGCCGACATTGACGCCGAGATTGCGGTCCATCTGGTCGAGGTATTCCGGGAAGCTCTCCCAGGTGAATTCCAGCGTCTTCAGCACTTCCATCGGGATCGCTTCGACATAGGAGAGGAACTCGGAGAGCCGCTCCTGCTTGCCCTTCTTCACCGGCGCCAATGACAGGGAGCAGTTGCCGAAAACGACCGAGGTCGCACCGTGGTCGCAGGAATAGGTGCAAAGCGGGTCCCAGGTGACCTGCGCGTCGTAGTGGCAGTGATTGTCGATAAAGCCAGGAGCGACGACGAGCCCGTCGGCGTCGATCGTGCGGCCCGCCGGGCCCGAAAGCTTGCCAATTTCGACGATCTTGCCGTCCTTCACCGCGATATCGCCGCGGAACGACGGGCCGCCGGAGCCGTCGACAATGCGGCCGTTTTTGATCAGGAGATCGTAGGCCATTTCCTTGATTCCTTCCTTGTCATCCCGGCGAAGTCCGGGACCCATTCGTCATCCACTCGTCGCGGGCCCAGCATGGATCCCAGCCTTCGCCGAGACGATAAAATGGCAGTTTGGAGCCGCCATTTTGTCAGTTGATCAGCCCGTAGAACTTGGCGGCGTTCTCGCAGGTGATCTTGTGCACGATTTCGGCCGGCAGCTCGGCGAATTGCTCCTCGATGTATTTCGAGGATTCCGGCCAGACGCCATCAGGGTGCGGGTAGTCCGAGCCCCACATCAAGGTCTCCACCCCCATATCCTCGACCAGCTTGGCGCCAACCCGGTCGAACTGGAAGGTGGCGCGGCACTGGCGGCGCCAATACTCGCTCGGCTTCAGCTTCATCAGGTCGCGGAAGCGGTCCTCGAACTCGAAATCCATGCGGTCGAGCGCGTAGGGCAGCCAGCCGATGCCGCTTTCGCCAAAGCCGACCCGCATGTTCGGATATCGCTCCAACACGCCGGCGCCGATGATCGCGGCGATGATGTTGATCAAATTCATCTGGAAGCCGGCGACCGAGGTGAACTGCGCCATCCGGCGAACCTGGCCCTGCTGCTGCATCCGCACCTTCTGCGGCACCGACGGGAACGTGTGGAAATGCAATGGCAACTGGACGTCGTTGACCGCCTTCCACAGCGGTTCCCAAACCGGGTGCCACATCGGTTCCATGTCCCACGAGCACGACAGTTCGAGGCCCTTGAGACCGAGCTTGGCGACGCGGTAGACCTCTCTCGCCGCCGCCTCGACATCGCCATAGGGCAGACAGGCGAGACCGATCTGCCGGTCCGGGTAATAGCTGCAGAAATCCTTCAGCCAGTCATTGTATATGCGCAGCATCTCGTTGGCGGCTTCGTGGTCCTCAAGCCGCGAGGCGACGCCGAGGATGCCGAAGATGATCTCGGCGTCGACACCGTCCTTCTCCATCTCCTTGATTCTGAGGTGCGGATCGCCCGGGCGGCGCTCGCCGCGTTTGCCGGCCTCGTAGAGGCCGGTCTCGGCCATTTTGTCGACGCGGTAGTTTTGGCCTGGAACGAACGGCGCGCCCACCGAACCGACCGCGCCGGGAATGCCCATGAAGACGCCGGCCTTGGTGGTCCATTTTGGCCCGTCCGGCCCGTCCTCGACAAAGGGCATGCGGTCCTTGAACTCGCGCGGTGCCTGCGAAACGAAGAGCTCCGGCGGCAGCCAGGGCAGGTCGAGATGGCAATCGGCCGAGATCCGACGGTACTGCATGGCGCGTCCTCCGCTGCGGCGATTTGACCGCAGTGTAAGCCCGAAGCGGGCCAGCCACGTTCGCTTTTTTCACATGGCTCGCCCGTCTGTCCCGCCCTAATCGCGCGGTCAGGAGCGCTGGCACGCGCATTCGGGACGCGAGAGCCGGACTGTCATCAAACCATCACACAACTTTCACACTACCGGTGTTTAACGAAGCCGACTGTCGACCACGCTCTTGCCGCACAACTGCGCCGGACAGGGAGAGGACGATGCCCCGAAGCTATTTCTGGGTCACGGCTGCCGCTATTGCGCTCATCTCCGCGAATACGGGCAGCGGGTTGGCTGCCGAGGCAGCTGATTGCCCGAATGGCGGGACCGTCCGCTTCGGCGTCGAGCCCTATGACACAGCGGCGCGCCTGGTTCCGATCTACCAGAAGGTCGGCGAGATGATCGGCGAGAAGCTTGGCTGCAAGGTCGAGGTCTTCGTCGCCACCAGCTACAACGCCGAGATCGAGGCCATGCGCAACGGCAAGCTCGAGATCGGCGAGTTCGGGCCGCTCGGCTACGTGCTTGCGCACCAGGTCGCCAAGGCCGAGGCGGTGGCGGCATTCGGTACCGCGGACGGAAAGCCGAACACCTATTGGGCCAGCCTGGTGACCTATCCCGAGTCGGGTATCAAGACTGTCTCGGACATCAAGGGCCACAGCTTTGCCTTCTCCGACCCGGCCTCGACCTCCGGCCATCTGTTCCCGGCCTACGGGCTGCGCAAAGGCGGGGTCGATCCCGACAAGGACATCAAAGGAATTTATGCCGGCAGCCACACTTCTTCCTTCGAGGCGCTCTACAACCACAAGGTCGATGCCGGCGAGCTGAACAGCGAGCAGCTCGAATCCGCCACCCAGCGCGGCCACTACAAGGAAGGCGACCTGGTCTTCCTGTGGAAATCGGACCCGATCCCGACTGACCCGTTCACGGTGCGCGGCGATTTGCCGGAGAGCTTCAAGAAGCGGGTGAGCGACGTCGTGCAGAACCTTGATCTTTCGACGCTCGACCCGGCCGACCGCAAGATCATGGTGGGCGCCGGCATCACCCGGCTGGTGCCGCAGAACGACAGCGCCTATGACGGGATCCGCGACCTGGTCAAGACGCTCCACATCGACCTGGAGAAGCTGAGCTGAAGTAGATCACCGGTAGCGCACCATGCTCCGGGTTGCCGGCCTGACAATGCGCTACCCGAACGGCAAGGTGGCGCTCGCCGGGTTCGATTTGAGCGTGGCGGCGGGCGAGCTTGTCGTCGTGCTCGGCGGCAACGGCAGCGGCAAGACCACGCTGCTGCGGTGCGTCTCCCGCATGCTTCGCCCGAGCGCCGGCGAAATATGGCTCAACGGCGTCGATCTGGCTGCGCTCTACGGCGAACGGCTGCGTCAAGCCCGGCTGCCGCTGGCGATGATTTGGCAGCACGCGAGCCTGGTCCGGCGGCGCAGCGTATTGAGCAATGTCGCCGCCGGGGGGCTCGGGCGCCACGGCGGATTGTGGACCGCGTTCGGCGGCCTGCCTGCCGCAGAGCGCCGCGCCGCGCTTTACCATCTGAGCGAGGTCGGCCTTCCCCATCTCGCCGCGCAGCGCGCCGGTACCCTGTCCGGCGGCCAGGCGCAGCGGGTCGCGATCGCGCGCGCCCTGACGCAGTGGCCGCAGGCGCTGCTCGCCGACGAGCCGGTCGCGAGCCTCGACCCCGAGGCGGCAGACGACATCATGCGCCTGCTGCGGCACTTGGCGGCCGAAGACAATCTCGCGGTGCTGTGCGTCTTGCACCAGGTCGAACTCGCCTACGCCTATGCCGACCGCGTCGTCGGCATTCGCGACGGCCGGATGGCCTTCGATCTCCCGTCTGCCGACGTGCCGCGCGAGGCGGTGCGGCAGCTCTATCTGAGCGAGGCCGCTTGAGCCTCGACGCGGCGGTCCCGCGGCTGGCCGAGCGCGGCTGGGCCGCAGCGCTCGCACTCGCCCTGCGAGCTGTGATCCTGCTGCTCCTGGTGCTGGTTGTCGTCCAGTCGGCGATAGTCGTCCATGCGCGGCCGCAGGATCTGGTCACCGGCGTCTTTGGCATGGCCGACATTATCCGGCGCGCCATGCCGCCCGATTTCGCCAAGATCGACCTCGTCTGGTGGCCGGCGCTGGAAACCGTCGACATTGCCATCTTCGGCACCTTGGGCGGCATCATCATGGCATTGCCGCTGGCGATCCTCGCTGCCGAGAACGTCACGCCTTCGCGGCCCCTCTACTACGCGGCGCGTGGCGTGATCGGATTTGCCCGCGCCGTTCCCGATCTCGTCTGGGCGCTATTGTTCGTGACCGCGGTCGGGCTCGGGCCTTTCCCGGGCGCCCTTGCGCTCTCGGTGCATTCGATCGGCATGCTCGGCCGCCTCTTTGCCGAGACCATCGAGCAAATGGACATGGCGCCGATCGACGCCTTGACCCTGACCGGCGCACGGCGGATGCAGGTGTTCAGCCATGGTGTCGTGCCGTCGATTCTGCCGGCGCTGACCGGGATCGCGCTCTACCGGCTCGACGAGAACATCCGCTCGTCGCTGGTGCTGGGGTTTGTCGGCGCCGGCGGCATCGGTTTCGAGCTGCTGTCGGCGATGAGCCTCTTCCAATACCAGCTGGTCTCGCTCTATCTGATCATAACTTTCGTCATCGTGATCGCGGCCGAGCGTCTGTCGGCGCTGGTCCGCGCCCGCCTGGCGTGACAAGGGAGAGGCCATGAATGATCTCGATCTCGGCGAGATCGCCTATACGCCGACGATCGGGGTGCGGCGGGTGCATCGGACGGAGCTGATCGTCGCCACCGAGACCACGCTCGAAGGCTATGGCTGCCTCGTCGACGACCCGCAAAACTTCCCGATCGAGATCGTCCGCTGGCCGGCCCAGGGCTGGCGGCCGGTCGATCCGAACTCGGGCGACCAGGGCGGCGTCACCGAAGGGGTTTTCGAGTTCTGGTGGAAGGGCGAGACCCTGTATGCCCGCAACAACGCGGTCGGCGACAGCTACCTCTTCGCCTGGAGCAACTGGCCGGAGGAGGCGGCAACAGACGGCCCGGCAAAGCCGCGCCAACAGGCGCTGGTCTGGCGCGCCAACTATCACCCGGACGGCGGCCAGCTGTTTTATCCGTTGCACCGCGAGCAGTTCATCGTGCCGCTAGCGCCGCCCGGCGACAACGTGAAGCCGGAGGATTTTGTCGCCTTCTGGTGCGACGGGACGGAGGGCCTCTACATTCACCCGAATATCTGGCATGGCGCGGTCGTGCCGCTGGATGACCATGCCGAACTGCTCGACCGGCAGGGCCGGGTCCACGCCCGCGTGTCGGTCGATTTCGCCAAAGAATTCGGCTGCTACCTCGCCGTGCCCTTGCAACCGCCCCGACTTTAGCTACGCCGCCCGGCGGGCGGGCGTCTCGACCCGTACGTCTTCGAGGATCATCGCGGCGCATTTCTCGCCGATCATGATCGAGGGGGCGTTGGTGTTGCCGCCCGGCACCTGCGGCATGATCGAGGCGTCGGCGACGCGCAGCCCCTCGACCCCGTAGACCCGCAGCCGCGGATCGACGACGGCGTCGGTCTCGCGGCCCATGCGGCAGGTGCCGACCGGGTGCAGGTTGGAGACGCCACGCACTCGGATCTCCTCGATCATGTCCTCGTCGGTCTGCACCGCCGCGCCGGGCAATACCTCCTCGACGACAAACGGCTTCAGCGCCGGCTGCGCGGCGATCTTGCGGCTGAGCCGGGCGCCGTAGATCAGCGCCTGGAAATCGTAGTCGCTGGCGAGGAAGTTGAACTGGATCGCCGGCGGTGCCAGCGGATCGGAGCTCTTGATCCGCACCGTGCCGCGCCCCTCCGGGCGCAGATGCACCGGGGAGAGGGTGAAGGCCGAGAACGGGTGCGGCTTGATGCCGGTGCGCAGCCGCTCCAAGGCGCTCCAGCCGAACATATTGATCTGCAGATCCGGCTGCTCCAATCGCGGGTCGCTCTTGACGAAAGCGCCCGCATAGATGCCGGCATTCGACAGATGACCCGAGCGGGTCAGCGCGTATTGCACCCCCGCCTTCAGCTTCCTCGCGGCGCTCATCGCCAGGTCATTGATCGTGATCGGCTGCGAGCAGCGAAACACCAGATATGTGTTGAAATGGTCATGCAGATGCGCGCCGACCCCGGGCATGTCGCGCATCACCTCGATGCCGTGCTGCCGCATCAGTTCGCCCGGCCCCAGCCCGGACAGCTGCAGCAATTGCGGCGAACCGTAGACGCCGCCCGAGACGATGATTTCGCGCCGGGCGCGGGCGGTGCGGCGTCCTTGCGGCGTCTGGTACTCGACCCCGACTGCGCGCCCGTTCTCGATCAGCACCCGGGTTGCGTGCGCATTGGTGGCGATCGTCAGGTTCTTGCGGTGGCGGTTCGGATAGAGATAGGCCCGCGCCGCGCTCCAGCGCCGGCGGTTGCTGGTCGTCGTCTGGTAATAGCCGACGCCCTCTTGGCGGGCGCCGTTAAAATCGGGATTGGCCGGCACTCCGGCCTCGATTGCCGCCTTCACCATAGCGTCGCCCAAGGGCGAGCGCACCGGGTTCGACACGTTGAGCGGGCCGCCAATGCCGTGAAACTCGTCGGCGCCGCGCTCCTGATTCTGCCCTCTCTTGAAAAACGGCAGGACATGGTCCCAATCCCAGCCCTCGCAGCCGCGCTGGCGCCAATTGTCGTAATCGGCGGGCGTGCCGCGCATATAGACCATGCCGTTGATCGAGCTGGTGCCGCCCAGCACCTTGCCGCGCGGCTGGTAGAGCGTGCGGCCGTTCAGCTGCGGCTCCGGCTCGCTCTCGAACATCCAGTTCACGCGCGGATCGGTGTAGGTCTTGGTGTAGCCGAGCGGGATGTGGATCCAGGGGTTGCGGTCGACACCGCCGGCTTCGAGGATCAGCACCCGGTACTGGCCGCTTTCGCTGAGCCGCGCCGCAACCGGACAACCGGCGGAACCGGCACCGGTGACGATGAAATCGTAGGTCTCTTCCGAAGCTGTCACAATGTTCCCCACGGATCTGCTCATCGGCACTCAGTCTCGGACGATAGCCAAAGGCGGCGGCAACGGAAAGCGCGCCGGTCAAGCATTTCGCGGCATTCGCGAGGTTTCGCGACACGCCAAACCGCCCTCCCGCGGGCCTTTGCCGATGGGACTATAGAGCGAGCCTCTATTATGCTGGTCGAATGATCTTCGGGCGGGTGCTCGGCTGGCTGCTGCTGCTGGCTGGGCTCAGCGTGCTGTTGCGGATGTGCTGGTATGGCTCGACACCGGGCGATGGCTGCCCCTGTTGCTTGCCGAGGGATCGCGGCTGTTCGGGGCCGGCCATATCGACGGCATCACCGCCGTACCGCTTGCCGTATGGACCGCGCCGGTACTGATCGTGCTCGGCGTCGCGTTGCTGCTACTATACCGGCGCCGCGGGCGGCGCAGGGTCAGGTATCGCCCATCCTGAGCGCGGCGATGAAGGCCGATTGCGGGATGTCGACCTGCCCGAACTGGCGCATCCGCTTTTTGCCTTCCTTCTGCTTTTCCAGAAGCTTGCGTTTGCGGGACACGTCGCCGCCATAGCATTTGGCGAGGACATCCTTGCGCAAGGCCTTCACCGTCTCACGGGCGATGACCCGGGCGCCGATCGCCGCCTGGATCGCGATCTGGAACAGCTGGCGCGGGATCAGATCTTTCAATCGCTCGCACAGCGCGCGCCCGCGGCGGTCGGCATCGCTGCGGTGGACGATGATCGACAGAGCGTCGACCGGCTCGCCGTTGATCAGGATGTTCATCAGCACGAGGTCGCCAGTCTCGTAGCCGTCCAGCTGATAGTCGAAGCTGGCATAACCGCGGCTGATCGATTTCAGCCGATCGTAAAAATCGAACACCACTTCGTTCAACGGCAGCCGATACACCACCATCGCCCGGCTGCCGGCATAGGTCAGGTCGAGCTGCACCCCGCGCCGCTCCTGACACAGCGACAGCACCAAACCGAGATACTCGTCGGGCACGAAGATCGTCGCCTTGATCCAGGGCTCCTCGATGTGGTCGATCTTGACCGGGTCGGGCATATCGGCCGGGTTGTGCAGGTCGAGCACCCGGCCGTTCGTCTGATGCACCCGGTAGACGACCGAGGGCGCGGTGGTGATCAGTTCGAGGTCGAATTCGCGCTGCAGCCGCTCCTGGATGATCTCCAGGTGGAGGAGGCCCAGGAAGCCGCAGCGGAAGCCGAAGCCGAGCGCCGCGGAGGTTTCCGGCTCATAGAGGAAGCTCGCGTCGTTGAGGCGGAGCTTCGCAAGACTGTCGCGCAGCCGCTCGTATTCGGCGGCATCGGTCGGAAACAACCCGCAGAACACCACCGGCTGCACCGGCTTGAAGCCAGGGAGCGGCTCAGTCGCCGGGCGACGGTCCTCGGTGATCGTGTCGCCGACCCGGCAATCGGCGACCGTCTTGATGCCGGCGGTGATGAAGCCGATCTCGCCGGGCCCAAGCTCGGGGACGGCAACGCCCTTCGGGGTGAAGACGCCAACCCTTTCGACTTGATGCGCCGCACCGGTCGCCATCAGCCGGACCTTCTGCCCGGCCGTCAGCTTGCCGTCTTTGACCCGGACCAGGATCACGACACCGAGATAAGGGTCGTACCAGCTGTCGACGAGGAGCGCCTTGAGCGGCGCCTCGGGATCGCCCGCGGGTGGCGGCAGGCGCTGCACCAGCGCTTCCAACACATCCTCGATGCCGAGCCCGGTCTTCGCCGAGATCAGCAGCGCATCGGCCGCATCGAGCCCGATCACGTCCTCGATCTGCTGCTTGACCCGGTCGGGCTCGGCGGCCGGCAGGTCGATCTTGTTCAGCACCGGCACGATCTCGTGGCCGGCGGCGACCGCCTGATAGACATTGGCCAGGGTTTGCGCCTCGACGCCCTGGCTCGCATCGACGACCAGCAGCGAGCCTTCGCAGGCGGCGAGCGACCGGCTCACCTCATAGGCAAAATCCACATGGCCCGGCGTGTCCATCAGGTTAAGGACGTAGCTTTCGCCATCGCGGGCGCGGTAATCGAGCCGCACGGTCTGCGCCTTGATCGTGATGCCGCGCTCGCGCTCGATCTCCATCGTGTCGAGCACCTGCTCGCGCATCTCGCGCGCATCGAGCCCGCCGCAGACCTGGATCAGCCGGTCGGCGAGGGTCGATTTGCCGTGGTCGATATGGGCGATGATCGCAAAGTTGCGGATATGGCTGAGCGGCGTCGTCATATTGCTCCCGTGGGCTGGCCCGGAACATAAGGACGCCGCTGCACCGGATCAACGCGCGGCGGGTCCTGGCGCCAATTCCGTCAGAGTTCCGCGACCGGGATGCCGAGTGCCGTGGCCGCTATCTTCAAATCTTCGTCGTAAGTGCCCACCTCCAGCGAGCTGTCCTGCCGGTGCAGATACTCCGCCGTTGCTAGATGCAGTCCATAGAGCGTGCGGACAGGAATCGGAAACGGCGCCAACGCTCGCGCCAGAATCGAGCGCGTCATCTCCACCGTATCGATCAGCGCCAGTAGGTTGCGCGCATTCTCGCCAAGCGCATCGGTCAGTCGGTAAGCGTGTATCCGATTCCAGACCTCGTATTCGAGCAGCGTGCTGGAAACCAAATGCTGTCGCCAAACCTGATCGGGAGGAGAGCGCGCCTCCGACAGAAGCCGAGCGAGAGCGATCGAGCTGTCAACGTAGATCACCGATCTGCGCGGTCGCGCCCGAGGTCAGCCATGAGCCGTTCGAAGGTGATCCCGGGAACGGGTTTCGGCGCTGGCGGTTCGCCACCGGGATTTCGGGCGGGCGTGAGCCAGCCCTCGCGAACTCCTCGCGCCAGGACCGGGTGGTCTTTATAGCGGTCGGGGACTTGCCGGGGCGCCACAAGTTCCGCGATCGGGCGACCGCGATCGGTAATGACGACCGTTTCGCCGGAACCCGCGGCCCGGACGTATTCGCTGAGCTTGTTCTTGAGGACTTTGAGGCCGACGGTGCGCATGGCGGAAAAGTGGCCACCAGAGGCTACTTTGTCAACGCCGATAGGCGAGGGCACGACGGCGCGACCGAGCGCCTCGTGACCCGCGGGGCGGCGGCCGGTAGGATCGCAATAGTGAAATTTTCGACGGGGGACACATCATGGCGGCGTCCTTGCGCAATGCCGCGCGCGACAAGCTGAACGCGGGAGAGCTGGCGCTCGGGGTCATCATCCGCCAGGCGCGCACGGTCGACATCGCGCCGATCATGAAAGCGGCCGGCTACGATTGGCTGTTCCTTGATCTCGAACACAATTCGATGGACCTGGACATGGCGGTCCAGATCTCGGTCGCCGCGCTGGGCGTCGGCATCGCGCCGGTGGTCCGGGTACCAGCCGGGCAGCTTTGGATGGCGACTCGCGTGCTCGACGGCGGCGCGCTCGGCATTGTCATGCCACATGTCGATACGCCCGAAGAGGCGCAGAAAATTGCGCAGGCGTTGCGCTATCCGCCGGAAGGCCACCGCTCGGTCGCCGGCGGGCTGCCGCATCTCGGCTATGCCAAACTTGGGATCGGGGAAACCTGTGCCGCGATCAATGCCGCGACCCTAGTCATTGTGATGCTGGAAACCCCGACCGCGATCGCCAATGCCGCGGCGATCGCCGCCGTGCCCGGGATCGATTCGCTGCTGATCGGCACCAACGACCTGGCGATGGAGCTCGGCATCCCCGGCCAGTTCGCCGACGAGCGCATCGTCGCCGCGTATCAGACCCTCGTCGATGCGTGTCGCGCGCGCGGCAAGTTCGCCGGGGTCGGCGGCATCGCCGATCGGGAGCTCTTGCGCCGCTATATCGGCATGGGCGTGCGCCTGGTGCTTCCCGGCAGCGATTTCAGCTTCATGAGCAGCGCCGCCAGCGAATGCGCCGCGGCAATGCGCGCCTGCCTCTGAGCGAGAACGCACCGAGCGCCGCGTCCCCAGCGGGGGTTGCGGGCACGCTCGCGCTCCGCCGGCAGAGCGATGTGCTGCGCGGCATTCTGCTGATGTGCGCCGGCGTCTCGATGTTCCCGTTCATGAACGCGGCGGTGAAGCTGCTGGCCGCGCATTACCCCGTGGCGCAGATCGTCTGGGCGCGCTTTACCGGGCATCTCGTGATCATGCTGCTGGTGTTTCTGCCGCGCTACGGGCGCCGGCTGCTGGCGACCCGGCGCCCCGGCGTGCAGATCGGCCGGTCGCTGTTGATGCTGGTCAGCAACATGGTTTTCGTCGTGGCGATCACGCGGGTCCCGCTCGCCACCGCCTCTGCGATCGGCTTTACCTCGCCGCTGATCGTGACCGCGCTGTCGGTGCCGCTGTTGCACGAGAGCGTCGGCATCCGGCGCTGGAGCGCGGTTATCGTCGGTTTTACCGGAGCGTTGCTGGTGATACGGCCCGGCACTGGGCTGCACGATCCGGCTGTGCTGCTGTTGTTACTGTCCTCGGCGGCCTACGCGCTCTATCAGATCGCCACTCGCTGGGTCGGCCTTTACGACGATGCCGCGGTCGGGATCGTGTTTTCGGCGCTGCTCGGCTCGCTGATCATGACCGCGGCATTGCCCTTCGTCTTCGTGATGCCGCGGGACCCGATCGACCTCCTGCTGTTCGGCAGCCTCGGGTTGCTAGGCGGTGCCGGGCACTATCTGGTGATCCGCGCCTTTCAGTCCGGGCCTGCCGCGGTCATCGCCCCGCTCGGCTATGTCGAGCTGCTCGGCACAACGATCCTCGGCTACCTGATCTTCGGCAATTTTCCGGACGCGTGGACTTGGCTCGGCGCCGCGGTGATCATCGCGTCAGGTGTCTATATCGCCTTTCGCGAGCGGCGCCGGCGCGCCACCCGCTGAACCCCAGGATCATATATTCTTCGACAGAAAGGCTTTGGCTTCCGACCGTTCCGGCCTGTCCGCGTCCGCCTGGCTGCTCAGCGCCAGCAGCTTCTGATAGGCATCCCGCGCAGTCGCCATGTCGCCGGATTGCTGGGCGGCCCTCGCCTTGCCCAGGATGCTGCGAAAGCGGTTGGGTTCGCTCTTCAGCGACAGCTCGTACTCCTTCAACGCTGCAGCCGAGTCGTTGATTGCGAGCAGCAGATCGGCAAGCAGCTCGCGCGCCGGCAGCACCTCGGCCGGGGTTGCCGGATGCTTGTCCATTGTCGCGTCGAGATCGGCCGCCGCCCGCACCAGCTCGACCGCTTTCGTGTCGTCGCCCTGGACATGCGCGAGGATGCCCGAGACGCCCAGGCGCTGGACTTCGACCTGATTGGCCCAATAGGTGTCCTTCCCCGCCAGCAGCTTGTCCTTGAACGATTGCAGCTTGGCGATTTCAGCCTGCGCCCCTGCCGTATCGCCAGTTTGCGCGGCGCCGAGCCCGCGCGCGAACGCGATCATCGCCTCGCCCCAAGGAAACTGTTCTAGAGGAAAGCCGATCGTCGGCGAGGTAAGCGCTGCGGCAGCACGCCAGTCGCGGCGTTCGAGCGCGTAGCGCACTGGGATTGCCGCGACCGCATAGGCCATCGGCAGGTTCGGCGCGGTGGTTTTTCGAAACCCGAGCAACTCGTCTACGACCTGGTTCGCCTTTGCATCCTCTCCGCGCTGCAAATACGCGTATTCGAGATAATCCATGGTATGGACGGTTTCGCCGTCGAAGCCGCCCTCGCCGAGGTTCTTCTGCGCGTATTTCAACGCCGCAGCTTGCGCGGCGAGGTTCGAGTCGATCGATTGCTGCCACATTCCGAGCCGGGTGAAGATGTGCGAGGGCATGTGCAGCGCATGCGGCACCTCGGGCGCGATCTTGGCGTAGCAGATCGCCGCCGGCAGACCGGCCTCGGCAAGCTCCTGCGTGTCGTCGCTGTGGATCAGGTAGTGAACCGCGCCGGGGTGGTTCGGCTGTTCGGCAAAAACCTTGTTGAGGATATCGGCAGCCTTCTTCTTGTTGGCGAAGGTCTTGTCGGTGGGCGATGCGGTCGCGTTCAAGGCGAGCGCGTAGAATACGCCCGCTTCCCGATCCTCGGGGTAGCGCAGATGCACCTGTTCCATCGCCTTCTCGTAGGCGACGGCGCGCGTCCGGTGATCCAGCTTGTCATTGTCGCGGTAGAATGCGGCGATCGCCGCGATGTAATCCTTCTCGCGATCCGTTTTCGGCGCCGCGGCCATCGCCTTGTCGACCGCCTCCGAGCCGGCTTTCAGCGCGGCGGCATTGGGCGGATACCACAGCGGGTACCAATGGCTCATCGCGATGCCCCAATAGGCCATCGCGCAGCCCGGCTCCGCTTGGGCTATGGCCGTAAAAGCCTTCAACGCCTCCGGATACCAGAACGAATGCAGCGTCCAGACCGCCTGCTTGAACATCTTTTGGCTGTCGGGCGCGCAGGAGATCGGGAAATTGACCTCGCCGATCGCCTTCGCCTCGCTTTGGGCATCGGCGCGCGCACCGGTCGAGATCGGCGATACGGCGAGAATGGCCGCGGCAACGATGCCGCACAGGCGATTGCGTGTCATGGCGATATCCTCCGAAGGTCCACGGCCCGTTCGTCGCCGGGCGGGGGCGCGGGAGTGCGTGACGGCAGATTGAACCAGAGTTCGCAGCGTGTATCACGGGGCAATCGGCACCCAGGCCGCTGACCCGGCGGCTTGACCCCGCCGTACGCGATCCTCAACGATACCACGGCATCAAGGCGCGGAGCCAGCCCATGGACTTCACGATTCCTTCCGAGCTGATCGAACTGAAGGAGCGCACCGCGCGCTTCGTGCGCGACGAGATCATGCCGCGCGAGGCCGATCCGCGGCAGACCCCGCATGGGCCCACCGAGGAATTCCGCCGCGAGCTGGTGGCGCTGGCGCGTGCCCGTGGCCTCCTCTCGCCGCATGTCGGCCGCGAATGGGGCGGTCTCGGTCTCGATCATCGGGGTAAGGCCATCGTCTTCGAGGCAGCCGGCTATTCGCCGCTGGCGACGATCGCGATGAACATCTTCGCGCCGGACGAAGCCAACATGCACCTGTTGGAGCAGGTCGCCGAGGAGCGGCAGAAGGAGGAATGGCTGCGCCCGCTGGCGGCCGGCGACATCCGATCCTGCTTCATGATGACCGAGCCGGCGCCCGGTGCGGGCGCCGACCCGTCGATGCTGCTGACCACCGCCCGCCGGGCTAGCAACGCGCCGGGCAGCGATTTCGTCATCGACGGCACCAAATGGCTGATCACCGGCGCCGTCGGCGCCGATCTGGCGATCGTCATGGCGAAGAACGAGAGCGATCCGCTCGGCCCCGCCGGCTCGACGATGTTTTTGGCGCATATGAACGCGCCCGGCATCCATATCGAGCGGGTGCTCGATACCCTCGACCAGTATATGAGCGGCGGGCATGCAGTGGTCCGGCTCGACGAGTTGCGCGTGCCGGAAACGGCGGTCCTCGGGCGGGTCGGCGAGGGCTTCCGCTATGCGCAAGCAAGGCTTGCTCCGGCGCGCCTGACGCATTGCATGCGGTGGCTTGGCGCCGCCCGCCGCGCGCACGACATTGCCACGGATTACGCCCGGCGTCGCACGGCTTTCGGCAAGCCGTTGGGCGAGCACGAGGGGGTTGGGTTCATGCTCGCAGACAACGAGATGGACCTGCACACCTGTCGGCTGGTGATCTGGCATGCCGCCTGGGTGCTCGATAACGGCGAGCGCGGGCGGCACGAATCGAGCTTGGCCAAGGTGATTTGCTCGGAGGCGATCTGGCGGGTGGTCGACCGCAGCATGCAGGTGCTGGGCGGGCTCGGCATCACCGACGATACGATCGTTGCCCGCATCTTTCGCGAGGTCCGCCCGTTCCGGATCTATGACGGCCCCTCGGAGGTGCATCGCTGGTCGATCGCCCAGCGCGTGCTGCGCACGGGCGGGACGGGGTAGCGCGGCGCGCCGCAGCACAGCTAACTGCGAGCATTCGCCGTGATCGAAGCTTTAGCCGTTTCGTTCGGACTGGTGGCGCTCGCCGAGATCGGCGACAAGACGCAGCTCCTGACGTTGGTGCTGGCGACCCGGTTCCGGCGACCCTGGCCGATCCTCGCCGGCATCGTTGTCGCGACGCTGCTCAACCACCTGATCGCCGCGGGCATCGGGTTTTTTGTCGGTGAGAAGCTCGAAGGACCCTGGCTGAAATGGGTAATCGCGGCGTCGTTCTTCGCGATCGCGATCTGGGCGATGTTTCCCGATCGCCTGGACGAGGATGAACGTCCGCAGCAGCCGCGGCTCGGCGTCTTCGGCGCGACCGCCATCGCATTTTTTCTGGTCGAGATCGGCGACCGGACGCAGATCGCCACCGCGGTCCTCGCTGCCCAATTCGCCACATGGTTGCCGGTCGTCGCCGGCACGACGCTTGGCATGGTCGCCGCCAATCTGCCGGTCGTCTTCCTCGGCGGCCAGCTGACGCGCTGGATCGCAATCAAGTGGCTGCGCTGGGGCGCGGTGTTGCTGTCGGCCGCGCTCGGCATAGCCGCCCTGCTGCCGACGCATTAGCGCTGCGAGGGGCGAACGCGATACGCTCACGCTTCAATCGCAATAAGAACCTCGAATAGAGGATCGGAATTCGGGAGGAGCGGCGGATGGCGTACGATCTGATAATCAAGAACGGCCGGATCGTCGACGGCTCGGGCGAACCAGCCTTCCAGGCCGATGTCGCAGTAAAAAACGGCAGGATCGTTGGCGTCGGCAAGGCGAATGGCGCGGCTGCTATGCACACGATCGACGCCGAGGGGCGGGTCGTCGCGCCGGGCTTCATCGACCACCACACCCATTTCGACCCGCAGGCGGTGTGGGACCCCTATTGCGGCTCGTCAGTCCATAACGGCCACACCACGATCGTCGTCGGCCAATGCGGGCAGGTCATCGCTCCCGTGCGGCCAGGCGATGGCGAGTGGTACCTCGAATTCTTTTCCGACGCCGAGCAGATCCCGCTCAGCGTGATGAAGGCCGGGCTCGATGTGAGCTGGGAGTCGATCGGCGATTATCTCGATACGCTTGGTAAGCGGCGCGGCTGCAACGTCGGCACCCTGATCGGCCACTCCGGCGTCCGCCGCTATGTAATGGGCGAGGCTGCCTCGGAGCGCCAGGCCACGGCCGACGAAATGGCCGCGATGAAGAAGCTGATCCGCGAGGCGATGCATGCCGGAGCGCTCGGCTTCTCGACCGCGCCAAAGGATCGCGGCGACCCGGCCGGCGTCTGCGACGACGACGAGCGCTGGGAACTCGCCACCGTGCTCGGCGAGCTCGGCACCGGCATCTTCCAGGTCGCCGGCGGCGCGCCCGGCGGCACCGCCGCGACACGCGAAGTCGCCCGCCAGCTGGCGGCGCGCACCGGGCGGCCGTCAATCTACAATCTCGTGTCGCAGCCGATCGCGAACCCGGAGGAATGGCAGAAGCATCTGCAATGGCTAGAGGATCAATTCCAGAGCGGCGCGCGCTGCTATGGCTCGTGCACTTCGGTCGTCGCCGGGGCAATCTTCAACCTGCAGCGCGGCCTCAATGTTCCGCAGGACGAGGACATCACCGACCCGCAAGGCATCTTCCGCGGCATGCCGAGCTGGGACAAAGTCATGGCGCTGCCGTATCAGGAGCGCATACGCGCCTTCCGCGACCCCGGACTGCGCAAGGCCCTCTCCGCCGAGGCGGTCGAAGGCACCGTCGAGCAGGAAGGCGGGATGACTGACCGGCGTGGCCGCGCGCGCGGCTTCTTCAACCGGCGCTGGGATCTGGTGCAGGTGTTCATGACCGAGAAGGGTCAGAACCGCCACCTGGAGGGCAAGAGCGTTGAACAGATCGCCCGGGAACAGAACAAGGGCGTGATGGACGCCTTCCTCGACTTGTCGCTCGACGAGGAACTGCAGACCTGCTTCATCGCGATTGACCGTAATACCGACGCGGCGGCGCAGAAGCAGATCCTCGGCTCGCGCTACACGGTGATCGGCACCAGTGACGGCGGCGCCCGACCGCACACTGCCGATCGCCACGAGTACAGCACCCATCTCCTGGGGCACTGGGTGCGCGACCAGCAGGCGATGACCTTGGAAGAAGCGATCTATCGGCTGACCGGCAAGACCGCGCTGATGCATGATCTGCACGACCGCGGCTTCATCGCTGCAGGCAAGGCGGCCGACATCACGATCTTCGACCCCGACGCGATCGCCTCGAAGCCGCGCGAACCCGTCGCCGACCTGCCGGGCGGCGGCATCCAGGTCAAGCGCGATTCCGTTGGCATCGAGCACGTCATCGTCAACGGCAAGGTGCTGTTCGAGCACGGCGCGCTGACCGACGCCCTGCCGGGTCAGATCATCCGCGGCCCGCTGTATCGGGGCGTGCGCGCGTAGCCCGCAACGGAGCGAAAGCGCGTTTGGCGAGACCTATTTCGCCTCGCTCGGCGCAGCGAAAAACTCCGGTGCGCCGGGCCGTTCGCGTACCGTCTTGAGGAAAAACCCGGGCGGATCGCCGGCCGGGTCCTCAGGCGGGACGATCCGCGTCCATTCGCGGCAATCGATCAGCACGAAATCGGCGCCGCCCTCCGGCATCGGCGCGTCGCTGCAACGGCCGGTCGCGGCGAACCGCGCGGCGGCCGCGGTGACCGTCATAGCGTCGTATTGGCGGTTGCCCTTGGCGTTCTGCCAGCGCTCCCAGCGGGTGCCGCCGAGCTCGCGGGTAAAATAGAAGCGCTCGACGTGGTCGGCCGTATCGCGATGGCCGCCGCCGTAATGGTCGGAGATCAGGGTCAGCAGCGTGATCGGCGTGCCCTGACCCGGCACAGCGCGGTAGCGCACCGGTGCGACATGCCAGCGCGTATAGGCTGCGTTGAAGCGGCTCGGGCAGCTCTCCTGATCCCCGGCCTTCAGGTCGTTAAGCCGAGCGATGGTTTCGCCGGCGAGCGGAGCCGGACGCTCCGGATCGAATTGCGCAATGATCCAGGAGCGCATCAAAGCCGCGGCGCCGACCGGCCCTTCGCACTCGCCGACAAACAGTTGAAACCCGCCGCCGCCATCCTCGGTCGCGGCGATCGACACCACGCCGGGCGAGAACACCGCGACGTCGCCGCCGTCGCCGCCACGGTCGAAGACGCCGAAACGCCGGTTCTCGAAGCCGCCGAAATCGAAGGAGTGCTCAACAACGGTGCCGAGACCGGCGGTCTCGACCGGGAAGGAATCATGCCGCTGGTAGCCTTTCGGCGGACCGCCGTTCGGCGAGGGTTGGTCGTGCTTGTGATAGGGCAAAGGCTCGCCGGCGCGCAGATCGCGTTGGGCGACGCACGCCGGGTCGCGATCGGCCGGGCTATGACCGATCAGCACCGCGCTCTTCGCGTCGAGGCAGACGTTCTGGATCATGAAATCGTGCAGCACGGCCGCGTCCCCAATTACTGGCGTGTCGTCGGCGCGCGAGGTGAGCGCGCTTAGCGCGGCCAGCCATACTACGGCGAGCACAAGCCGCAGTGCCATCGTCGTCAAAAATGGAGCTCGTACTCGATCTGCCAGCGCAGCGTCCGGCGCGGCGCTGCGGGGGTCAGGCCGAACAGCACCCCACCGTTCCATTTCAGCGTGCCCGGCCCGAGTTCATGCACCTCTCCGAAGAGCTGCGGCCCGACCCGATGGTCCTGCTCGCTGATCGGCGAGAAGTGGCCGAATGCCCCGGGCGTGCCGTAGGCCTGGATACCGGGCTCGACGGGCGTACCAAGCGCGAGCCGGCTTTCGAGCGCATAGGTAAACTCGGGCCGGCCCGAGGCGAACCCGCCGATGTCTTTTTCGATGAACAGGTTGACCGTATTGACCGTATGGAAAAATTCCTTGCGCAGGATCGGGCCGAACGTGGTTTCGTTCGGTGCTCCCTTGGTCAAGACCTGCCCATATTCGATGAAGAACCCGGGGTCCAGCCAGTATTCGCCGCGCTCGGTGAACTGGAACCGGTTTTCCGAGGTGATCTGGTTGAACGTCAGATGGTTGTGCGGCCCCGGCGGGCGGAAGGTTTCGAATTCGACTTCGGTGTGCCAGAAATTGGTGACGCCGTAGCCGAATTCGGTGACGAAGCTCTTTTCGTTGTCGGTGTCTGGGCGGCCGCTCATCCCGTAGGAGCCGATCGGCTCGATTTCCCATTCGCCGTACTCGGCATCGGGCATCTGCACCTTGAAATCGGCACGCGCGGGCTCCGGCTTGGCTCCGAGCAGCAGCGCCGCTGCGGCCGTGATGAAAATGCGACGCAACCGCAACTGTACCGTGGATTCGGGGCGACCCATTCCCGTTTCCCGCTGCTCGTCGGCTTTAGGCGCTGCGCTGAGAATGGGCGCTATCAGCGCGCGCCGGCGCCGTGCTGCCGCCGACGAGCCGCATCAGGCAGCCGATCACCAGCAGGGTCGCGAGATAAAAGACGAGCTGGATGCCGGCAGGCTGCGCGGTGTAACCGATAAGCGTGTGCAGGACCCGACCAAGGAGGCTTTCTTCGCTCAGCAGGAAGGAGGTGTCCCACAGATTGGAACCGAGCGGCGGCAGCAGGTCGGCCTGCAGCAGAAAGGCGGCGCCTTGCGAAGCCATACCGGCCGCGAGCAGCAGCACCAGCCAGCTCGTCACCGCAAAGAGATGGCGCAACGGAATGCTGACGAGGCCGAGGTAGATCGCTGCTCCCGCGGCAACACCCGCGAACAACCCGATCACTCCGCCGACCGCCATTGCCGCGGGACCGCCGGCGCCGGCCAGCGCGATGCCATAAAGAAACAGCACGACCTCCGAGCCTTCGCGCAGAACCGCGAGCCCAACGACGATGGCAAGCGCCCAGAGCGGCCGCGCCCCGGTGCGCACCGCCGTACCGAGCCGGTTGGCGGCACTCGCCATTTCGCGGCCGTGTCGTGTCATCCAGATGTTGTGCCAGCCCAACATTGCCACGGCGGCGAACAGGATCGCGGCATCGAACAACTCCTGCCCAATGCCGTCGACTGCGCCAGCAATGGTCCCAGCACCAGCGGCGACCACCATCGCGCCGAGCACCCCAGAGAGAATGCCGCCGAACACCCAAACCCCGCGGCCGGGCACGCCGCGGCTCGCCGCCAGCACCACGCCAACGATCAGCGCGGCTTCTAGAATCTCGCGGAAAACGATGATCGCGGTCGGCAACATCGCCCGCCTGCCTATTTCGCTACTAGATGGCCACGGGTTTCCCCGTGAAAGTCGTCGAAAAACTCATAGCTCCCCGGCGAGAGCGGGCCGACAAACACAGTGATTTGGCCACCGGCCGGAACGACTTTCTCCCGGTGCAGGGAAGTGCTTTCGAACTCGGCTGTAGTGTTCTGCTCGTTGCGGACGAGGAGTTGCACCTGCACTCCGGCCGGTATCGGTACCTCACTCGGAATAAACTGGTGATCGCGCAGCACAATCGTGACCGGAGCCCCCTGCGCCAAAGCGGAAGCCGAATAGGCCAGCACCAGGAAGGCGGTAAAGGGGAAAAAACGCATTGCCGGCGATCGTGCAATTGATAATCGATCGCAGCATAACCGCCGGTTGGTCATCGACGCAATGCCGATCACGCGGGACAGCTGTGTAAATTCGCCGCTCCCCCTCGCGGGGCACCACGGCGGAACCCGGTGCCGCGGCTTGCCATCTCCGCTATAACGCGCGGGGTCTCGTCACCCCTCATGCCGCTAAGGAGGAAACATGCTGGATCTTGGCATAGCCGGCCGAAAGGCGATCGTCTGCGCCGCGAGCAAGGGGCTTGGGCGCGCCTGCGCAATGGCGCTCGGACGTGCTGGCGTCGATCTCGTCATTACCGCGCGTACCAAGGAGACGCTGGAGCAGACCGCCGAGGAGATCCGCAAGGAGACCAGCGCCAGGGTCACTGCCGTCGCCGGCGATATCGGCACCGAAGAGGGCCGGCAGTCCGCGCTCGCCGCCTGCCCCAACCCGGACATCCTGGTCAACAATTGCGGCGGCCCACCGCATGGCGACTTCCGCGACTGGTCGATCGAAGACTGGCAGAAGGCGGTCAACAACAACATGCTGACCCCGATCATGCTGATCAAGGCGACGGTCGACGGCATGTGCGAGCGCAAGTTCGGCCGCATCGTCAACATCACCTCGGGCTCGGTGAAGTCGCCGATCCCCAATCTCGGCATGTCGAACGGCGCACGCGCCGGCCTGACCGCGTTCTGCGCCGGCCTGGCTCGCCAGGTCGCCAAATACAACGTGACGATTAACGGATTATTGCCGGGGCCTTTTCTGACCGACCGGCTGCGGTCCGGCATCGAGTTCGAGGCCCGCCGGCAGAACATCTCGTTCGAGGAACAGCTGGCGAAACGCGGGTCGGCCACTCCCGCCGGCCGAGTCGGCGACCCGGCCGAGTTCGGCGACGCCTGTGCGTTTTTGTGCGGCGCCTCCTCGGGTTTCATCGTCGGCCAGAACCTGCTGCTCGATGGCGGCGCCTTCAACTCGACCATGGGCTAGCGGCCGCGCGTCAAATCTCTTCGCGCTGCGCGACATTGTGTCTTGTTGCGAATTATTCGCAATTGCGTTCGTATTGGATAAGCGGAAAAGGAAATTCCGCAGGACGCTGGCCCGAGGATCGTCGTGACCGTCTCGCTCTCCCTGCGGCCCGCCCCGGCGCGCGACAAATTGATGGTCGTGCTCGGCACGGGCATCGTTGTCATGCTCGCCGACACCGATGCGGGCAGCGTCATCACCGCAGCCCAAAGCGGCGCGCAATGGGGCTACCGGCTGCTCTTGTTGCAGATCATCCTGATCCCAGTCCTGTATCTGGTGCAGGAGTTGACCGTCCGGCTTGGAGTGGTGACGGGTTGTGGTCACGGGGAGCTGATCCTGAAGCGCTTCGGCCGCGGTTGGGCATGGCTTTCGGTAGGCACACTGGTCCTGGCCTGCCTCGGCGCGCTGGTCACTGAACTTAGCGGGCTTGCGGGCATCGGGTTGCTGTTCGGGGTGCCCGCCTGGATGACGATGACGGCGGTTGTCGGCGGGATCGTCGTCATCGTGTGGACAGCATCCTATCGCTCAGTCGAGGCGGTAGCCCTCGCCTTCGGTGCCTTCGAGCTGGCCTTTCTGTGGATCGCCTGGCGTGCCCACCCGGACGGCGGCGCAATCGTGGCAGGCCTGACGCACGCTCCGCTGGCCGACCCGGCCTATCTCTACCTGGCGACGGCCAATATCGGCGCCGTTATCATGCCGTGGATGGTGTTCTACCAGCAATCGGCCGTCGTGGAGAAACGGCTCGATCCGCACTGGCTGAAGACGGCGCGCTGGGAGACCGCGGCCGGTGCCGTGCTGACCCAACTCGTCATGATCGGGGTGCTGATCGCGACGGCAGCAACCATCGGACTCAGCAACCCGCACGCGCCGCTCGACACCGTGCAACAGATCTCCGAGACCCTGACCCCTTTCCTGGGGCCGCAAATTGGTCGCGCCGTCTTCGCCCTCGGCATGAGCGGCGCCGCCCTGGTCGCGACCATCGTCGTGTCGTTGACGGCAGCATGGGGTGTTGGCGAGGTCGCCGGCTACCGCCGCTCACTCGCCGACCATCCGCGCGAGGCTCCGTGGTTCTACGGCCTATTTTCGACCTGTCTCGCGCTGGGCGGCGTACTTGTCGCGTCGGGCACCAACTTGGTAGCCCTCAGTGTCGGCATCCAGGTACTGAACGCGGCGTTGCTGCCGATCGTGCTCGGCTTTCTGTTCGCCCTTGCTGTTGGCGCCTTGCCTGAGCCATATCGGCTCAAGGGCGCCTATGCAGGAGTGGTCGGCGGCGTGATGCTGCTGACCGCGGGCTTCGGCCTTTACGCCGCGGTCGCAGGCATCCTCGGATAGAATGCGTGACAGCTACTCCGCAGCCTCGGCCACGATCAGTTTGCCGTCATCGTCCACCGAGAGCCCGGTCTTGCGCGCCGCATCGATGACGCTCGGGTGCCAGTCGACCTTGCCGGGATCGGGCCCACCGACGACCGCAATCAGCGTCGCCTCGGGGTCGTCGCTGGCATTCCTGAAGCCGCGATAGATCCCGATCGGTACATTGACAATGTCGCCCGGCTGGAGCGTGATCTTCCGCTCCGTCTCGCCTTCGAGCCAGAACACCTCCCATGCTCCCTTGGCGGCGATGAACACCTCCTCAGTCGGGTGACGATGCAGCGCCGCACCGTGGCCTTTCGGGGTGTTGCGGACATAGGTCACGGCAAAGCCGTGCGCCGGCGCCTGGATCTTCGGCTTGAGATCGGGATCGGCCATATTCTCGACGACTCCCATGCCGATGATGTTGATGATCTCGCGCTGGTAGCCCGGGATGCGCTGGTCGAGAAAGGCAAGTTCGGAGCCCTTCATGCGATCCAGCCGGGCGACGTTTTCGCGCTCCATTTGCTCGATCGGAACGACCGGTGCCGGCTTGCCGCGCAGCCGCGGATCGACATACGCCATGGTTTCCTCCCTCTTTCCGGCCGCTGCCGGCCGGTTCTTGGCGACGGTGGCATGCGGCCGCGGCCGGATCAAGCCGCCCCAGATCAAGCGCCAAAGCGGCAGTGTGTCAGCCTACGCAAGGCCCTTGGCTACTTGGCTGAAGGGCGGTCGATTAACCTTTCTTAAAACCCGATCGAGTAGCCTAGCCGAATGCTTCATCTGTCCGCACAGGTTCTCGGCTCGATCGCCGCGACCGGCATCGTGGTCGTTTTTGGTGCGATAGTATCCACTATCGCGTATCGCCTTGCGCGGCAATAGCGCTCGGAGCACGCGGCCGCAACTCGTTGGGCGGCTTAATGCTCCCGTTGCCTGTTGCATTGAAACTGAGACAGTACCCCACTCGCCAAGCTGAACCTCTCTCCGTAGAGTGCCCGCTTCGCCTGCCGCCCGTGGACAGAGCCGCCCGCCATGCCCGACGAGTTCTACCGCATCAAGCGTCTGCCGCCTTACGTCTTCGCCGAGGTCAATGCGTTGAAGGCCGAGGCGCGGGCCGAGGGCCGCGACGTCATCGATCTCGGCATGGGCAATCCGGACGGCCCGACCCCGCCGCACGTCGTCGCGAAGCTTGTCGAGTGCGTGCAGAACCCGAAGACGCACGGCTATTCGACCTCGCGCGGCATCGCCGGCCTTCGCCGAGCCTGTGCGGCCTATTACGCCCGCCGCTTCAATGTCGAGCTCGATCCCGAGCGCGAGATCATCGTTACCCTGGGCTCGAAAGAGGGGCTCGCCAACCTCGCGCAGGCGATCACCGCGCCGGGCGACACCGTGCTGGTGCCGAACCCTTGCTATCCGATCCATGCCTTCGGCTTCATCATGGCCGGGGCCGCGGTGCGGCACATCCCGATCGGCCCCGATGTCGATTTCCTAGCCGAGCTGAAGAAAGCGGTGCAGCACAGCGTACCGCCGCCGCTGGCGGTGGTGCTGAACTTCCCGGCCAACCCGACGGCACAGACGGTCGATCTCGATTTCTACGGCGAGATCGTCGATTTCTGCCGGCATCACGACATCATCGTCCTGTCCGACATCGCCTATGCCGAGATCTATTTCGACGGCAATCCGCCGCCCTCGATCCTCGAAGTGCCGGGCGCGCGCGACATCGCGGTCGAGTTTTCGTCGCTCAGCAAGACCTATTCGATGGCCGGCTGGCGGATCGGCTTTGCGGTCGGCAACAAGCGGCTCATTGCGGCGCTCGGCCGTGTCAAATCCTACCTCGATTACGGCGCCTTCACCCCGATACAGGTGGCGGCCACCGCAGCGCTGAACGGCCCGCAGGATTGCGTCGCCGAGATCCGCGAGCGCTATAAGGCGCGCCGCGACGTCCTGGTCGACGGCTTGCGGCAGGCAGGCTGGGACATACCGGTGCCCGCCGCGTCGATGTTCGCCTGGGCGCCGATCCCGGCGGAATTCCGCAGCCTGGGCACCCTCGCCTTCTCGAAGCTCCTGCTGGAACGGGCCAACGTCGCGGTCGCGCCGGGGGTCGGCTTCGGCGAATACGGCGAAGGCTTCGTCCGTATTGCGCTGGTCGAGAACCGCCAGCGGCTGCGCCAGGCGACACGCAACATCAAGGCCTTCCTGTCCGGCCGAAACGACGTGCCGGAATTGCGCCGGGCCGCCCGCGCCGGCGCCGCGGCAAACTGACGGCCGTTCGCGCCTTCCGTACCGTGGCATCAAACGACCGTCTCTGAGACGCGCCCGTCAGCACGCGAGGCGCTCCCAAATATCCGCGCGGCTCGGGAGATCGTGGTTGAAGGCGCCCACCGGGATAACAAAGTACCCGGCACCGTTGCATTTTTCGACTCGCGTCACTCCGGGAGTGCGATGCTGCCCATTCCGCGCTTAGCCGCTCTCGCGACTGCGGTTCCCGCCTACGCACTCGACCAGGAAGCAATTGCGGGGCGCGTCAGCCGCCTGTTCGCCGGAGCGCCGCAGCTCGACCGCCTGCTTTCGGTCTTCGCTAACAGCGGCATCCGCCGGCGCTATTCCGCGGTGCCGATCGACTGGTTCGACCAGCCGCACCGGTGGCCGGATCGCAATCGTTGCTACCTCGACAGCGCGGTCGAGCTGCTCGACACCGTCGCCGGCCGGGTGCTCGATCGCGCCGGTGTGCCCTCGACCGAGATCGGTGGGATCGTGGTCGTCTCGACCACCGGGATCGCCACTCCCAGCCTCGATGCGCTGCTGATCGAGCGGCTGCGCCTGCCACGGAATGTGCAACGGCTGCCGATCTTCGGGCTCGGCTGCAACGGCGGCGCGGTGGGCCTCGCCCGCGCCGCGACAATGGCCGCGGCGATGCCCGCCAAGGCCGTCCTGTTCCTGGTCGTCGAGTTGTGCTCGTTGAGCTTCCGCCGCGACAATCCATCGAAAAGCGACATCGTCGCCAGCGCCCTGTTCGGCGACGGCGCCGCTGGTGCGCTGCTGTGCTGCGGTGGCGACGGGCCGGCCGTTGCGGCTGCCGGCGAGCACACCTGGCCGGACAGCCTGAGCGTGATGGGCTGGGATGTCGTCGAAGACGGTCTGAAGCCGATCTTCTCGCGCGACATCCCGCGGCTGGTCGCCGCCGAGCTGGGGCCCGTCGCGCGCGATTTTCTCCGCCGGAACGGGCTCGTGCTCGCCGATATCGACCGCTTCGCCTGCCACCCCGGCGGCCCCAAGGTGATAGATGCCTGCGAGGAGGCTTACCTCCTGCCGCCGGGCACGCTGGACGCAGAACGTACGGTGCTGCGCGACTTTGGCAACATGTCTGCGGCCAGCGTGCTGTTCGTGCTCGACCGACTTCTCGCCAGCGCGAAAGAGGAGCGCTGGCGGCATGCGCTGATAACGGCGCTCGGTCCCGGCTTCACCGCCGGCTTTGTATTGCTAAGCAACGCGTGAGCATCCTGCACGCGGTCCTTGGCCTCGTGCTGCTGCAGCGCGTCGCCGAGCTTTGCCTGGCCGCCGCGAATACGCGCCGGCTGCGCGCGCTCGGCTCGGTCGAGATCGATGCAGGGGGCTATCCCTGGTTCATGGCGCTGCATGCCGCCTGGCTCGCCAGCCTGTTTCTGCTAGTGCCGGCGAATGCCGGACCGTCATGGCCCTTGCTCGGCCTCTACGCCGCGCTGCAGCTCGGCCGACTGTGGGTCATTGCCAGCCTCGGCCGGCGCTGGACAACGCGCATCATCGTGCTGCCCGGCGCGCCGCCGGTGCGGTCCGGGCCGTACCGCTGGCTGCGGCATCCGAACTACGCGGTCGTGGTCGCGGAGGTTGCGGTGTTGCCGCTCGCCTTCGGCGCGGTCGCGATCGCCGTCGCGTTCTCCGTCGCCAACCTGATGTTGCTCGCGCGCCGTATTCGCATCGAGGACGCCGCCCTCGCGCTGCGACTCGATCCCTTGCCAATCGGAGGAAAAGCCGGGCAGGCTTGACGGCGTTTCCGCAACAAGGAGCGCCGCATGGCTGATACGCCGTTTCGCGTCGAAGAAGCGACGATCGACGAGCTGCATCAGGCGATCAAGGCGGGCCGCACTACCTGCGTGCAGATCGTGCAGCAATATATCGGGCGCGCCCGCGCCTACAACGGCGTCTGCAGCCTGATTGTCACCGAGAACGGCGCCAGTGTCCGCGCAGCGGCGGGCACGGTACGCGCCGGCGCGCCATTGCACTTCCCGACCGAGACCGTGAAAGCGTCCGACATCTTCCCCGACCTCGACAAATACCAGGGGCCACCGCTCGAATTCGGCCGTATGGAAACGACCGCCTCCGACCCCTCGGTGCAGCAGCAATACGGCATGATCGCCGGCAAACCGAATGCGGGCCAGCTCAACGCGCTCGCCACCTTGAACATTCGCGGCGAGCGCTCGGTCACCTGCAAGGGCGAATACGACCGGCACCCGAGCCAAGGCCCGTTGCCGCCGGGCGCGCCGCCGGTCTGCGACGAGTTCCGCCACTACCCCGACGCGCTCGAACGCGCCGCCGAACTCGACACGCGATACGGCGCCAACCCGCCGCTCGACGAGCTGCCGATGTACGGAATCGTGTTCTCGTTCAAGGACCCGTTCGACACCAAGGACATGCGCTCGACCGGGGGCGGCGACGCCGCCTACGATATCGACTTCCCGGCGCGCGACCACATCCTGGTCGAGCAGTTGCGCAACAAGGGCGCCATCGTCTTCGCCAAGGCGGTGTGCACCGAATACAACGGCCGCGCCGGCAACCCCGGCGGCCGCAACCACCCGGAAAAGGTGCTGCCCTCCACCCTCGGCTATCAGCGCAGCAGCTGGGGCGGCAATCCCTCGAACGTCTACGACACGACCCGCGCCGCCTCGCTCGGCTCCAGCTCCGGCTCGGGCGTCTCGGTCAGCGCCAATCTTGTCATGTGCAGCCTCGGCGAGGAGACCCGCGCCTCGACCCGCGGCCCCGCCAACCACAACGCGGTGGCGCTGATCCTGCCGCACAAATCGATGATCGGCTTCACCGGCGGCGCGATCGGCGCCGACATCTATTGCGACCGCACCGGCATCCTGGCCCGCACGATCGGGGATTGCGCCCGAGCGCTCGACGCGTTGAAGAACCCGGATGGCGGCACCTACGACCCGCGCGACATCTGGACCACCGTGCCGCGCGCTTCGGTGCTGCCATCCTATGCCGGGCATGCAACTGGGTCGGGGATGGCCGGCTCGCTGAAGGGCGTGCGCATCGGCATCGTGCGCGAATCGATGCTGGTGCGGCGGGGCGAAAGGGCGACGGTGCCGATCTGCGCCGCCGTCGCGGCCGAGATCAAATCGGTGCTCGGCGAGAAGCTCGGCGCGACCCTCGTCGAATCCTCCGACCCGCTATGGGAGCGCGATCGCGACATCGAGCAGATGGGCGTCGATTTCCGCCAGGCGCTGGCGCGGCTCGTGCCGGTGCTGATGCCGGACATCCTGTTCCGGCTCGCGGCCGACGGCACGCCCCTGTTCAAGGAAGTCGCCGCGGCGATCCGGCCGACGGAATTCGGCCCGGCCCTCACCCCTCCCTTCCCCGCAGGCGGAGGAGGGGCAGGGTGGGGGTACAAGGTGTTCGGCAGCGGCGATCTCGCGCCGATCGACTATTGCGTGCGGCTCGCCGAAGGGCATATCGCGCCGCCGGCCAATCTCGACATCGCCACGGTGCAGCAGCAGGAATTGGCCAACACCTTCCGCTTTCACATCGCGCAATATCTGAGCCGGCGCGCCGCCGACTGGCAGGCGCGCGGTTTCACGGAAACTCTCGCCGACTGGGCCGCGCTCAACGCGCGCTCCAAATTCTGGGGCGATGACGGGCGTGCCGCCTTCAAGAACTGGGAGGAGGTGACCGATCCGCGCAACCCGCTGGGCGGTCGCCAGGGCATCGACGAGCGGGTGATGCTGCGCGAATTACTGCGCCGGGTCGACATGATGGTGCTGCTGGAGAACCGGCTCGACGCGTTGGTGCGGTTGCACACGCCGTTGCCGCCGGCCAAGATCGGCGGCGCCCACGATGCGCTCGCCGGCGCCTCGAATTTGCGCGCCGAGTCGATGTACGGCCCCAATGCCGGGCTGACCGAAATGCTGATCCCGGCCGGCTATGTGACCGAGGTGTGGGACCCGGTGTTCAAGCTCAGCCCCGACGGCAAACGCTACGCGCCGGCCCCGGCCGACGCGCCGACCACCCTGCCCGCCCCCGGGCTGCCGTTCTCGCTGGTGTTCCGCGCCGAGCCCGGCCGCGAGGATGTGGTGCTCAGGGTCGCCTCATCCTACGAGGCCGCCTCCCGGCGCCGCATCCCGCCCCCCGCCTTCGGCCCGATTTGACCAGTGAATCGCATACTCGTTATCGTCGTCCCCGCGAAAGCGGGGACCCGGGGCTACAGATAAGCCCGTGGCTGAAAAGCGACCCTGCGTTTACATCCTGGCGAGTCGTCCGAATGGCACGCTGTATGTTGGCGTCACCTCTGATCTAACCCGAAGGATCTGGGAGCATCGGACCGGCGCGGTTTCCAGCTTCACCCGCGATTATGCCGTTTACATGCTCGTCTTCGCCGAGTTTCACGAGACGATCGAGAGCGCGATCCTACGGGAGAAGCGCATCAAGAAATGGGGTCGCGGGTGGAAGCTCGAATTAATCGAGCGGGGTAACCCCCAATGGCGCGACATCTATGATGAATCGGCTATCTAGCGGTCGCCCTGGGTCCCCGCTTCCGCGGGGACGACGAAAATTGTGGCGCCGCGTCCCACCTTCGGCCGGCTGTAACCGATAGGTGGCAGAGGGAGCATGGGTGAGCGACGCCTAACCCACTGAGTTGAAGGCGAGCGACGGGTTGCGCTGCGCTCCACCCGCCCTGCGATTTTTAGCCGCCGCCCTTGACGAACGTACCATGAACGTACACCTGTTTTGTGGGAATTTGGAGTGGGGCCCAAATGCCAAACCGTCAATCCTCTGCCTAGCCCGGATGGCGCTTCCCAAATTCCCTGCAAAATAGCGCAAAATTCCCTGCTCTCAGGGAATCTCATTCGTCCGTGTCGCGAGCCTTGCATGACAGGTAACCTCCGCGGACCCGCGGATTGCGCTGCGCTCCACCCGCCCTACCCGCCAGGCGACACCAAATGAGGGATTTCCTCGAGTGGTTTCCCGCACATTATACATTGCTGCATGATTTTGCAGGTCCAGTCGCTACTATAGTGGCCGCTTTCACGGCGGCTGGAATTACCCTGTACTTCAATCGGGCACAGACCCGGATCGCCTCACAGCAGGCAGAAATCGCAGGGCAACAGGCTGAATTGGCGAAAATCAGACTCAACCATGACCTTTATGACCGCCGATTTGCTCTATACGCAGCTACCTGCAAGTTGTTTCAGAATATACTTACTAATAATGATGCCTCCAACTTAGATATAATCACTTTCGTCACCGAAACAGCCCCTGCGCGATTTCTCGTTGGTTCAGAAATTGTCGTGTATTTTGAAGAGGCGCGAACGAAGGCAAGACGCATACAGCGGATCAATAGGCGCATCAACCAACCCAACGACGGCGACGATGTGAAAGGATTGGTGGTTGAGCTAATGGAGCTGTCGGACTGGTTTGAAGCCCAGTTCGAAGTGATTGCAGAAAAGTTCGAGCCATTTCTTTCCCTGCAATAGGAAGGTCATTCCGCTGATACCTTAGGGGTTTGAACGAAGGAGCCGTCAGATGGCCAACACCCGCTACATCCGCCCCACCAAGTCGCTGCCGCCGCCCTACAACCCGCTCTTGGCGCCGCAGCCGCCGGTCGCGCCCTTGACCCCGCCGGTGCATGTCGTCGATCTGATGACGCCTGAGGGCTCCACCGAGTTCGGCGCGGTGTGGCGCGGGATCGAGGCGAAGCTCGTCGAGTGCCCGGCGCTCTCCGATGCGATGCCGGAATTCAACAGCACCTACGATGTCGAGCCGCATGCCGAATTGCTCGGCTTCGACGATACCGCTTGGCCGGTCATCGCCGCCGATGATCTCGGCGCCAGGCGCGGCGGCGGTATGATCTCGTTTTTCTGGTATCGCGCCACGCTGACGATGCCGGCCGAGGCTGCCGGTTTCGCCACCGACGGCGCCAAGGCGGTGCTGCGCATCAATATCGACGATTACGCCGAGATCTGGGTCAACGGCGAATTGCCGCGCGCCGCCGGGCGGCCGAGCCCCTCTTGCATCCAGGGCTTCAACATGCCGAACCGGCTGGTGCTCGGCGACAACATCGTGCATCCGGGCGAGCGGTATGAGGTCGCGGTCTTCGCGATCAACGGCCCCATTTCGGCGGCGCCGGCGAATTTCCTCTGGTTCCGCGAGGCCAAGGTCGAGTTCTACCGCTGACGCAATCGATCAGCGTCGTCAGCGGCCGAGGGCGCTGCCTTCGGCCACATCGTTGGCGGCCGGCCGGTGGCGGCGCAGCGATACCCGGACCCTCGTGCCTTTCCCTGGTTCGCTGGCGATCGACAGGTTGCCGCCCTGCAGCTCAATGAGCGCCTTGGCCAAGGGCAGGCCGAGGCCGGTGCCCTGATACCGGCGTGCCAGTTTGTTGTCGACCTGCTCGAACGGTGCGAGAGCGATCGGGATCTCGTCCGGCGCCATGCCGATCCCGGTATCGCCGATAGTGACAGCGACGCAGTCGGGCTCGACCGGCCCGACCGCAACCGAAATCGCGCCTTCCGGCTCGGTAAACTTGATCGCGTTCGACAAGAGGTTCAGGAGCACTTGCCGCAGCTTAGTGGAATCGGCGCTGACCCGGACCCGCTCCGGCCACGGTTGAACGTGGAGCTTGAGTTGAGCGCGCTCGCATTGCTCATGCACAAGGCGCACACAGCCTTCGACGATATCATTGAGTTCGACGGCTTCCTCGGCCACCCGCAGCTTGCCGGCGTCGTTCTTGGCGAGGTCGAGCACGCTGTTGATGATATCGAGCAAATGCCGAGCGCTCTCGACGATATTGCCGGCGTATTCGCGATATTTGCGATTGACGCCGGGTCCCAGGATCTCGCCGGCGATAATCTCGGAGAAGCCGATGATCGCGTTGAGCGGCGTGCGCAACTCGTGGCTGACATTGGCGAGAAAGCGGCTCTTGGAGAGGCTGGCCGCCTCGGCGTGAGACTTGGCGTCGCGGTGCTGCTGTTCGCGTTCCTTGAGCGCGGTAATGTCGTTGAAAACGAGCAAATGGGCGCCATCGCCGGTTTCGCTGCGGCTGATCTGGAACCAGCCGCCGGCGAACTGGCATTCGCCCCCCTGCGCAATGATGTCGCGCGGCAGATCGACGGCACAGGTAAACTCGTCGCCGGGCAGCAGGCGCCGATCGTTGGCGCGCGCCAACGCGGTCATCCGGCGGTTTGCAACGAGGACGCGGCCGTGCGCGTCCACCACCACCATGCCCTGCGCAGCGTTGTCGAACGCTGCCAAAACGCACGCTTCCTCGGCGACGGCGCGGCGCTCGGCAAGCGCGAGGTCTCGGCTCATCAGGTCAGCCGAGCTATGACTGAGGTCATTCGTCCCGAATCATCCTCCGCTTTGCCGACAATAAGTGTCGCGTGATGCGATGCCGTGGTTAGGGGACGTGCCAAGCTGCTTGGTCGAAAGCGATACATCGACTGCGCTCTCCGCAAGCCAACACGAATGTTAACGATTGGCGAGTTACCAATTCCTTAACGGCCGCGTCCCGGTGCTCGGCGCAGCCGCGTCAACTATCGTAGCTGACCACCGAGGTGAGTGGCACATCGAGCCGGCTGCGGCCGCCGAGAAAGGTCAGCTCGATGATGCACGCCGCCCCCACCACCTCGCCGCCCTGCTGCTTCACGAGCTCGACTGTGGCTCGCATTGTGCCGCCGGTAGCGACCAGATCGTCCAGAACGAGGACGCGCTGACCCGGCGCGATCGCATCCTCCTGAACCTCAATCGTATCCGTGCCGTATTCGAGGTCGTAAGAATATTGGACGGTCCTGCCCGGCAGTTTGCCTTGCTTGCGCGCCATGGCAAATCCGCTGCCTGTTGCGTAGGCGAGCGGAGCGGCGACGAGAAAGCCCCGCGATTCGATGCCGACCAGGAGATCGGGTCGGTGCGGCAGCACCGCGGCGGCAAGCTGCTCGACCGTCGCATGCCAGGCTCGCGGGTGTGCGAGCAACGTGGAGATGTCGTAAAACAGGATCCCGGGCTTGGGAAAGTCGGGGATCGCTCGGATGTGCTGCTTGAGATCCATTACCCCTCTCGCGCGACGCCGACCGGGACGGATCATTGCGAGATAACGGCTTTTCAGGCGATTGGGAAGAGCCGTACCATCGCACCCGTGTCGATCGAACCCGTACGCCGGCGGCGAGTGGCCTCGCCCGCAAGCATCCTCGCATCCGATGGTTCGGGTGGGCTGGTGCTGCGGGCGGAGGGCAATTGGCTGGTCGCCACCGCGGCAGAGCACGATCGTGATCTGCACAGCCTCGAACTGCCGCGCGGCCGACGAGTGACCCTCGATCTTGGCGGCATCGAGCGCCTCGATACGGCGGGGGCCTGGCTGCTGCTCCGCACCGAGCACGATTTGGCGGCCCGCGGCAACGCCGTCGCGCTCGCCAATGTGCCGGCGAGCTTTGCCCCGCTGCTCGATCAGGTACGGGCCCACGGCGTCGGCACGCCGCTTCCGGACCCGATCCCGCCGCATCACACGCTGCTGGGTTTCATCGCGCGGATCGGCGAAATATCGATCGCGCTGCTATATCGCGCCGGTGCCATGCTCGGCTTTGGCGGGCTCGTGGCGAGCGCGATCGGAACCCTGCTGCGGCATCCGCGGCGGCTGCGGACTATCGCGATCACGGTGCAGATGGAGCAGACCGGGGTCAATGCCTTGCCGATCGTCGGGCTACTGTCGTTCCTGATCGGGATCGTTTTTGCCTATCAGGGCGCCGACCAGTTGCGGCGCTTCGGTGCCGAGATCTACACGGTCAACCTGCTCGGCATCGCGATCCTCCGCGAACTGGGCGTGCTGTTGACCTCGATCATCATTGCCGGGCGCTCCGGGAGCGCGTTTACCGCCCAGATCGGCACGATGCAGGTCAATCAGGAAATTGACGCGATGCGGACCCTCGGTCTCGACCCGATCGAGGTCCTGGTCGTGCCGCGGATCTTTGGCCTGGTGCTGACGCTGCCGCTCCTCGTTCTCTATGCCAATATCATGGGGCTGGTCGGTGGCGCCCTGATGGCCTGGGCGACGATCGGCATCCCGATCCCGGCCTTTCTCGATCAGCTGCGCAGCGCAATTACGGCATGGACGTTTTGGATCGGCATAATAAAGGCGCCGTTTTTTGCTACAATCATTGCCCTGGTGGGGTGTTATGAGGGCTTCAACGTGGCCGGCAGCGCCGACAGCGTCGGCCGTCTGACCACCCAATCCGTCGTCGAGGCTATTTTTCTGGTGATCGTGGCCGATTCCGCATTTTCTATCCTTTTCTCACTCCTACGGATTTGATCGGTGGCAGACGGATCTGACGATGTCGTGATCCGCGTCCGGGGGCTGGTCACCCGCTTTGGCGCGCAGACGATTCATGACGGCATCGATCTCGATGTCCGGCGTGGCGAGGTCTTGGGAGTGGTCGGCGGCTCGGGCAGCGGCAAATCGGTACTGCTGCGCACCGTGATCGGCCTCAAGCGGCCGGAAGCCGGCCGGATCGAGGTGCTCGGCCAGGATATCGGCCGGCTTAACGAGGCGGCGCAGCGTGCGCTCGACCAGCGCTGGGGCGTGCTCTTCCAGGATGGCGCCCTATTCAGCTCACTGACCGTGGCGCAGAATATCGAGGTGCCGCTGCGCGAGCATTACCGCATGCCGGAGCCGCTGATGGACGAGATCTCGGCATGCAAGGTCGCGATGGTCGGGCTGCCCGAGACCGCCGCCGACAAATTCCCCGCCCAACTCTCGGGCGGCATGAGGAAGCGCGCCGGCCTCGCCCGCGCGCTCGCGCTCGACCCGGAGATCCTGTTTCTCGATGAGCCGACCGCCGGCCTCGACCCGATCGCCGCCGCCGATTTCGACCAGTTGATCCGAGATCTCAAGGCCAGCCTCGGGCTGACCGTGTTCCTGGTGACGCACGATTTGGATAGCCTCTTCGCGATCTGCGACCGCGTCGCGGTTTTGGTCGACAAGAAGATTCGGGTTGGCACCCTCGAACAGCATCTCGCCGACCAGCATCCTTGGGTTCGGGCCTATTTCCACGGCCCGCGCGGGCGGGCGGCACACCCAGCGCCACCACCCGACTATCCGCGGCCCTCGGCTCCGGCCGGCGTTGCGGCTTCCGACTGACTCGCCGCAGAACAGGTTGAGAGATGGAAATCAGAGCGCATTACGTGGCGGTCGGTGCCTTTGTCCTGTTGATGGTCGTCCTAGCCTTTGTCACGGTGCTGTGGCTGGCGCGCGGCGAGCTGACGACACAGCAGGCACGTTACGACATCTACTTCGGCGGCCCGGTCACCGGGCTGCGCGAGGGCGCGTCGGTCGAATATAACGGGGTTCCGGTTGGCAAAGTGCTCGAGGTCCGTATCGACCCCGCCAGCGTCGAGTACATTCGGGTAACCGTCGAGCTCGACAGCAGCGTTGTGATCAAGGCGGACGCAAAGGCGAACGTCGAAACGAACATACTCAGCGGGGTGTCGTTCATCGAGATCGCCGGCGGCACGCAGGAGGCACCGGTACTCGTCGCCAAGGAGGGGGAGCGCTATCCAGTCATCGCCTCCCGCCGCTCCCGGCTCGCGAATGTCTATGCGCGCGCGCCGCAGCTACTCGACAAGCTCAATGAGACGATGGAGCGGGTCAACGATCTGCTCGATGAAAAGAACCGCAAAGCAATCGCGGAGACGCTGGAAAATATCCGCGCCTTCAGTAGCGACCTTGGGTCTCGCGACAAGGATTTGGCCGAGTTGGCCGGCAACGCCAATACCGCCGTGCTGACGCTCAACAAGCTGCTGGACAATATCGACCGGAGCTATGCGGGCCAGGACGGCATTTCCGATCGGCTGACGGGGGCGCTCGGCGATATCGACCGGGTCGCCAAAAACCTGGGCGACACCAATCGTCAGTTGCAGGGGGCGCTGCAGGACCTGCGTCCCGGCATCCGCACCTTCGGCCAGCAGACCTTGACCGATGTCGGTAGTCTCGTCACCGAGGCCCGGCAGTTTATCTCGGGGTTAAGCCGGCTCGCTTCCGGGCTCGAACGCGATCCGAGCAGAGTCCTGTTTGGCGATCGGCGCGAAGGATATAAGCCGCAATGAGCCGCCCGCGGGGCGGAACGGCCCAACTTGTCGCCGTTCTGTTCGGGCTTGTTCTGACCGGCTGCGGCGGCATTTTGTCGGCACCGCCGCAGCGGCAGCTTTATCGCCTTGAACCCGCGCTCGTCCCGCTCGGTCGGCTGCCGCATGTCGCGGCCCAGCTGCTGGTCGCGGTGCCGATTGCCCCCGGTGGACTCGATACCTCGCGAATCGCCTTGAGCCGATCCGACGTGTCGCTCGACTACTTCGCCGATGCGGAATGGACCAACCGCGCCCCGCTGCTGGCGCAAACGGCACTGGTCGACGCTTTCGAGAAAAGCGGAGCGGTCGATGCCGTCGCGCGCGACAGCGTCGGGCTGCGCGCGGATTTCGTGATCGAGACCGAGATTCGCGATTTCGAGGCGGTTTACGATTCGCCCAACGGGCCGCCGCAGGTCTCGATCGCCTTCACGGCGCAGCTGATAAAAATTCCCGAGCGCAAGATCGTCGCGCAGATATCGGTCGTCCGGCAGGCAGCGGCCGCGGCGAACGACGTTCCCGCCGTGGTGCGCGCGTTTGACGAGGCGCTCGGCGCTGCGGTCGCCGAGGTGGTCACCCGGAGCGTCACCAATCCCGGCTTGTCGCGGCCCCGCGTATCGGTAAACTCGCGGACACGTTTCGTTCACGCACTTTGATGGGCCGCGATAGTGGATTGGCGAGAACGCGAGACCGGGGCAGCGGCGACACTGCAGGAATGCCGGCGCGAACTGGCTCGGCGGGGCAGCACCATTCTGCGTGAGGTCACGGCGGGCGCCGCCGAGACGCCCGAATGGCGCCGCTATCCCGAGAGCGAGGTCTACGACCCGGCGACGCACGCCCAGTATTTCTATCACCGCCACCCCGTGCCGGCGCGGGGCCGCCCGCCGCAGCCAGCCGAGCACGGCCACTTCCATCTCTTCTTGCGGGCGGAGGGCATGCCGGCCGGGATTGCGCCGCTGCTCGTGCCCGAACTTGCCGTGGCGAACGCGCCGGTGCCGCCGCAATCGGCGCCGCTGAAGCGCGGCACTCGGGACGAAGTCGCCCATTTGGCCGCGGTTGCGATCGACGCGCGGGGCGAGCCGATTCGCCTGTTCACGACCAACCGCTGGGTCACCGGCGAGACCTGGTACAGCGTCGATGACATGATTCGCATGCTCGATCGTTTCGAGTTGCGCACCGACGCGCCGTCGGCCGTGCTGAATCGTTGGATCGGCGCGCTCGTCCACCTGTTTCAGCCGGAAATCACCGTGCTGCTGCGCAACCGCGACAAAGCGGTGCAAGAATGGCAGTGGCGCTGGGGCCGCCGCGGCCATGTGTTCGAGGATACGCGTCTGGAAATCACCTCAAGCTTCGATATCGACCTGGAGGCCCGCCTCTCCGCGGTGGAGCGTGCCGCCGCCGAGCCGGCTCCGCCGCCGCCGATTCGCCCGCGGGCGCGGCTGCCACGCATGGCCGAAGGATGGGGTGCATAGCCGAAAAGGGACATCCCTCGTCTCGGCTCTACCGTTCGATCGCACTCGCCGCGAGCGCCAGGTTCATTTCCCTGCCCGCGGCGAGATTGATGCCGAGCACGGCCCAGCCGCCCCCTTGCCGCACCAGTAAAGGGGCGCCGCTGGTGCCGCGGGTGGCGGCGCAGTCATGGGCGATCAGCATGCCGCCATCCGGAGGAGTCGTGATCGGGCGGATCACATGGCAGGCCGGATCGGCCAGCAGGAGCTGCGCCCGGTCCTGATTGTATCCCGCCAGGGTTACCGCCATGCCCGGCACCGGCTCGGCTTGGGCCAGCGGCAAGGGGGCGACGGTGCTCGGGATTGCCTCGGCCAGATCGAGACGCGCCCAATCGGCGGTCGGAGAACCCTTGCCACCCGCAAAGCCGCGCCCGACAGCAAAGCGCGCGACAAGCCGGTGCAGGCGATATTGGTCGCGCTGATAGCCGACCAGCACGTGCAGCGACACCGCTTCCAGGAACGCGCGCGTCCTTGGGTTGTAGAGACAATGCGCCGCTGTCAGGACCGTCGCCGGCGCGATTAGCACACCGGTGCAGCGCGAGCCGATATTGGTCTGTACCTTGACGATTGCGTTCCAGGGCGGCTGGTTCGGATCGACCACGACCCGGTGATCGGCTCCGACCGCGGTGCTGATCGCACCAAGCCAAACGACGGCAAGTGCGGCTGCGAGGGCCGTCCGCAATGCCCCGGACCGGCGCGGTCAATGCGCGATCGGGACAAGCCGCTCGGCGATGAAACGGTCGAGTCGGCGCAGCCATTTGTCGCGGATCGAGTCGCGCTCGAGAAACGGGTCGTGTTTCGATTCGGACAGCTCGACCAGCGTGCAATCCGGCAACAAGCGGGCGGCGCGGCGCTGCGCCGCCGGCGAAACGACGACCTCGCGTCCCGGCGTGCCGAGCAGGATCGGCGTGCGGATGCCGGCGAGAAACTCCGGTTTCTGAATCCGCGCGATCAGTGCGAGCGCGCTGTCGAGCCAGCCATAGGTTGCCTCGTCGTGCCTTAGCCCCGGATTGGCGGAAAACCAGGCGTGACGCAGACGGCAGCGGTCAGCGTCAGTGGTGGCCCGGCTGCGCTCAGGCGAGGGAATCCGGCTCTGCCGCCATTTTCCTGCCCCCGGAATAAAGCAGATCCCAAGCCCGGCGGCCCGCGCGGGCACGGTAATACAGCGCAGCAAGGTGTGCGGCACCTTGCCAATCCTGAGGCCGAGCATCGGCGAGGACAGGACCGCCCCCCCGAACAGCTTCGGATGCCGGCGCATGCAGAGCAACCCGATCGCACCGCCCATCGAATGGGCGACCAAGAGCCGCGGCATCGGGCCGATCAGCTTGGCTGCCGTGAAAGCAGCGAGGTCGGCGGCGTCGCGATCGAAATTTCGTGGCCGCGGCCGGGTCGGCAGACGGCGCGGCCGGATTGAGCCACCCTGGCCGCGCCAGTCGAGGCACCACACCTCGACGCCGCGCGCGGCCAGATCGCGCACCGTCTCGACCTGCTTTTCGATGAACTCGCCGAAGCCGCCGACCAGCACGCATTGCGCGCGGGTTCCGGCAACCGGCAGATGCCCCCAACGGAGTTGCGCGCCATCGCGCGCGGTAAAGCTGCCCCAGACGAAATCCGGCGGCGGCAGAAAACGATCATCGAGCGCCGGCCAGCGCGTCGGCTCCCCCCAGAACGCGGCCGGCGATAGGCTATCTGGCATCCATCCTTCCCCGTCGAACCGGAAGTGCAAAGCTTGCACCCGCCCGACCCTGCGGGCGGGTTGGTTAATATCCTCAAAACGTGGCCGGGCCGGGGCAAGCTGCGTGGCAAAACGACGCGGCGTTGCACGGAATGGGCGAGAGGCCGCGGCAGCTACAGCGGCAGGCGGAAGCCGACATCGCCCTCGCGCTCAAGTTGGTGCACGAGGTCGATCTCCCAGCGCAGATAGCGCTCGCGCGCACCTTCGCCGGCATAGGGGTCGTAAGGCCGCCGCCAGCAATCGTCGGGCGTGTCGGCCATCGCCTCGCGGCCGGTGGCAAGGGGCAGCCCGGCGACACGCCAGGCCGCGGTGCCCCCATCGAGCACCCGTGCATCCGCGAATCCGCAATCGCCGAGCTCGGCGGCGGCGAGCCGCGCCAGCACGCCGTCGGGCGAAGTCAGCACCAGCATCCGCCGCCTCGGCACGCGCTCCAGGCTTCCCGGCAGGCGCGCGCGGACCGCGAACCATGCGCCGGGGATGTGCCCCTGCTCGTAGGCGATGCTCGGCGCCAGATCGACGACTACGGCATCACCTTTCGCGAGGAGCGCCTGCAGCTCTCCGACCGAGATCGTTTCGACCCTGGCGGCATCGACCTCGGGGATCGCTGCGGGAGCAATGCCCTGCGCCAGCGGCCGGCCGGCAAGCCCGCCATCGAGCACATAAACTTCGGGCCAGCCCATCTGCACCAGCCACGACCCGGTCATGACAGCGCGCACGCCGTCATCGTCGACCAGCACGATGCGGGCATTGCGGGTGGCCATATAGGCGTCAGTCGCTTGCACGAGCTGCCCGCCGGGCGCGGAGCGCGCGCCGGCGAGATGGCCCTCGGCGTATTCCTCGGGGCTGCGCACGTCGAACAGGTACAGCGTGCGCCGCTCGGCGTCGCCCATGAAGCGGGCGAGCGCGGCGGCGTCGATCCGCCTGATACCGAAACGCCCCGCGACCTCGTCGGCCAGCGCCCGAGCCCGCGCCAATCCGTCGGACGACGGCGGCGGCAGCGAATCGTCCCGCCCGCGTGCCAGTTCGAGCCCCGCCAATTCCCATCCCATCGTGCCGTTTTCGAGCGCCAGGACCGGGTTGGGCAGGCCGGCATTGCGAAGCGATTGCGCGCCGATGATGCTGCGCGTGCGCCCGGCGCAATTGACCACGACGAGCGTCTCGGGCGAACGCAGCCGGTCCGGCACCCGGTAGACCAGCTCGGCGCCGGGGCAGTCGAACGCGCCGGGGATGCTCATGTTACGGAATTCACCGATCGGCCGGCTGTCGACGATCAGCACCTCTTCGCCGGAATCGAGCCGCTTTTTCAGCTCGGTGGCGGCGATATGCGGCGTGCCGCAGCGGTGCTCGACCATCTCGCCGAACGCCTTGCTCGGCACATTGACCCCGGTGAACAGCTCGAAACCGGCGGCGCCCCAGCCGCGCGCCCCGTCCGCCATGACCGCGAGATTGCCGTAACCCATTAACGCCAG
Organism: Allostellaceae bacterium; assembly: GCA_036008175.1. Taxonomy (GTDB): domain Bacteria; phylum Pseudomonadota; class Alphaproteobacteria; order ATCC43930; family CGMCC-115725; genus DATARH01. The sequence continues at coordinate 82,098 of DASYOB010000119.1, forward strand.
CTTCGTCGCCGCGCGGTCGGCAAGCTCCTCCCCATCTGTCGCTCCCGGGCCGCTGTCATAGACGACAATCCGGGTCAGCTTGCGCGGCACCAGATCGCGGATCATCAACTCTAGCCGCGATAGCGGCACCGTGTTCGCGAAGAACGGATGGCCCTGCTCGGAGAAGACGCCCTCCTCGCGCACATCGAGCAGCGCCATCTCGCCGCCATCCCCGAGCATCGCCCGCACCTCCAGCGGCGACACCAGCGCGGTCGAGATGCCCGGGGTCGGTGGATAGACCCAGTATTTGCCGCCGCTCTCCTGGGCGAAGGTGATGCGCTCGGGCAGGTGCTCGAGGCTCATTCCGTACATATGCAGATGCAGCCCGGGACGCGGCCCGCGCGTCTCGATCGTATGAAAATCGTCGGCCATCAGCGTGCAAGCATTGCCGCGGACGATTGTCAGCTCGTGCGTCTTTTCGAGGCTGCCCTGGCTTGGCACCGAGCGGTCGTCGGTACGGCGGTAGAAGACGTTGTGCTCCTCGCCATAGACCCCGGCGATGACCGCCCAGGTCGTGTGGTTGTGCGGCGGCGCGGTGCGCCCGGGCGAACCGGCGGCGGCATACAGCGCAAAGCCGTGATCGGCATCCTCGGCAAGCCGATAGGCCTTGCCGGGCCTTCCCTCGGGCACCGGAAAACTGTCTTCCGGGAACAGCTCGGTGCGGCTGGCCAGCGCGATCAGCTGTTCTTTGACTCGTTCGAGCGCCGCCGGGGTGACCCCCATCGCGGTCTCGATATGGCGGATCGCCTCGACCGTCGCGGCGACCGCCGCAGCGCGCATGTCCATGACCGCACCCGGTCCGCCGTTTGGGATAGGAACGCCGCCCTCGCCGCCCGCCGCCATTTGCGCGCCTCCTTCGATTGGGTTTTGCCGGAGGATAGCAAGCTACGCGGGGCGCGGCCACGACGGTGCCCTCGAAGGGCGAATTTCCGCTATACCTTGCCTTATGGGGCCGGCGCGACAGCCGGCCCGGGCGACAAGCGATGGAGGCGGCGATGCCAAATGCACAGAACGGGGCGCGGCGCAACAAGACCGAAGACGACATCAGCGCCGAGGTGCTGGCGCGGTTTTCCGAGACGCCCGATCCGCGGCTGCGCGAGATCATGCTGGGCCTGATCCGGCACCTGCACGCCTTCGTCAAGGAGGTGCAGCTGACCGAGGCCGAGTGGTTCCAGGCGATCGAGATCCTGACCGAAGCCGGCAAGATGTGCAGCGACAAGCGCCAGGAATTCATCCTGTTTTCCGACACGCTCGGGGTGTCGATGGTGGTCGATCTGCTCGACCATCGGAAGCCGGACGGGGCAACCGAATCGACGGTGTTCGGGCCGTTCCACCGTCTCGGCGCGCCGGAGATGCCGCCCGGCGGCAACATCGCCGATCGCGACCAGACCGGCGCGCCCGCTTTGGTCAGCGGCCGGGTGCTTGATCTCGACGGCAAACCGGTTGCCGATGCTGTGCTCGATGTGTGGCAGGCGCAGACCAACGGGCTTTACGATTCGCAGGACAAAAACCTCGACGGGCTGCACATGCGCGGCAAGTTCCGCACCGACTCCGAGGGCCGCTACCTGATCCGGACCGTGCTGCCGGTCAACTACCCGATCCCGTCGGACGGGCCCGTCGGGCGCATGCTGAAGGCGACGGGGCGCCACCCGTGGCGGCCGGCGCACATCCATTTCGTCGTCTCGGCCGAGGGCTACGAGCCGGTGACGACGCACATCTTCGACCGCACCGACCCGTATCTGCACAGCGATGCGGTATTTGCGGTCAAGGATTCGCTGATCTGCGATTTCGCGCGGCACGAAAGCGCGGACGAAGCGGCGAGCCGGCTCGGTCTCGCGCCGCCGTTCTACACCGCCGAATTCGATTTTCATCTGGTGCCGTCGACCACTGCGCAGGCGACGGTGATGGACGCGCAGCAGCGGCTCGCCGCGCTGGGCGCCCGCTAATCACTGGCCAGAAGGAGCGCGAGGAGGAGATGCCGGGCACTGAAATGACCGTGAACGGCGGCGCGGTCAACGTCGCCGCCGATCCCGACACGCCGCTCTTGGACGTGCTGCGCAACCATCTCGGCCTCATTGGCACCAAGTTCGGCTGTGGCGTGGAGCAATGTGGCAGCTGCATGGTGCTGATCGACGGAATGCCGGAGAAATCCTGCGGCAAGGCGCTGTCGACCGTCGCCGGGAAGAGCATTCTGACGATCGAGGGACTCGGCACGCCGGAGCGGCCGCACCCGCTGCAGCAGGCGTTTCTCGACGAGCAAGCCGGCCAATGCGGCTATTGCCTGCCCGGCATCCTGATCACGGCCAAGGCCCTCCTCGACCATAACCCGGCGCCGTCACGCCGCGAGATCGCCCTGGCGCTCGACGACAACATCTGCCGCTGCGGCTCGCATGTCCGCATCCTGCGCGCGGTCGAGCGTGCCGCCGCCGTGATGCGCCGGGAGGGCGTCCGATGAATACCGCCACGGCCCCGGGCTTGCCGCAAACTCTGGCGGACAATCCGCGCCTCGACCGATGGGTTCGTTTCACCGCGCCCGGTGAGGTCGCCGTCGCGACCGGCAAGGTCGAGATCGGCCAGGGTGTATTGACCGCGATGCGGCAGATAGCGGCCGAAGAGCTCGACGTCGCCCCCGAGCGCATCCGCCTGCATTCCGGCGACACCGAACTGACCCCCAACGAGGGCTATACCGCTGGCAGCCAGTCGATCCAGTTCGGCGGCGTCGCGTTGCGCCTTGCCTGCGCCGAGGTGCGTTCGCTGTTCCTCGACCATGCCGCCGAACGCTTCGGCATTCCCCGCGCCGAATTGTCGGTGCGCGACGGTGCGATCACCCACCGCGGCGCGCCGACCGGCCAGGATTACTGGTCGCTCGCCGCCGACATCGACCTCGCCCGCCCTGCCGCCGGGGACACGCCCATAAAGCCGGTCAGCGACTATCGCATCGTTGGAGAGAGCGCGCCGCGCGTCGATCTCGCCGCCAAGGTTTTCGGCGGACCCGCCTTCCTGCACGACATGAAGCTCGATGGCATGCTGCATGCGCGGGTGGTGCGCCAGCCGCGGCGCGGCGCAACGATCGCATCCATCGACGAGCCAGCGATCCGCCGTGCGGCGAAGGGGCCAGTCGAGATCGTCCGCGACGGCGATTTTCTCGCGATCGTCGGCAACGACGAGACCGCGGTCGAAGCCGCTGCTGCGGTCGCGCCCGGCCATGTCGCCTGGGACGGCGTCGATGCGCTGAACCCGTATCAGGAAGAGGCGCGGTGGCTGTTGCAGCAGCCATCCGTCGACCAGACGCTGGGAGCGCCACCGGCTGATCCGGCGCCCGCGGCCGCGCGCCATGAGGCGACCTACACGCGGATGCACGTCGCGCATGCCTCGGTCGCCCCGTCTTGCGGGCTTGCCGTTTACCGCGACGGCAAATTGCAGGTATGGACGCATTGCCAGGGTGTTTATCCGCTGCGCGCCGCGCTCGCCCGCACCTTGAAGCTGGATCCCGCCGCCATCTCCGTCAGCCATATGCAGGGTCCGGGCTGCTATGGCCATAACGGCGCCGACGACGCGGCGGCCGATGCCGCGGTCATCGCCATGCGCAGGCCCGGGAAGCCAATCCGGGTGCGCTGGCGCCGCGAGGAGGAATTCGGCTTCGAGCCGGTCAGCCCGGCGATGGTGGTGAGCGTGCAGGCTGCGCTCGACGAGACGCAGCGCCCGGCCGACTGGACCACCGAGATCTGGAGCGGCAAGCACACCAACCGGCCAGGCGGCGGCGGCAATCTGCTGGCCGCCGAAGCCTTGCCCGACCCGCCGCCGGCACCGCTTGCGGTCGAGGCGGTGGGGCCGCCGGGCGCTGGCACCCGCAACGGCGAGCCGCTCTACGCGTTCGCCGCGAAGCGCATCGTGCATCACCTGATCGCCGAGACGCCGGTGCGCACCTCGTCGCTGCGCGGGCTCGGCGCCACACTCAACGTGTTCGCGATCGAGTCCTTCATGGACGAGCTGGCCGAACGGGCTGGCGAAGACCCGCTGGCGTACCGGCTTGGCGTATTGTCCGACCCGCGAGCGCGCGCCGTCGTCGAGCATGTCGCGCGCATGAGCGGCTGGCAGCCGGGCGCGCCGGCCGGCGCCGGACATGGCCGCGGCATCGGCTTCGCCCGCTACAAGAACATGGCCGCCTATGCCGCGGTCGTCGTTGAGATCGAGGTGGAGGAGACGGTGCGAGTGCTGCGCGTCTGGTGCGCCGCCGACGCGGGCCTTGTGATCAACCCGGACGGCGCGATCAATCAGCTCGAAGGCGGCATCGTCCAGGCGACGAGTTGGGCGTTGAAGGAAGGCGTGCGGCTCGACCCGAGCGGCATCAGCTCGCGCGACTGGGAGGGCTACCCGGTGTTGCGCTTCAGCGAGGTGCCGGAGGTCGCCGTCGAGCTGATCGAGCCCAAGGCCGACCGGCCGCCGCTGGGCGTCGGCGAGGCGAGCGGTGGGCCCACCGTCGCCGCCATCGGCAATGCCGTCGCCCACGCGCTCGGCGCGCGCATCCGCGACCTGCCCTTGACCCGCGACCGCGTCATGGCAGCGCTGCTGAAGGCGTGACCCGAATGCACAAGATCGATATCCCCGAGAACATCATCGCGCGAGCGCGACGCCAGCGCGGGCGCGACCACGTCATCGAGCGCATCGAGCCGGGGCGCACCGCCCATGTCGTCGTCGACCTGCAGCACGGCTTCATGGCCGAGGGCGCGCCGGTCGAGGTGCCGATGGCGCGCGCGATCGTGCCCAACGTCAATTTGATCTCCGCCGCGCTGCGCCATGCCGGCGGGCTCAATGTCTTTCTGCGCTACACCTACGATCCGGCGGAGCCGCAACCCTGGACGACCTTCTTCGACACCTATCTGGCGCCGGAAAAGAGCGCCACTCACCGCGATGCGTTCACACGCGGCGCCGAATCGTGGCAGCTGTGGCCGCTGCTCGACGTGCAACCGAGCGACGCGATCGTCGACAAGACTCGGTTCAGCGCCTTTGTCCCCGGCACCTGCAAGCTCGACGAAATTCTGCAGGCGCGCGGCATCGACACGCTGATCGTCACCGGCACACTAACCAATGTCTGTTGCGAATCGACCGCGCGCGACGCGATGCAGCGCAATTACCAGGTCGTGTTCGTCGCCGACGGCAACGCCGCGATCACCGACGCCGAGCACAACGCTACCTTGGGCAACATGATCGCGCTGTTTGCCGACGTTATGAAAACCGCTGAAATTGCGGCGCTGATCGAGGCCGACACCCGGCTCGGCGCTGCCTGAGCGACAACCCAACACCCGGGATCGGCGTTTCCCGAGCCTCACCGCTCGACTATCGCGCGAGCCGCAGTTATGCATGCGCGAGCACAATTCGGGGGATGATCATGCTGCGCTGTCGCCAATATCCGACACGGCTGGCCGGAGTTTGGCTTCTCCTGGCCGGATGGCTGATTTTCTCAGCCCCTGTTCCGGCGGCGGCCGCGAGCCCAAGCGATCTGATACGGCAGTTCTATAGCCAGCTGCTCGATACGATGCAGCATGCCGCGGCGTTGGGAGCGAGAGGGCGCTTCCAGAGGCTGGAGCCGATCGTATCCGCTACCTTCGACGTGCCGTTCATGGCGCGGCTATCGATCGGCCCGTTATGGGCCGGCTTGACCCCGGAGCAGAAACAGCGCGCGGCGAAAGCCTATGGCCGATACATCGCCGCCGTCTACGCCAGCAGGTTCGACGGGTATTCCGGCGAACAATTGCAGGTTCTCGGCGAACAGAAGATCAAGCGCGGCACCCTGGTCAAATCACGGATCGTCAAATCGGACGGCGACCCGGTAGCGATCGACTACATGGTCCATGACAACGTCGTCGGGTATCAGGTCCGCGACGTCTACGTCACCGGCACGATCAGCGAGCTGGCGACGCGGCGCTCGGATTTCGCCGCGATCCTGCGCAATAACGGCGTCGACGGCCTGATTGCGACGCTGAACAAAAAGGCCGACGACCTCGGAAGCTGAGCCCTCGCGGCCGGCCTGGCCGCATACAGCTTAAAGGTCGCGGCGCGGCGGCATTGTCAGGAACGCATTGACGACGTGCCAGAGATGATGCCGGTTGTGGCCGAAGACGAGCGCATGCGCCGCGCCCGGCAGCACGACGAACTGGCGGTCCGGATGCGGCAGCAATCGGAAGAAATCGAGCAAATCCTCCTCGCTGGCGATCCCGTCATGCTCGCCGCGCACGAGCATGACCGGGGCCAAAACCTTTAGCGGATCGACCACCGGCAGGTTGGCGGTCATGTCGAGGTAGGTGCCGGTCGGCACTTCCTCGCCATGCACCAGCTCGGCATCGGCGAGCGCCTCGGCGACGGCGGGATCGCTGGTTCCGGGATGGTCGCGGGTGAAGATGCTGCGGATCATCGTCCGATCGCGGAGCCGCCGGTTATGAGTGCGGAAATACTCGACCTGCTCGGCGCGCTTGGCGAGGGTCGGCGAGTTGCGGCCGGTATAGGTGAAGGCGTTCAGCACCAGGCGATCGACTCGCTCCGACCGCGCCATTGCGAAGGCGGCGGCGCGTAACGCACCCGAGGATTCACCCATGAAGTGCATCCGCTCGCGGCCGGTCTCGCGGATCACCAGCTCGGTCGCGGCGACCAGATCCTCGACCCCGCCGGCGATATCGGAATTGCCGTCGGTCCGCGACGAGCGACCATAATTCTCGTGGTCCATCGTCCACACGTCGAAGCCGAGCCGGGCGAAGACGTTCATCGTCGAGTATTCGCCCTTGCCGGGGACCGTCAGATCGAAGGAGGACAGCGCCGAATTCGACGAACCGTGGACCAGGAACAAGACCGGCTGCTGTCCCGCGCTCGCCCGTTCCAGGCGCTTGCGGTAGACGGCGAGCGAAACATCACCCTTCTTGACCGTATAGTCCGTCCGGACCGGTGTGGTCGTAGCGTGCTGATCGTCGGCCATTGCTCACCTTGGTGTATTCATCCGCGCAAGGAGGTCACCGATAATGGACGATCGCGATTTCATCGGCTACGGCGCCGATCCGCCCGATGCGCAATGGCCGGGCGGCGCGCGCATCGCCGTCAACATCAATCTCAATTTCGAGGGCGGCGGCGAGCACTCGATCCTGGAGGGCGACGACAGCTCGGAGGGTATGCTCAACGACATCGGCATGCCGTCCTTGCCGGGCGTCAGAAGTCCCATTGTCGAATCGGTTTTCGAGTACGGCTCGCGGGTCGGCGGCTGGCGGCTGCTTCGCCTGTTCCGCCGCTTCGGGGTCAAGGTGTGCCTGCTGGCCGTCGCCAAGGCAGCCGAGCGCAACCCAGAGCTGACCCGCGCCTTTGTCGAGGAAGGGCACGAGATCGTTAGCCACGGCTATCGCTGGCTCGACTACCAGACGATGGCCCCGGAGATCGAGCGCGAGCATATCCGGCTCGGCATCGAGACAATCGAGCGGGTGGCGGGGGTGCGTCCGGTCGGCTGGATGACCGGTCGGCCGAGCGCCAACACGCGTCGGCTGCACCTCGAACTGGGCGGCTTTCTGTACGACCGTGACAGCCTCAACGACGAACTACCCTATTGGGTCACCGTCGGCGGCATGCGCCACTTGGTGATCCCCTATTCGTTCGAGACCAACGACAACCGGTTCGACCAGAACCACGGCTTTTCCAGCGCCGAGGATTTCGCCCGTTACATGATCGATTGCTTCGACACGCTTTACGCCGAGGGCGCCGACAAGCCGAAGCTGATGTCGCTTGCCTTGCACGACCGGCTGATCGGCCGGCCCGGCCGGATTACCGGGCTCGGCAAATTTCTCGACCACGTGGCGGCGCGAGATCGGGTCTGGGTCTGCACCGGGCGCGAGATCGCCGAACACTGGCGGCGCGTCCATCCGGGTTGACCGACCGCTCGGGTCGGTCATTGCCGATTATTCGGCCAACGGCAGGCTCAGCGGCGTGATTTCCGCGGCGCTGCGGTGCCGGTAGTCGCGCTGTGGCGCCATTGCCTCCATCCGCTCCTGCGCGCCGCGCAATCGGCCGCCCGCAGCAGCCGGATCCAACGTTGTCACCCGACCGTCGGCGACGACCTGCCGGCCATCGACAAACACATCGCGCACCGCGCGGTCGGCGGCGTGGTAAACGAAGCCGCGCAGCGGGTCGCGCGCCGGCTGCATCTGCGGACAAGCAAGATCGACGAGTACGATGTCGGCCTTCTTGCCCCGGGCGAGCCGGCCGAGATCGTCGCGCATCAGCGCCGTCGCGCCGCCGGCGGTCGCGGCATGGAGCAAATCGGCGGTCGAGACGGTGGTGATGTCGCGCGCGGCAATCCGGGCCAGGATCGCCGCCTTGCGCATCTCCTCAACGAGATTGTGCGGACTGCAATCGGTGCCGAGCCCCATCGTCACGCCGGCGCGGAGGTAATCGCCGAAATTCTCCATGACCTGGCCATAGCGTGCGAACGGCGTCGGGCAATGCGCGACCGCCGTCCCAGTGTCGCCAAGGATCTTGAGGTCGGTCTTGGTCCACCAGCGGACCCAGGAATGCGTGTCGATAAAGATCGCGTGGCCGAGAATCGCGCCGGGCCCGAGTAGACCCAGCGACTGAGCCCATTGCACCGGGGTCTGGCCGTGCCGGCGGATCATCTCGCGGGTCTCGACGACGCTCTGCGCAACATGCACCGTGAGCGGGAGCCCACGATCGCGAGCGGCGGCGCGGCTGTCGCGCAACAGGTCGGCGGTGCAGGTGTCGATCTGCATCGGCGAGACGACGCCAGAGAGCCGGCCGCAAGGGTGTTCTAGCGCCGCGTCGATCGTCTTCATGGCCGCGTCAAATCCGGCGCGGCCGCGAGCCTCGTCCCAGGCGTATCGCAGCTCGCGATCGTCTTCCATGTACCAGCGCGCCGAGGCATAGCCTGGCGCGAGAAACCCGCGCATGCCGCTTTTGGCGAACAGGTCGATCCAGCCCCCCCACGGAACCGAGATGTCGACGAGGCTGGTAACCCCCGAAAGCAGCAGCTCGCAATAGGCGAACTCCGCGCTGGCGAGGCGGGCATCGTCATCGGGCGCCGACAATGCCTGAGAGCGCTCGTACAGCCCGGTCATCTGCATCGACGGCAGGCCGTGCTCCTCGCGGATGCCGCGATAGAGCGGCTCGTGCTCGGGATGCGAGTGGATGTCGATCAGCCCGGGGATCACAAAGCGCTCGCGGCCGTCGACGATCCGGTCGGCGGGCCCGGCATAATCGCGGCCGATAAAGCTGATGCGGTCGTCGAAGGCGAGGTCGACGTTGCGCTGATAGGTGTGCCGCCCGGCCGCTTCGTCCCAGACAACCACCCACGCGGCGTTCTTGATCACGGTCGTAGCCATGACTTCCCCTCCGACAAGCCCAGGGAGCTCATGCTATAGGCATCCATTCCGTCGTCCAGAGACCATCGCCGAAGCGTGGAAATGGCGGCTGCCGGTCCGCTGAACCTGATCACCGATGTGCCCGGGCTGCTGGTCGGCCAGGGGGAGGATGCCGGCGTCATCACCGGCACGACCGTTGTGCTGGCCGAGACGCCGGCCGTGGCCGCGGTCGATGTCCGCGGTGGCGCTCCCGGTAGCCGCGAGACGGAGCTGCTTGGTCTGGCGACCCTGGTCGAGCGGGTCGACGCAATCGTGTTGTCCGGCGGCTCGGCCTTCGGCCTCGACGCGGCGGCAGGGGTCATGGATTGGCTTGCCGAGCACGGCCGCGGGTTTGCCGTCGGTCAGGCCCGCGTTCCGATTGTGCCGGCGGCGATTCTGTTCGATCTCAACTTCCCGACGCGGCGGCATTGGGTAGGCGAACCGCCGCACCGCGGACTCGGCTACCGGGCCGTCGGGACAGGAGGCAAGGAGTTCGCGCTCGGCAATGCCGGGGCGGGGCTCGGCGCCAAGGCCGGCAGACTCAAGGGCGGCATCGGCAGCGCCTCGCTCCGCCTCGCCGATGGCGGCACGGTCGGCGCGCTCGTCGCCGTCAACAGCTGGGGCTCGGCGGTGTGGCCGGATTGCGGACGGCTATGGGCAGCCGAGCTGGCCTTGCCAGGCGAGATTCCGCCGCAGCCGCCGCTTCCAGACGCGCCGATCGACCCGGAGGATTTTTCCGCCTGCGCCGCGCCAGTCGCCGGTGCGAATACGACGATCGCGGTCGTTGCAACCGACCTGCCGCTCGACAAACCCGGCTGCCGGCGGCTTGCGATCATGGCGCAAGACGGGTTGGCACAGGCGATCCGGCCGGCGCATACACCCTTCGATGGCGACACCGTGTTCGCCCTCTCGACCGGGGCGGGCAAGACGATCGGGCCGGAGCGGCAGGCCCGGCTCGGCGCCGTCGCGGCTTCGTGCCTCGCGCGGGCCATCATGCGGGCGTTGGTCGCCGCCGAACCACTCGGCGGTTATCCCTCCTGGCGAGAGCTATGGGGACGCGCGGCCGGGTGATCAGGCGGCGGCGCTGCGGGATTTCGGGGCGGAAGGGCCAAGCACGGCGCGTTCCGGTGGGAAAGTCACCCTGACCCGGGTGCCGACCCTGATTTCGCTGGTGATCTCGATGCTGCCGCCATGGAGCTCCATGATTGCCTTGACCAAGGGCAGGCCCAGCCCGGTTCCTTGATGCTGCCGGGTGATCGAGGAGTTTACCTGCTCGAACGGCTCGAGGACACGATCGATATCGGCCGGTGCGATGCCGATGCCGTTGTCGGTGACGGCCAAGGTCAACCCGCTGGCAGGCTCGAACCCGCCGTCCACCTTGATGCGGCCGCCGGCAGGCGTGAACTTGACCGCGTTGGTAACGAGGTTCAGCAACACTTGTTTGGTCTTGCCCGAATCGGCGCGCAGCAACGGCAGGTCCGCGGCCAATTCGAAGGAGTCGGAAAGCCCCGCGGCGCGGATGCTCGAGCCGGTCAGATGACGGACCGAGCGGATCGTCTTGCGCAGATCGAATACTTCCTCGTGCAGTTCGAGCTTGCCGAATTCGGCCTTCGACAGATCGAGAAAGTCGTTGATGATCTGCAAGAGATGCGTGCCGCTGTCGTGGATGTCCGAGGCGTAGGCGCGGTATTGCTCGTTGCCCAGCGTGCCCAAGACCTCGTGCCGCATCATGTCGGCAAAGCCGATGATGGCGTTGAGCGGCGTGCGCAGCTCGTGGCTCATCGTGGCGAGAAAGCCCGATTTGAGCCGGCTTGCGGCTTCGGCCTTTTCCTTGGCGGTCCGCAGCGCCTCGCAGGCGGCTTCGCGTTCGCGTTGCAGTTCGACGCGGCCGAAGCAGCGGTCGAGCACGGCGAGCAACGCCGATGGATCCGATGCTTTGTCGAAATAGTCGTAGGCGCCCCGCCGCAGCGCCGTGAGCGCGGTGGGCCGGTCGAGATCCGCGGCCATCAGCACAAACACCAGCTCGGGCTGCTCGACCCGCAAACGCGGTATCAGGTCGACCCCAGCGACCTCGCCGCCGAGCCGCCGCTCGATCAGCGCGACGGGCAGGGCCGGAATGCCGGAGGGCGGCTCCCGAAGCGCCGCCACGGCCCGGGCGGGCGTGTTTACGACATGGGTCGAATAACCATGCGGCCGCAGCATGTCGGCGATCGACTCGGCAAAGTCGAGATCCCCGTCGATGATCAGAACCGAGCGCACGATGGCGACCCCATCGATCCCTGGCTTTAGCTGATTGCCGGAGCTGTTCCGCCGATTAGATCGGCACTTGCCGCTCCGGCATATCGCGCCGTTGACATAGCGGCTGACTCGATTGAGGAAGACTTAATTCTCGCCCCACGGGCCCGACCGAACGACCGCAAAGCCGCTCAATGATGCGACAAAAGTGAACCAAACCCCTCGACTTATTGGCGATCAGATCGCCCCGAGCGCCAAGGGGTAGGCCTCAGCCCGCCAGTGCGTCGACTGGATCCGTTGTAGGCTCGCTACCGAGCGCAGCCCACTCGCGTGCGGCCAATGGCGGCGCTTTTTCGCCTACGAAACGCACGGCGAGCATTTCTCCGTTGGTCCACACGACCTCGCATTTGCGATGCTCGCCGACCTCTGGCTTGAGCATGAACTGGCTCGGGCAACGCAGAACATCATGAGGCCTCAACAGTGCACCGGTATCCGACACGTTGAGGATGTAGCAGCGCATATCGCGATGCCCCCTCTCCAACGCAATAAAAGCGCTGATCAGCGTCTCATATCGAGGGGTGCGACGGCGGTCGGGTTCCGGTTCTTCAGGGCTCGCTGCTTGAGAGCCCGCTGCCTGGGTCGATCCAGGTTTCGCTTCGATAACGCCTGCCGTTTGCATCTGCTTTACTCTATCCGAGGGGCTGCACCGATATTTAACGCCCTCGTGGTTAACGGACCGTTCAAACTCGTCACCGGGCTCCCCGGCTTGGCTGGGAAGCGGTCGCCACGGCCCTCGCCCAGGCGATGGCCGACAACTCCCGCCACGGCCTGGATTCGACGACGGTTCGCGGTGATGTCTCGGCTGTCGGCGAAAAAGGGGACTCGCGAACAAGCTTTTGGCCGTTCGCGGGGCGGGTTCACCTGTAAAGTTCATTGTCTCAGTGATGCCCGAGGCATCCCGCTCGTCTTCCACCTCACGCTCGGCGAAGCGGCGCACTCGAGTCGGCGGTACCCGAAGGAGCTTTCTTCTTCAATTTGATCTGATTGTAATCAACAGCGGCACGGACGAGATTTTTTAGAGCACGCTCGTTAATCTTATCACCCTCGAAAAAATCGATCGCTCGTCTCGCGTTGCCTTCGAGGCCCGCGTTGAAGAGCTTGTCAGGGTCTGGGAGGCTCGCCCCGTGAGCAAAGGTAAGCTTCACCTTCCCTTTGTGGGCGTTGGCGACCGCAATTATTCCGTCGCGAGACCACACCGGGCTTCCCATCCACTTCCATTCCTCGATTATCTCCCGGTCGGCCTCAAGGATGCTCCTGCGGATGCTGGCGAACGTTTCGCCACGCCAGTCTGTGAGTTCCGCGAACAGCTGGTCAATACGTTCCGATGGATTCATTAGATCTTTATGCCTCAGATCTTTACGCCTCGAATTCTGGTCCCGTTTCATGCGACCACAATAGTAATGTAGCGACTACATTATTAAATGAGACGCAGGGCCTAACGGTCAGTTCCTGAAATAATCCTGGCGCGGCACTCGCCAAAGCCGATCGGCGCATAGCCTTCGCGACGGCAGTGGGCGCGGAAGATGGCCTCGTCGCCGTTTTCGAGAAAGGTACGGGTCTCGCCGGATTGGAGGGCGGTCGGGCGTTGCCCGTCGGCGGTGACCTCCATCAGACTGCCGTAGCCTTCGACGGTCGGCCCGGAGATCGTGCCACTGCCAAAAATGTCGCCCGGCAAGAGGTTGCAGCCGCCACAGGTGTGATGCGCGACGAGCTGCGCCACGGTCCAGTAGAGATCCAACGTATTGCTGCGCGACATGCGGTGCGGCGGAAGGCCCTTGTCGCGCATCGCCGCGGTCAGCAGAAAGGCTTCGAGATCGATGTCGAAGGCACCGCTCTGCTGGTCCGCCTCGTCCCAGAGATAGGGCAGCGGCCGCGGGTCGCCGGCCGGGCGCGACGGCTGCGTCACCCGGAACGGCGCCAGCGCCTCGGCGGTGACGATCCAGGGCGAGATCGTGCTGCCGAAATTCTTGCCGAGAAATGGCCCCAGGGGCGGCATCTCCCAGAACTGGATGTCGCGCGCCGACCAGTCGTTGACGAGGCCGAGGCCGAAGATTTGCTCGCCCGCCGCCGAAATTGGGACCGGCTCGCCCTGGCGGTTGCCGGGCCCGATCCAGACCGCGAGTTCCAGCTCGTAATCGAGCTTCCGGCAGGGGCCGAAGCTCGGGGCCGCTTCGTTCGCGTCCTTGCGCTGCCCCGATGGCCGGCGCACCCGCACATTCGATTCCCGCACCGACGACGCTCGGCTGTGATACGCGACAGGGACGTATTTGTAATTCGGGTTCAACGGGTTGTTCGGATCGCGCCGACGGCCGCCATTGGTGGCGTGATGAATGCCGGCGAAAAAATCGGTGAAATTGCCGATCGATGCCGGCAGGTGCAACCAGCAATCGCCGGCGCGATGCAGCAGCTTCTCGGCGAGCGGCTCGGCTTTACTGCGTCCCGCGCCGTCGGCATCCAGCAACGCGAAGACCTGCTGCCGCAAGGCTCGGCGCGGCCCTGAGCCGAGCGCCATCAGCGGGTTCAGGGTCCCGCCCGAGGCCGCTTCCGCCGCTGTCGCCGCGGCATCGGAGAAGAGGCCGGCTTCGAGTGCAGCGCGCAGGTCGAAGATCATGTCGCCAATCGCGACGCCGCCGCGCGGCGCCGCATCGGGCGCCGTCCGCCCCGGCGGGCTGAACACACCGAAAGGCAGGTTCTGCAGCGGAAACTCCGGATGCCCGTTGGCCGAGGCGACCCAGCTCCGGCGTGCAGAATCATGGGTTTCGTCGATCATGCTGATTCCTCACTTCGAAAGCGGCGCATTCTCCATCGCGAGCGCCCTGCGCGCACGCGCTCGATGTGCGCCCTTACCTATCCGCCCTCAGCGGCGGCCGGCTCAGCCTTTGCCGAAGCTATCGCCGGCGGCGTGTCCTCCGATGGGCGGCGCACAGCAATCAGGCCGAAAATCAGCGCCAGCACGACAAAGCCGGCAAAGATCGCAATCGGGCCGAGCGCGGATCCCTGCGGCAGCAGGGCGACCAGAAAACTGCCGCTCGCCGCCATCGTCATCTGCAGAAAGCCCATCAGCCCCGAGGCGGTGCCGGCAATCCGCGGATGGATGCTGAGCGCCGCCGCCATGACCGAGGGCTGGCTCAACCCGTCGCCGATCTCGGCAAAGGCGATTGGCAGGAACAGAGCCCAGACGCTCGGCTCGCCGACCAGACCCCACAAAACTAGTCCGGCAGCCGCGGCGAAGGACAGCATGCGGCCGCAGATCAGCACCCGGAGGCTGCCGTAGCGCGGCGCAAACCTTGCCGCCCCGGCGTTGCCGAGCATGTAGGTCGCCATCGGCAACAGGATCATCAGCCCATAGGTGCTCGGGGGCTGCCCCAAGGTGTCGGCGAGGAGGTGCGGCGCGCTGGCGATAAAGGTGAACCAGGACGCGCTGGCGCAGGCGCTGCATAACGCAAATCCGACAAAACGCGGCGAATGCAGCAGCGACGCGTAGGCGCCGACCATGCCGGCGGGATCGAGCCGCATACGGTTGCGGTTGGTTTCGCCCAACCGGACCAACGTCACGGCGAAAACAACGCCACCGAGCCCGCCGAGCAGCACGAAGATCGCGCGCCAATCGATGAACTCGGCAAGATAGGCGCCGACCGCCGGCGAAATCGCCGGCGGCAAGGTCATCGCCATCATCACCAGCGCAAGTCCGCGCGCCGCGGCTTCGCGCTCGTACACGTCCCGGATGATTGCGCGGGCCAGCACGACCTCGGCACAGGCGCCGAAGCCTTCAAGCACACGGCCGGCGACCAGAGACCCGAGAGTCGGCGCCAGGCCGCACAGCGCGGTGCCGACCAGAAACATCGCCAGCCCGGCGATCAGCACCGGGCGCCGGCCGTAGCGGTCCGACAGCGGCCCATATACCAGCTGCCCCGCGGCGATCCCGGCAAGGTAGAGGCTGAGGACGAGCTGAACCCGCGCCGGCCTATCGTCAAACGCCTCGACCAGGAGCGGCAGCGCCGGCACCACCATGTGCAGCGCGCAGAAGGCAAGCGCCGTGACGGCGGCGAGCAGTGCCAGCGACGGTGCCCCTAAACGGTCATTGCGAGCGAAGCGAAGCAATCTCGTTCTGCCAGAGTTCCTACACGTCGAGTTAGCTTCGTCCCGGTGTTGCCCGCAACGACAGCAGGCGCTTGGCAGTCATGCCGCGGCAGACCGCAAGTCCGCCAGACTGTGGCGCTGTCGTCCCGCGGCGTCGAAATTTCCGGGGTCGAGCCAGCGTTCGAAAGCCGTTCGCAAACCCGGCCATTCCCGGTCGGTGATCGAGAACCAAGCGGTATCGCGGTTGCGCCCGTTGGTTATCGTCGCCTGCCGGAACAGCCCTTCGTACTGGAAACCGAGTCGCTGGGCGGCGGCGCGGCTTGGCGCGTTCAGCGCATCGCACTTCCACTCGTAGCGGCGATAGCCGAGTTCGTCGAAGCCGCGCCGCATCAGCAGGTACATCGCTTCCGTCGCCGCCGGCCGGCGCTGCAGCAGCGGGCTGAACACGAGGCTGCCGACTTCAATGACGCCGACCGCCGGCTGCGCGTTGATGTAGGCTGCGACCCCGACGGCTTTGCCGAGAGCGTTGTCGCGGATCGCGTGAAACAGCCGGTCAGGATCGGCGCATGCCCCATCCACCCAGGCGCGGTATTCGGTGAGGGTGGCAAAGGGACCATAGGGATAATAGGTCCAGTTCCGCCCCTCCCGGTCCTCGGCATTGGCGGCAAACAAATCCGCGGCGTGACGCTCACGGTCGAGCGGCTCGACCGTGCAGAAGCAGCCGGCAATCGGCGTCCGAGGCGGCAACGGCCGCGGCGACCAGCCCGAGACCGGGAACCCGACCGGCTGCCCCAACGCGTTGTGCTCGAACTCCATGCGCTCAGCTTTTCTCGCCGAGCTGGAGCCGCACGGTGACCGCCGCACTGGCAATGATAGCGACATCGCCCGAGGTGTCGTCCGGCACGTCAAGCCCGCCCTTGACCGCGCGCACACGCACCTGGCCGTGCGGCAGCGCCGCCTTCACGGCCGCCGCATCGACCTTGTCCGGCTGCTGCACCCCGATTGTGACCTCGACCTGCATCGTGCCCGAATCGATGCCGAGGCTGCGAATGAGGCTCAAGGAGCTGTGGTGGATCGCATCCTGTACCGCGCGCACCGCGGCCTTGGTGTAGTCGCCGCCATGCAGATCGTTGCCGGTGCCGAATTCGGTGATGACCCGCTTTAACGTCATGGCCGGCCCTCGGGGATATCGAGCCGGACGACCGCCGCGGCGTTGGCGACGACTGTCGCATTGGTGCCGGTGTCGTTCGGGATTTCCAGCCCACCCTCAATGACCGTCACCGTGCCAGCGCCGTGCGGCAAGACCGCCAGCACGGCTTCCCTGTCAACCTGCTCCGGCCGCGGCACGCCGATCGTCACCTCGACCTGCATCGAATCGACCGGCAGCCCCACCGCATCGGCGACGGAGAGCGAATTGTGCCAGAGCGCGTCGCGGAGGGCCCGCACCGCCGCCTTGGTGTAGTCCCGGCCGCGGATATCGGTGCCCATGCCGATCTGCAGCACCATGCGTTTCAGCGCCATTACGCCGGCTCCTATTCAGCCGCCACCCCCACCTTTCCCTCCCCCGCGAGCGGGGGAGGGTTAAGGAGGGGGCGGTGCGCGCGGGCATAGGTCAGCAGCGCGTCATCGGCGACCGCGTCGATCGGAGTGAAATCCCGATGCGCGATCCATTCCGGCCGGGTCGGCTTGCGGATGTGGTTTGAGACCGCGCACAGCGTCAGGTAGACGATCTTGCGCGGATAAGGCGTAATGTTGGCGGTCGAGGCGTGCACCAGGTTGCCGTGGAACATTAAGACCGCGCCGGGCTTGCCGGTCGGTGCGACGATGCCGGCAGTCTCCACCAGCTGCGTGATCGTGTCGTGGTCGAGCGTCCACAGCGGATAGGAGGTGGTGGCCTCGTCGTGCCCGGCTGGCAGCACGCCATGCTTGTGGCTGCGCGGGATGAACATCAGCGGGCCGTTGATCGGCATGACCTCGTCGAGAAACACCGAGATGTTCATCGCCCGCGGCTCCGGCATGCCGTCGTCGCGCGCCCAGGTGCCGTAATCCTGGTGCCATTGCCAGACATCGCCGTCGAAGGCCGCCTTGGCGTTGACCTTGTACTGATGCATGTAGAGTTTCTCGCCGAACAGCTGCTCGACCGGCTCGATCAGCCGCGGATGCGTGCCGAGCAGGCGGAAGCCCTCGTTGTAGGTGTTTGCGGCGAAGGCGGTGCGCGGCGCGCCCGATTTCTCGCGCCACACCTCCGGGCGCTCGGAGCGGTAGATTTCCTCGGCCTCGCGCCGCAAGGCCGCAACCTCTTCGTCGGAGAAGCAATCGGGCAGGAAGAGATAGCCCGCTTCGTCGAATTCCCGGAGCTGCTCGGGGGTCAGCCGCATGGCGATCCTCCCTCCTTGACGGTTGCCGCGATGATGTCACAGCAGGAGAGGCGGTTCCAGCAGCCGCGGCGCGCGCCAGCGCGGCGCGTTGGGCGCTACCGCAACCGCGTCGGCGCTTTTACACTGTGATTGATGACCGAGCGCCGCGACCTGTTTCCGCCGATCGAACCCTACCGCACCGGGCGGCTCAAGCTCGACCAGCGCCATACGATGTATTGGGAGGAATC
Organism: Allostellaceae bacterium; assembly: GCA_036008175.1. GTDB lineage: Bacteria > Pseudomonadota > Alphaproteobacteria > ATCC43930 > CGMCC-115725 > DATARH01. Next base: position 100,503 of record DASYOB010000119.1, read on the forward strand.
GGGCAATGCGGACGGGCAGCCGGTGCTGTTTCTGCATGGCGGGCCGGGCGCCGGTGCGACGCCGGTGCATCGCCGGTTTTTCGATCCCGCCCATTGGCGCATCGTCGTCTTCGATCAGCGCGGCGGCGGGCGATCGACGCCACTCGGCGAGATCTGCGACAATTCCCCCGATCACCTCGTCGCCGATATCGAGCGGCTGCGCCGCGAATTGAGGATCGCCGAATGGCTGCTGTTCGGCGGCTCCTGGGGCTCGACCCTGGCACTGTATTACGCTCAGGCCTACCCCGAGCGGGTCAGCGGCCTGATCCTGCGCGGGATCTTCTTGTGCCGGCAGACCGAGATCGACTGGTTTCTCTACGGCGCGCAGACGATCTTTCCCGAGGCGTGGCGCGCTTTCGCCGGGTTTCTGCCCGAGGCAGAACGCGGTGATCTGCTCGCCGGCTACTACCGCCGCCTGATCGACCCCGACCCGCGCATCCACATGCCGGCGGCGCGGGCGTGGAGCGTCTATGAAGGCGCCTGCTCGACCTTGCTGCCGAACCCGGAGACGATCGCCGCTTTCGGCGAGGACCGGCTCGCCCTGGGCCTGGCTCGGATCGAGGCGCACTACTTCAGCTCCCACCTGTATCCGCCGGAGCGCGACCTGATCGGCCGGATCGACCGCATCCGCCACCTGCCGGCGACGATCGTTCAGGGGCGTTACGACATGGTATGCCCGATTCGCAGCGCCGACGAATTGTCGCGGGCCTGGCCCGAGGCGGAATACGTGGTCGTCCGCGACGCCGGGCATTCGGCGATGGAGCCGGGGATCCGGGAGCAGCTGGTGCTGGCGACCGAGCGGCGCAAGCGCGCTCGGCGACGCCGCAACTGACCCACCGAGCGCGAGCGCAGCGGCCTGCTTGCCGCCCGGGTCTCGCTTTTGACGGGGTATCGCCTCTAATATGCGGCCGGCGAGCGACCCGGCGTCGAGGCGCCGCAGCAAAACGGGGGTAGGGGTGGGTCTTTCGACATTCGGCCGGTTGGCGGCCGTTGCGCCAATCCTTCTCGCCGGCATGACTATCCTTGCCCGGCCGGCGGCGGCGCAGATCACCCTCGGCTCATCCGGCGACCCGCCGCACCTCGCGATGGGCCTCGGCGCCTTCGACATCACGCCGAGCGCCCACAAGGACAGCGAGACATCGGCCGAGGCCCGCGCCGAATACCGCTTCGGTGACAAACTCTGGATCATCTCGCCGTTTGTCGGGGTGTCGGGCAGCAGCGACGGCGCGTTCTACGGTTATTTCGGGTTCGGGTTCGACGTCAATTTCGGCCCGAACTGGGTGCTCACCCCAACCGGCGCCGCCGGCTATTTCACCCGCGGCCAGGGCACCAAGCTCGGCTCATGGTGGGAATTCCGTACCGGCGCGGAATTCGCGTATCGGTTCGCCGACAGCAGCCGCCTCGGTATTGCGGTGAACCACACCTCGAACGCGGGCCTGACCAAGCGTAACCCGGGCGAGCAGTCGGCGGTGCTTGTCTACAGCGTGCCGATGCCTTCGATCGCATGGTGATCCGAGCACGGCTCCCGTTCGAAAGGCGCATCGAAGCCTACATCTCACGGCTCGTGCCGACGACACGGGCCGCCCTGTGGATGCTGGTCGGCGGCGTCTGCGCGGTCATGATGAACGTGCTGATCCGCGTCGCGGCGCAGCGCATGCATCCGTTCGAGGTGACGTTTTTCCGCTGTCTGTTCAGCCTCGGCTTTATGGCGCCGTTCATCATCCGCGCCGGGCCCGCCCTGCTGCACAATCAGAAGATCGGGTTCTTCACGCTGCGCGCGGCGGTCGGCTTGGTCTCGATGCTGACCTGGTTCTACGGCATCACGCTGGTGCCACTGGCGACCGCCACCGCGGTCAATTTTACCGCGCCGCTGTTCGCGACTATGGGCGCGGCGCTTATTTTGCACGAGGACGTGCGGCTGCGCCGCTGGTCGGCGGTCGCGGTCGGCTTTCTCGGCGTCCTTGTGATTCTGCGGCCGGGCCGGTCGTCGATCGACATCAACTTGCTGCTGATCCTGCTCTCGGCGGCGAGCGCGGCGATGAACAACATCACCGTCAAATACCTGGTGCGCACCGAGCGCCCCAACGTCATTGTCGCGATGTTCGTGCTTTATCTGACGCCCTTGTCGCTGTTGCCGGCGCTGTTCTTCTGGAGCTGGCCCGATCCGCGCACGTTGGCGGCGCTCATCGGGCTCGGTGGGCTCGGGACCCTCGCGCACATCTCGGTGACGCGGGCATATGCGGCGGCCGATGCCAGCGCCTGCGCGCCCTACGAGTTCCTGCGGCTGCCCTTTGCGGCGCTGGTCGGCTTTCTGCTGTTCGGCGAGCTGACCGACGCCTGGACCTGGGTCGGCGCGGCGATCATCGTCGGCGCCTCGATGTATGTCGCCTACCGCGAGGCGCATGTCGCCAGGCACGGCCGTAGCGAGACGACCCGGCCGGCGACGGCGCGCTGATCGGTTAAAGGCACGGGAGAAGGCGATGGAGATCGGCGGTCAGGCGGCGCTCATCAGCGGCGGAGCCTCGGGGCTCGGCCGGGCGACGGCGCAGGCCCTGACGCGGGCCGGGGTCAAAGTCGCGATCCTCGATGTGCATGCCGCGGCGGCTGCCGAAGCAGCGAAAGAGGTCGGCGGTCTTGCACTGGCCTGCGACGTGACCGATGCGATGAGCGTGGAACGCGCCCTCGCCACCGCGCGCCACCATCATGGCCCGGCCCGGATCGCGGTGTGCTGCGCCGGGGTCGGCACCGGGGCGCGGATCGTCGGCCGCAACGGGCCGATGCCGCTCGACGATTTCCGCCGGGTCGTCGAGGTCAATCTGATCGGCAGCTTCAACCTGTTGCGGCTTGCCGCCGCCGAGATGTCCGGGCTCGACCCGCTGCCCGACGGCGAACGCGGGCTGATCGTGCTGACCGCCTCGGTCGCCGCCTATGAGGGGCAGGTCGGCCAGGCGGCCTACAGCGCGTCCAAGGGCGGCGTCGTCGGCCTGACCCTGCCGGCGGCGCGCGAGCTGGCGCAATTCGGTGTGCGGGTGGTCGCGATCGCGCCCGGGATTTTCGCCACCCCGATGCTCGCGGGCCTGCCGCAGCCGGTGCAGGACAGCCTGGCGGCTAGCGTGCCATTCCCGCCCCGGCTCGGCCGGCCCGACGAATATGCCGGGCTGGTGCTGGAGCTGTGCCGCAATCAGATGATCAACGGCTCGGTGATCCGCCTCGATGGCGCCTTGCGGATGGCGCCGCGCTGACGGCCGGTATTCGGCTGATGGCCTCGGAACGCGCCTCCGATAGCCCGTGATGACCCGTGACGGGCTGAAGGTTCCAAGCCTCGTGTTTCGTCAGCGCCGCCAGCGCGAACGGCAGCCCGTCGGCTAACCCGGTCAGAAAGAGTCGCCGTCGCGCGTGCTACGGAGCAAGCCAGCGGGGTATTGGCATGCGCCCGCGAGGCAGGCCCGCAGATATTGCTCGAATTGCGCGGAAAATTACCCTAGACCGTCGCAAATAGAATTTACGGCCCGAAAGGGCTCGGGGAGAGGCGCATCGAATGGACGATCTCATTGAAAAGTCGGCGATGCGGAAAATCTATCTCCGCCTGCTGCCGTTCGCGATCATCAGCTATTTCCTCGCGTATATCGATCGCATCAATGTGAGTTTCGCGGCGCTGACCATGCGCGGCGACCTCGATATCTCGGCGTCGGCCTACGGGTTTGCCCTTGGCACGTTCTACTGGGGATATTTCATTTTCGAAGTGCCCAGCAATGTGATCCTAGAGAAGGTAGGCGCTCGGATCTGGATCGCCCGGATCATGATCACCTGGGGCATCCTGGCTGGGTTAACGGCCACGGTCACCGGGTCGACCAGCTTCGGCGTCGTCCGGTTCCTGCTTGGTCTGGCCGAAGCTGGCTTCTTCCCTGGCATCGTTCTGTATTTCACGTACTGGTTCCCGACCTACCACCACGCCCGGATTGTCTCTGGGTTTCTGATCGGACTGCCCCTCGCCGTCGCTGGCGGCGCGCCGATTTCAACCGCGCTGCTGGGCTTGGATGGCACGTTCGGCCTGCGCGGCTGGCAAATCATGTATCTCGCCGAGGGGGTGCCGACGGTACTCCTCGGTCTTCTCACGTTTTTCGTGCTGACCGACAGGCCAGCAGAGGCGAAATTCCTGACCGCCGAGGAAAAGGCCTGGCTCAGCGCTAAGCTAGAATCGGAGCGGAAGGCAAAGGAAGCAGTCCGGAGGTTCAGTGTCTGGCAGGGTATGTTCGATCCGAAAGTGTTGCTGCTCGCCCTCAACTATTTCGGGATCGTCGTGGCCAGCCTCGGGATTCTGTTCTTCGTGCCACAGATCATCAAATCGATTGGCGTGACCGACAATATGACAGTCGGCTGGCTGACCATGATCCCCTATATCTCAGGCGGTATCGGCTTGGTCGTCTGGGGGCTTGTTTCCGACCGGATGAACGAGCGACGCTGGAACCTGCTCGGAGCCTGCGCAGTCTCGGCGATTGGCCTGATTATCGCCGGTCTGACCATCGGCTCCTGGTGGGCAATGGTCGGTCTATCGATCGCCACCTTCGGCTTCTATGGCTCGAAGGGACCATTCTGGTCGATGCCGCCGATGTTCATGACCGGCACGGCAGCGGCGGCTTCTATTGCCTGGATCAACTCGATAGGCAACCTCGGGGGCTTCTTCGGGCCTTGGTATGTCGGCGTGGTCAAGGATTGGACCGACAGCTATGCGGGCGGGCTCTATGGGCTGGCCTTCCTGTGCGTGATCTCCGCAGTCGTTTGTGCGCTGTTCCTCCACATCCCGAACCCGACCGCCAGAACCGCGCACGCTCCCGCGCTAGCTGCCGATTAACGCCCAGCTGCGGCACCCGGCAACTTTTGAGAAACGAAAGCTCCGGGAATTGAGAAAGAACACCGGGGTGGGGCTTGGCCGTGGGTGCAGCAACGGACTTTAATCCGTGGGCATCCATCCACGACTTAAAACCGCTTCGTCCTGGCTAAAAGACGCAGGTGCCGGGGTAAGCTCTGCGATCAGGGCAAGGGCGGGCGGTTGTCGCGTTCGGGGGCGAGCTCATCGATCGCGTGGGCGAGATGCACGTCGCGCTCGCTGAGACCCCCTGCGTCGTGGGTCGACAGGATGATCTCTACCCGGTTGTAGACGTTGAAGATCTCCGGGTGGTGATCCATTTTCTCAGCGGTCAGCGCGATGCGCGACAGAAAGCCCCAGGCTTCGGAGAAATTGCTGAAGTGGTAGCTCTTGCGGATCGCGTCGCGGTCCTCGACCTCGCTCCAGCCATGCAGCTCGCGCAGCGCCGTCTGCCGCGCCGCCCCAACCAGCCGTTCGACCATACCGCCCTCCCTTGTTCTTTCCCCGTAGCAAGTGAGCGGCGCCGAGATCCGGGTCAAGGCGGAAGCGGTCACACCGAGTTCGCACCGTGATGGCGCAGCGTCCACCATCCCTAGCCGAGATCGAGGCATTGGCCCAGCGCGCCCTCACTGCGATTCCGCAAGAATTGAAGCAGCATCTCGGGCCGGTCGTGGTCCGGGTCGAGGAATTCCCCGACGAGGAGACCGAGGCGGAGATGGAGCTGGAGAGCCCTTTCGACATCCTCGGCCTCTATCGCGGCATCGCGCTGCCGCACAAGAGCGTCAGCGACCCGAGGCCCAATATCGACATGGTGTTTCTCTACCGCCGGCCGATCCTCGATTACTGGTGCGAAACCGGCGAGGATTTGGGACACATCGTCCGGAATGTGCTGGTCCATGAGATCGGCCACCATTTCGGGTTCAGCGACGCCGATATGGAGCGGATCGAGCGCGAGGCCTGAAGCTTGCTCACTGGAGCGCGGCCGCGATCCGCGCGCGCAATTCCGGCAATAGCTCCACCGCGAACCATGGATTTGTTCGCTCCCAGTGCGTGGTGCGCCAGCTTGGATGCGGCAGCGCGAAAATGTCCGGCAGGAACTCGCGCCAGCCGGCGAGGATCTTCGAGAGGGATTGCCGGCGGCGCTCGGGTCGATAGTGGCGGATTGCATAGGAACCGACGAGCAAGGTCAGCCCGACGGCGGCGAAATGACGGCGCAGCAACGGGTGCCACAGTGGCGCGCATTCCGGACGCGGCGGCAGGTCGCCGCCACGTAAATCCCGACCAGGATAGCAGAAGCCGATTGGCATGATCGCGACACGAGCCTCGTCGTAAAACGTTGCACGGTCGAGGCCGAGCCAAAGACGTAGCCGGTCGCCGCTCTTGTCGTTGAACGAGAGGCCGGTCTCGTGCGCCCTCGTGCCGGGGGCCTGGCTGATGATCAGGAGACGCCCCGAGGGTTGGCCGCGTAACACCGGCCGCGGCCCGAGCGGCAGCTCGGTACAACGGCTGCAAGCGCGGACCTTTGCTATCAGCTGGTCGAAGGCAGAGCAGGTTTCGACGGAGCGCAATTGCATTCGTTCGAGCCGGTGCGCGGGTTTCGCGCCGATCATAGCAGTACGGCGTGACCCAAACGGCGGCGCAAATTGACTCGGCGCCAACAGGGACGCCGTTATTTTTTCGGCTCGCTTGCGCTCGCGCGCTGCCGTGTCGGTTCGCCGCCGAGGTCGCCGACTGAAACATGAAAACGCATCGCCGCCGGCAGGCTGCGGCGCCTGAAAAAATCTGAAAACCCCTGAAATTAGACGTTCGATTTTCCCTTAACAAACTCTACGATGACCGATCATGGATCCCGCCCAAGCGCCAGCGGCGATCGAGTTTGGCCGTTTTCGGGTCCTGCCGCAGCGCCGCGAGCTCCTCGCCGAGGGCCGGCCGGCGGAGCTCGGTGGGCGCGCCTTCGACGTTCTGATGGCGCTGATCGAGGCCTCAGGAGCTGTCGTCAGCACAGATGCGCTGATGAACCGCGTCTGGCCCGACCGGATCGTCGAGGAGAACAGCCTTCATGCCCAGATCGCGGCGCTGCGCCGGGCGTTTGGCGCGGACCGCGACCTGATCCGCACGATCGCCGGGCGCGGCTACCAATTTACCGGCGAGATCCGCACGATCGCGGCGAGGCCAAATGCGCGGGCAATTGCGGGGATGCCTCAGCCGACGCCATCGCGCCCGCCGACAAACCTGCCGGAACCGGTTTCCGAGCTGATCGGCCGCGACGCGCAGCTGGACGAGATCCTGGGTCTCAGCACCTCCCACCGCCTTGTCACCCTGGCCGGCGCCGGGGGCATCGGCAAGACCCGGCTCGGCTTCGCGGCCGCACGACACCTGCTGCCGCGATTTGCCGACGGGGTTTGGGCCGTCGAGCTGGCGCCGCTGGCCGATCCCGAACTTGTCCCGGTCGCCGTTGCGACCGCGCTCGGGCTCGAACTCGCGTCGGGCATGGCATCGCCGCAATCTGTCGCGAACGCGCTCCGCGCGACGCAGCTGATGCTGGTGCTCGACAATTGCGAGCATGTGGTCGACGCCGCGGCGCGGATGGCCGAGGCGTTGCTGCGCGCCAATCCGGCAGTTCGGGTGATCGCCACCAGCCGCGAGCCGCTGCGGGTAGAGGGCGAGTGGGTTTACCCGGTACCGCCACTCGCCGTGCCGGCAGAAGGCCGCCCGAATGGCGAGGACCCGCTGCGCTACGGCGCCGTTCGGCTGTTCGTCGAGCGGGTGCGTGCGGCCGTGCCATCGTTTTCGCTGGACGCGCGCGTAGCGGCCGCGACAGCCGGCATTTGCCGTCGGCTCGACGGCATCCCACTAGCGATCGAGCTTGCGGCGGCGCGCGCCGCGGCCCTGGGAATAGAGGGCCTTGCGGCCCGACTCGACGACCGTTTCCGGCTCCTCGCCGGCGGCCGTCGCACGGCAATGCCGCGGCATCAGACACTGCGCGCGACGCTTGACTGGAGCTACGAGCTGCTCATCGAACCCGAGCGCGTGGTGCTGCGCCGCCTGGCAGTCTTCGCCGGCAGCTTCGCACTGCAGGCCGCGAGTGCAGTAGCCGCGGATGACTCGATTGCGGCGTCGGACGTCATCGATTGCGTTGCGAACTTGGTCGCGAAATCGCTCGTGAGCGTGGAAGCTGGCGGCGTGATGGTACGCTATCGGCTGCTCGAAACGACCCGAGCTTATGCGCTTGAGAAGCTGGTTGAGGCCGGCGAGTTCGACCCGGTGGCACGACGCCATGCCGGACGCTATCTGGATCTTTTTGAAGGCGCCGAGGAGGAGGAGACGCGGCCACCGGACGAATGGCTGGCAGATTACAGCCCGAGCATCGACAATTTGCGCGCGGCGCTCGACTGGGCCTTTTCGCCGGGCGGTGACGCCTCGATCGGCGTGGCGCTGACTGCCGCCGCGGTCCCCTTGTGGATGCATTTGTCGCTGATGGAGGAGTGCGGCGGCCGGGTCGAGCAGGCTCTCGCCGCTATCGCGGCCGGAGCGGGCCGGGACGCGCGCCGCGAGATGCAGCTCCACGCCGCGCTTGCAGCATCGCTGATGTATACCAGAGGTGCCGTTTCCGAGATCGACGCGGTCGGGACAAAGGCCCTCGAGATCGCGGAGAGCCTCGGTAACGCCGAGTACCAGTTGCGCTCGCTCTTTGGCCTGTGGTCCTTTCACATCAACGGCGGCCAGCATCGCGTCGCTCTGACCATGGCTCAAAGGTTCTATGCTCTGGCGGCGAATCGGTCCGACCCGAACGATCGCCTGATCGGCGAGCGAATGATCGGTACATCGCAGCATTACCTGGGCAATTTGCTCAGCGCGCGGCGCCATCTCGAACGCGTGCTCGCCCATGATGTCGCTCCTGCGCAGAAGTGGCAAATCGTTCGTTTTAATATCGACCAGTGGGCGGCAACGCGGGCCTACCTCGCCCGGATCCTGTGGTTGCAGGGATTGCCGGATCAGGCGATGCGGACCGCCGAGCGCAGTGTCGCGGACGCTCGGGCAACCAATCACGCAATCTCGCTGGGTCTCGCTCTCGCCCTGGTGGCATGCCCGATCGCGATGTTTACCGGCGATCTGGCCGCGGCGGAACATTACGTAGAAATGCTGCTCGACCATTCGGCAAGGCATGCGCTGGCACGCTGGCACGCCATCGGCCGGAGCCATCAAGGAGCGCTCTTCATCCAGCGTGGCGATCTCAGCACCGGATTACGGCTGCTGCGCGCCGGTTTCGACGAACCAGGCGCGGCCGGGTCCGTCTCGCGGCTCTTTACGTTCCTTATGGCGGAGGCCTTGGGCCGCGTCGGGCAGATCGCCGACGGGCTCGCCGCGATCGCGGAGGGGATCGAGCAATCCGAGCGCACGGATGAACGCTGGGCAATCGCCGAAATGCTGCGCATCAAGGGCGAGCTTTTTTTGTTGCAGAACGCACCCGGAGCCATGGCGGCGGCCGAGGATCAGTTTCGGCAGGCCCTCGATTGGGCGCACAAGCAAGGCGCGCTTTCTTGGGAACTGCGCTGCGCCATCAGCCTCGCCCGGTTGTGGCGCGAACACGCTCGCAACGACGAGGCGCGCGAGCTTTTGGCATCGGTGTACGACCGGTTTACCGAGGGGTTCGCGACCGCTGATCTCAAATCGGCGAAGGCCTTGCTCGACGATTTGCCTTAACTGGGAGCATCCTGCTTGAAGCTGGGGCCGCTTAATGGAGCGCATCCCGTCAACCGGGACAGCAATCGATTTTGGCCGTTTTCGGGTCCTGCAACACCGCCGCGAGCTTCGCACCGACGGCCGCCAGTGGAGCTCGGCGGCCGTTCGAGACATGTGGAATGGCGTTGCGCGGTCTTGCGCCCGAATCGCCGCAAGCACAGCGCGTTTAGCCGAATGACAGTTGGGGGTCGGCTGGCCCTAACGGCGGGAAATCCAGTGTCCGGTTCCGGCGCGCTTTTCGGACGATCCAACCGCCATCTCCCGACCACGCCCTTCTCAACCATGCCGCTCCGATTCGCGGGAAGAGGCAGGATGAAAAGGTCAGCTGTATCCTGCTCCTAGACCGACGGCCAGACCGCCTTGCCCAGGGCGAGGTCAGCCGGAAAGACGCTGATCGGCACGCCCTTCTGCCATTGCGCGAAGATCATCGGCACGTCGACACGGCGGCCCTTCCCGTCGAATTTGATCGGGCCCGGGAAGCATTGCGCGGCCGGGCCGGTGGTCAGGTTCATCTTGCGGATCGCCTCGGCGACCTTGATGCGGTCGGCCGCGCCGGCAGCTTCCAGAGCCGCCGCCAGGATCGCCACGTCGCCGTAACCGCACAAGCCGTCTTGCGTGAGAAACGGCTCGCCGGTGCGCTTCTTGAACCGCTCGATGAACTCCTCTTGACCCTTTGTCGGCCAGTTCGCGACGCTGAACAGCAGGCCTTCGAGCAATTCGGGACCGATCGTGCTCAGCAGCTCAGGCGAGCCGAACGGCGCGCCATTGCCGACCAACGGGACCTTGCCGTGCGCGAGCTTGAACTCGTCCAGCTTTTCGAGCACCAGCTTGCAGTCCGGCATCGCCGATGTAAGCAACAGCAAGAAATCCGGCTTGGCCGAGCGTACCTTCTCGATCAGCGGGGTCGCGTCGGACAGTGGCGGGGTGAAAATCTGATCGACGGTCAGCTTGAGCCCCATCTTCTCGAGCCCGCCTTCCCTGAGCGGCTTGGAAAAGCTGACCGGTGCGGCCGTGTTGTCCATGATGATGCCGACCGTTTTCGGCGTCTTGTGGGTCGCCGCCTCGGCTAGCTTGAGTGCCGTCGGGACCGTCTCCTTCGCCTGCCAGTCCGCGGTCGGCGAGGTCTGGAAGACGAATTTGAACCCGCGATTGGTGATCGCGTCGGAATAGCTCAGCGTCAGCCACGGCAATGACGCGCGCTCGGTCACCTCGGTTACGGCGAGCGTGAACGAGCTGAGCCACGCGCCGGTGCCGCCAACCAGTTCCGGCTGATCCGACAGCAGGCGCTGCGCCGCGTTCTTGGCCTTCTCGGTGCTGTCACCGGCATCGGCGGCGATGACCTCGATCTTGGCGCCGCCGAGGCTCTTTATCCCGCCGGCGGCATTGATGTCCTCCATCGCCATGTCGGTGCCCATCTTCAAGAGCTGGCCCTGCCGCGCCCACGGGCCCGAGAGCGGTGCGATCGAGGCGATCTTGATCGTCTTCGCCTGCGCCCGGACGATGGCCGGCGCCGCGAGCGCGCCGATCGCGGTGGCGATGCCCGCGGTCACGCTGCGCCGGGTAACGCTGTGGTGCGTCATTCTCGTTGCCTCCTCCTCTAATTCGCGGTAGCGGCCACCCGCTCCACCCATTTCTTGCCCAGATAAGCCTCGATCACGCGCTGGTCGCGCACGACATCGTTCGGCTTGCCCTCGGCGATCAGGCGGCCGTGGTCGAGCACGGTGAAATGATCGACCAAATTCACCATCGCCTGCATCGTGTGCTCGATGATCAGCACCGTGGTTCCGTCCGTGCGGATCTGACGGATCACGCCGAGAATGCCGTCGAGATCCTCATGGCCGAGCCCGGCCAGGGTCTCGTCGAGCAGCACCAGCCGCGGGTTGGGCGCGAGGGCCCTGGCAAGCTCCATCAGCCTCAGCTCGCGGGTCGTGAGGCCGCCCGCGATCGCGTCGGCGCGGACGCTGAGCCCGACCCGGTCGAGCGCGGCCAGCGCCATGTTGCGCGCGGCGGTGTCGTCGGGGGCGCCGACATAGGCGCCGACGATGACGTTTTCGAGCACGCTCATCCGGGCAAAGGCGCGCACGACCTGAAAGGTCCGGCCAATGCCTCGCCGACAAATGCGGTTCGGCCGCAAGCCGGTGATTTTCTCGCCGGCGAATTCGGCCGTGCCGTTGCCCGGCGCGAGGAACCCATTGATCACGTTGAACAGCGTCGTCTTGCCGGCGCCGTTGGGGCCGATGATGCCGTAGAGGCCACCTGGCGGCACCGCGAGGTCGATCTGGTCGAGCGCTCGAAGCCCGCCGAACGAGATGCCGATCCCGCGCAATACGAGGAGGTCGCCGCCCGCCGTGCCGCGCGGCTGCAGCAGCGCCACGACCGGGGCGGCGGCGACTGTGGCCCGGGGCTCCGGTTTTTTGTTTCGGTTCAGGCGATCGAGCACCCGCCAGTAGACCCCCTCCGGCGCGCACAGGATGATGACGATGATGGCGACGCCGTAGACGACGCCCTGGATGCCCGGCAACACGTTGCCCAATTCGGCGTTCAGCCCCTCGGCAAGCGGTACCAGCACCATCGCGCCGATGATCGGGCCCCACAGGCTGCCGACCCCGCCGAACAGCGCCAAGATCAGCGCCTGCGCCGACACCAACATGCCGAACACGGTATCCGGCGTCAGTACCAGCAGCACCACGGCATATAGCCCGCCCGCTACGGCGGCGATCGCCCCGCTCAACATCAGCGCCAGCATCTTCCAGCGCCAAGTGTCGATCCCGGCAGCCTCGGCAGCCGGCTCATTCTGTTTGATCGCAGTCAATGCCATGCCAAAGCGTGAATTCTCAACCCACAACGAGATCGACAGCGCCACTACCATCAGTCCCAGCGCCAGCACGACATAGACGCGCGGATCCTCGAATTGCATGTAGAGCGCAGCCGTTTCCCGCTTCATCGGCAGCGCCAGCTCCTGGAACCCGAGCCACTGGAAGATCGGCAGCATCGCCAGCGGATAGGCCAGCATCGCGAGCGCGAAATAATGTCCCTTGAGGCGAAAGGTCGGAAAACCGATGATCGCGCCGGCTACGGCGCCGACCACGGCGCAAAACGGGATCGAGACCCAGGGGCTGAGGTTCAGATAGATCATCGCCAGCGCCACCGTGTAGGCGCCGAGCCCCCAGAACACCGCGTGCCCAAACGAGAAATACCCGCCATAACCGCACAAGATGTTCCAGCCGAGCGACATGACCGCCCACAGCAAGACCTGGGTCAGCACCAGCTCGTAATACGCGCTGCGCAACACCAACGACAGCGCCAGCACCGCCGCCGCGACTGCGGCGATCGCCCAGCGCTGTCGGTTGCTTTCGGGCCGGGTTCTCACGTCCGCTCGCTGAGCCGGCCGAACATACCCTGCGGCCGCAGGAAGATGATCAGCAGGAAGACGATGAAGATGCAGGTGTTCTGAAGCTGGTAGGGAAACACCAGCGTCGAGGCCTGCTGGACGATGCCGATCAACAGCCCGCCCCAGAATGCGCCGAGGATGCTGCCGAGCCCGCCGAGCACGACGCCGGCATACATGACGATGACGAAATCGAACCCGGTATAGGGCTGAAACGATTGCGAGCTGGCAACGAGCCCGCCGGCGATCGCGGTGATGCCGACGCCGAGGCTCCAGGCGAGGCGATGGGCGCGGTCGACGTCGATGCCCATATAGATCGCCGCCTGGCTGTTGTCGGCGGCAGCGCGCAGCCCCTTGCCGAGCCGCGTATGGCCGAGGAACAGGTAGACCGCCGCCGCTACGACGACCGCGACGAGAAAACTCACGCAGCGACCCTGGTTGAGCAACACGTCGCCGATCTCCCATGATGACCGCGACAGCGGGCTCCGGATCGCCGTGGGAGTCGAGCCGAACACGATAAGCGCCCCATTCTGCAGGATTAGAGACAGCCCCAGCGTCGTCAGGATCTGGCCATAGGCGCCGGCGCCCTCGCTCGCCGCGGCACCGGATCCGGTCACGCGCGAGACGATAAAGCGATGTACCAGCCAGCCCACCGCAAAGACGATCGGGCCGGCCAGGAATGCGGCGACGATGGGACCACCATAGGGGCCGAGAAACGCCAGCACTCCGTAGCCCGTGGTCAGGTAGAACGCGGCATACATGCCGAGCATCAGGAAATCGCCCTGGGCGAAATTGACGACCCGCATCGCGCCGAAAATGATGCCGAGCCCGACGCACATCAGGGCGTACGCGCTACCGACCAGGATCCCGGCGGTTAACGCCTGCAGGAAATCGATGAGCGAAAACGACATCGCGGGGAAAAACACCCTTTCTGATATTGACGATAGGCGGCATGCGCGGGAAATGTCATGGCTTTTCTGGCATCATGCTTGGTCACGCTCCGGGACAAAAAGGGGGAATGGGACATGATGCTGACGATCGACGAATTGTCGGTCAGCTATGGCGGGCTCGCCGCGTTGCGCGGTGTCTCGCTCCGTGTCTCCGAAGGGCAGTTCGTTGCCATCGTCGGCCCCAACGGCGCCGGTAAGACCACCCTGTTCAAGGCAGTGTCGGGCACGGTTTTCCCCGCTGCCGGGCGGATCCTTTTCGAGGGCCGCGATCTCCTCGCTGTGCCACCGCCCGAACGCGCCCATCTCGGCATCGCCCATGTGCCCGAGGGACGGCAGGTCTTCGCTGCGATGACGGTGTTGGAGAACCTAGAGATGGGCGCCTATTCGATCCGCGGCCGCGCCGAGTGGCAGCGCAATCTCGACCGCATTCTGACGCTGTTTCCGGTTCTGGCCGAGCGCCGCCGGCAGCTTGCCGGTACCTTGTCGGGCGGCGAGCAGCAGATGCTCGCGATAGGGCGCGGCATCGCCTCGGCGCCTCGCCTCCTGTTGCTGGACGAGCCGTCAATGGGACTGGCACCGGCAATCGCCGAACTGATCTTCGACAGCATCACGACATTGCATCGCGCGGACAACGTCACATTGATCCTGGTTGAGCAGCGCGTTGTCGAGGCGCTGGAATCCTGCGATTACGGCTATGTGCTGGAAACCGGCCAGGTCGCGCTCGAAGGCCCGCATCGCACCCTGATGTCGGATGACCGGGTGCGGCGTGCTTATTTGGGAATGTAGGAAGCTCGACAGAGGACGGCGCGCTAATTCAGCGCCAATTAAGCACCCGGTGCGTCGCCGTCCACGTCGGGAAACATTCTGGAGGAGTGCGCGGAGAGCGTCCGGCGAGAGGCGCCAATTCCCCCGCCGGCGCTCCACTCTACTACGTTCCGACTCGGCGGCGGTAGTTCGGATGGCAGTGATCGCTGGCGGCCACAGACCTGGACGAACCGCCCGCTAACGATGTACTCGCCCCAGAGAACTGGGTGTAATGCGTCTTGCGCACAGAACTAAGAGGCGGGCGCCTACGATCCCGCAACAACTGGTCCATGATCACCGTCAAGTCCGGAGTTCACGATCCGGACGCGGGTACGATCAGCCGCCGATTCCGACAATAAATGACCCCGAGAACCTTCCGATGTCAGCACCCGACGGCCCTCCCTGTGAAAGAATACGACCACTTTGATTCCTTTGATTTCATCTTGGAAAAATCAAAGCTCCGGAGCAGAAAAAATTTCTGCGCCTAAGACCAGGTGCGGTCTGCGGCCGACCCCTCCCTCGCGAAGATCGGAACCCTACCCCGTTCATGCGCGATGCCTGTTCCGTCACTCGGGGCCGACCCGCGTTCTCGTTCTCTTGGCGTTCCCCTCAGCCAGATTGACTTCGGCTCGGCCAATCTCTAGGACTGACGCGGCATACGCCGTGCACCCACTCATCGGTGGAGGGGTGGCCGAGTGGCTGAAGGCGGCGGTTTGCTAAACCGTTATAGGGTTTAAAGCCCTATCGTGGGTTCGAATCCCATCCCCTCCGCCACCT
>DASYOB010000120.1:0-23197 GCA_036008175.1 Allostellaceae bacterium
GCGCGCCCGCTTCCGCCCGGCTTCGCTCGACGCGCTGAATTTCCTGTTGGCCGATGTGCGCGGCGCGCTCGGGCCCTACCTCAACGTCTTTCTGGTCACCCAGCAGAATTGGAGCCAGGCGGCGGTCGGAGTGGTGACGACCGGCGGCGGGCTCTTGGCGCTCGCCGTGCAGATTCCGATCGGCGGCCTGATCGACGCCACCCGCGCCAAACGGGCATTGATCGTCGTGGCGCTGATGGTGCTCTCGGCCGGGGCGGTGACGATCTATGCGGCGCCCTATTTCTGGCCGGTCATGGCCGCCAACTGCCTGATGGCGGTGGTCGGCGACGTGTTCGGGCCGGCGGTAGCGGCATTGACCCTGGGGCTCTATCCGCGCCCGGCATTGGCCCGCCGCATGGGCCGCAATTCGGCCTTCGATCACGGCGGCAACGTCGCGATCGCGCTCGCCGCCGGTGCCGTCGGCTGGGCCTTGTCGCAGCGCGCGGTCTTTCTGCTGGTGCCGTTTTTCGCGGTGCTCGCCGGCCTTGCCGTGCTGTCGATCCCGGCCGGCGCCATCGATCATGAGCAGGCGCGCGGCGGGGAAAAGGTGTATGACGGCGAGCCTCGCGCGTCGGGTCTCAAAGTGCTGGCGACCTGCCGGCCGCTGTTGCTTTATGCCGGCTGCACGCTGCTGTTCCATTTCGCCAACGCGCCGCTTTTGCCCTTGGTCGGGCAAAAGCTCGCCTTCGCCCACGAGCACTGGGCGACGGCGATGATGTCGGCCTGCATCATCGCTGCCCAGATGATCATGCTGCCGCTCGCGCTGTTCGTCGGCCATACCGCCGATAGTTGGGGGCGCAAGCCGATCCTATTGATCGGGTTCGGCATTCTGCCGGTGCGCGCCGTGCTCTACACCTTTTCCAACAACAGCGCGTGGCTGATCGGGGTGCAATTGCTCGACGGCGTCGGCGCCGGGATCTGGGGTGCGATCACGCCCTTGGTGCTGGCCGATCTGATGCGCGGCACCGGGCGCTACAATGTGGCGCAAGGGGCGGTCGCCACCGCGCAAGGGATCGGCGCCTCACTGAGCGGGCTCGCCGCCGGGTTGATCGTCGACCGTTTCGGCTATTCGGCGGCGTTTCTGAGTTCTGGTGCCGCGGCCGCCGTAGCCTTTTGCGCGCTCGCCCTGGCGATGCCGGAAACGGCGCACGCCTCCGACCCGCCGCCGGCCGTGCGGCCCCCCGGCCCGCCGGAGCCCGGATCAGGGTCGGCGCACGTGAGCGCCGCGGTGCTGCGCAGCGCCGTTTTCGGCCGCAATTCGTAGTTAATTTTTTAGATATGAATTGCAACCGGGACCGAATCGCCGCACTATGCCCTCGGCATCGTTATGTCCCCCCAACGATGCATCTGCGCCTGCCGGTGGGCAAATCGGCGGGCGGGCAGAAGCCCCGGTCCCCCCCGACCGGGGCTTTTCTGCGTCGCCCCAAATCTCGCTTCCCGTTGCATCTTCGCTGGCGCCGTGCGCTCGGCGATCTCTACAATGCGGCCCTGCTGTTGGATGCGGCCCTGCTGTCGAATAAGGAACCGACAATGGCGCTCGATGCGCGGCATATTCCCGACCAGATCCACGGCTTTCTGACCACGGGGCGGATCGTGCGCGCGGCGGCCCCGGCGCTCGATGCGACCGCAGCCGCGTTGCAGGCGGCGTTCGATCGGGATTGACGCGGAACAGCACCGGCCGCTTGCGCGCCTCGGCCAGCCGCCGCAGCACAACCCGAACCCGCGCCCCAGATGACCGCTCGGCAATGGCTGCGCCTGGTGCTGGTCGGGCTGGGCGCCGCAATCGTCCCGCTCGACACCGCCGTCAACATCGCCTTTCCCGCGATCACCCACAGCTTCGGTCTGCCGATCCGCATGATCCAGTGGGTGGTGATCTGCTATGTGCTGACCTATGCCAGCCTGATGCTGGCGTTCGGCCGGGTCGGCGATATCTTTGGCCATGCCCGTGTGTTCCGCGCCGGGCTCGCCTGGAGTGTGGCGGCGTTCCTCTTATGCGCCGCCGCCCCGGCTTATGGCTGGCTGCTGTTCTTCCGCTTTCTGCAAGGGATCGGCGCCGGCCTCGTAATCAGCGTCGCCCCGGCGCTGGTGACTGGGCTCTTTCCCGAAAACCGCCGCAGCCGCGCCGTCGCCGCGTTCACAATGATCTTTGCGCTCGGCTCGGCCGCGGGGCCGCTGATCGGGGGGGCGTTGGTCAGCCGTTGGGGCTGGCCGGCGGTGTTCTGGTTTCGCGCGCCGATCGCGCTGGCGGCGCTCGTGTCTGCCCACGGGCTGGCGCCCCCACAGCGCACCGGTGCGCGTGAGCCGCTCGACCTCGTCGGCGCGTTTCTGCTGGCGCTGGCGATCACCACCTTGCTGCTGCTGGTCAACGCATTGCGAGGGTTCGGCCGCTACGACTACCTCGCCGTTCCATTGCTGGCGCTGGCGCTTGCCAGCATGGTGGCGTTCGTGCGCCGGGAGACCCGGATTGCCGCACCGGTCGTCAATCTCGAGGTATTTCGCAGCCTCGGCTTCGCGATGGTCAATTGCGCCAGCGTGCTGGTCTATCTGACGAGCTTTGCGGTGCTGTTGTTCGTCCCCTATTATCTGGTTCGCTTTACCGGCCTGTCACTGCCGCTGGCCGGCGCGGTGCTGGCCCTGTCCTTTGCCGGCAGCATCGCCGCCTCGCCGCTCGCCGGACATATGATCGAGCGTATCCGGGCCGAGCGCATTGCGCTCCTGGGCGCGGTGTTGGGCGGCGGCGGGCTGTTCCTGATCGGCGGCTGGGGCGCCGCCCCAACCCTGTTCGCCATCGTTGCGGCTCTGCTGCTGCAAGGGTTCGGCGCCGGCCTGTTTCAGGTCGCCTATATCGACGTGGTGATGGCCACCCTGCCCCACCGCCACCGCGGCGTCGCCGGCAGCATCGCGATGCTGACCCGCACCCTCGGCATCGTCAGCGGCGCTGCCGTGCTCACCCTCGGGTTCCATGCCATCGAGACCGCGTCGACGGCGGCCGGGCACAACCCGGCCGGTGCCTTCCTCGCGGCCTTTGGCATGATTTTTCGCCTCGCCGGCCTCGGCTCGGCGCTGACCGGGTTGGCGATCGCGCTGACCGTCCGCACCCGCTGAGCGCCGCCCCCGGAATTACCCGAGGCCGGCCCAGCCCGCGGCGGATCGCTCACTCGTCGTCGAGCGTGAACCCGACTTTGAGAACCACCTGAAAATGCGCGACCTTGCCATCCTCGACATGGCCGCGCGTCTGCAGCACCTCAAACCAGCCGACCTGCCGCAAAGTGCGCGACGCCCGCCCGACCGCATTCTGGATCGCATCCTCGATGCTCTTCTCCGAGGAGCCGGCGACCTCGATGATCCGGTACACATGTTCTGGCATCTGCGTGCTCCTTTGTGGTGCCTCGGTTCGGTCCAAAGATAACGCCGGCGCATCTGCTTCGTCCCGGCGGACCCGAATTTACACGCTGCCGCGGCGGCCGTCGCGCGCTATCCTGCCGGGCCCGGTTCGACGCTTCATGACAAGGAGGACGCAAATGGCGGTGACGATCTAGCAGCACCATCGGTCCTCGGGATGCACCCTATGCAATTATTTTCAATGCCATAGCGGAACAGGCTTGCAAACGCTTGAACCCGGAGCTACCTCGTGTGTGACTGAGGGAGCTTGACGATGATTGACAGAAAGACGATCGCCAGCCTGAAACCGACGCCCAGGGGCGCGCCGATGCAGTTCCTTGCCGATGCGGCGATGCCAGGGCTCGGGTTAATATGGGGCAGCACTGGCCGGCCGTCATGGACGTTCGCCTATCGCAGCGCTGGCCGGCAGATCCGCACCAAGCTCGGCTTCGCATGGGGCGGCCCGGCGGGCAAAGAGCCGACGCCGGAATGGCTGTCGCCACCCGCCGCCCGCGCCAAGGCTTACCAGATGCGTGAAGAGGCAAAGGCTGGTGTCGTAGCGCCGCCGGAGAAAGCCCCCCGTGCTGCGCCGCGACCACTAACCCTGGCGGCTGGCCTTGACGCTTATCTGGCGACAGCGAACGTGCAACGGCTCCGCTCGCGCAGGGCGATGGAACAAATGCTCCGCCGCGAACTGGCGCCGATCATGGTCAGGCCAATCGCCAACGTCAGCCGGTTGGATATCCGGGCGGTCCTCGCCGACAAAGGCGAGACGCACATGGCGAACCGGCTGCATTCCGCGCTCAGGACTATGTGGCGTTGGTTCATCGACCAGGAATTGGCCTCGGTATCGCCAATCCCGTTAAGTCGCCCGCTCAAAACTGAGGAAAGTCGGCAGCGGGTGCTATCGGATGACGAGCTGGCGAGCGTATGGCGCGCCACGGAAGACCGGCCTGGCCCGCTCCGCGCCATCGTGCGCACCCTGATCTTGACCGGGCAGCGCCGCGAGGAGGTCGCCGAAATGCGCCGGTCTGAGCTCGACCTCGCGAGCGGCACTTGGACGATTGGGGCCGAGCGGTACAAGACAAAGACGGATCACGTGGTTCCGCTGGTCCCGGCCGTGCTCGCCTTGATCGAGGGGCAGCACCGCATCGCCGGCAGCGATTGGGTTTTCACGAGCAACGGCCGCAACGCCATGCGGTTGTCGAACGAGGGAACCACGTTGAAGCGGCTCACGCCCGAAATCGCCGACTGGCGGCTGCATGATCTTCGCCGGACCTTCCGCACCGGGCTCGCACGGTTGAAGGTGTCGCGCGAGACGGCGGACCTTATCGACCATCCCCGCGGCGGCGTGACGGGAACCTACGATCGCCACCTCTACATCGGCGAGAAGCGAGCCGCCCTGGAATTGTGGGCGGCTCACGTCGCCAGCATCTTGACGTAGGCGCGGTCAAAGAACCATCAAGGCCATTTTGAACCACGCGAGCGCTGCCGGGATCACCCGGCTCTATGCCCGCTCTGACCCGCTGCCACGGATGCGGGAATGGCTCGGGAAGCTCGACGTGTGCTATAAATAATCTTAAATACACCCGTGTTGGGGAAAACCGCGGAAATGTCGACTACCCTCACGGCGGGCGACGTTTTAATTGAGTTTGCGATATTATTCTCGGGGGCGTTTGTTCTTTGGCTTCTGAGTAAATCGCGTCCCATACTGATCGACCATTGGGGGCGGCGCTCGGCGTCATCAAGACGCAAAAGCATCGATTTGTTGAAGAACAGGCTCAAACAATACGAAGATGATCTTGCTGATGTAAGGCTTTTTATTGGGAGGGTGCTACAAACATTTTTAATTGTTATGACATGGTTATCCTTAAGTATGCTTTCCATAGGACTAGCGTTTGTATACCAGATAGTGGGTGTTCTATGGTGTCATCTTGAACATAATTGTGTTTATCACAATATGGCTGAGGTGATGATAGATGTATTCTGGAATTCCTCATGGACTAAGTGGCATTCGTCTGCGTTAAAGGTTTCGTTAGTGTTTGCTTTGCTTTCGATTGGAACTCTATTCCGATTTTTTGCAGCTGTGCAGAGCTTACTGCTAGAAACATCCCCGCACAAATACCGGGCTCGCTTGGGATATAGGATTGCCCAGCTCCGCGACCGAATGCCCAAAAGCTAGTCGGGGCCAAGCGGCGCCGATCCTACGGCAGTTCCGCCATCTTGAACCACGCGAGCGTTGTGCCTCGGATGGGGAATGCCTCGCGTGTGGTGCCTCACGATTGCGGTTATCAGGTCGAGCTGAAAACGTCGAGCGGGTGTCACCGGACCTGTTCGACCGCCAGCGAGCCAGCAGGCAGCGGACGAAGCAACTCCGGCTCCGGCCGGGCAAGGTCGAGCCAGGCAATCCAGTCCGCGCGGTCTAGGACAACCATCTGCCGGTTGTGGATGGGCGCCACGTCGGGTCCGGGCTCAGTGGTCAGCAGCGTGAACGCCTCGCCATCGCCCTCCGGCATCGGCCGCCACAATCCAGCGAAGCAGAACCATTCCTCGCCGGTTTTGGTGAATTTCCACTTCGATTTCGGCGACTTCTTGCCGGTGAACTCGAAAAAGTGCGATGCCGGGATCAGGCAGCGACCTTTCGGGAACCGGCGGCCCTCTGACCGAAAGTTGATGACGGGTGCTCCCTTCGGCCCGGCCGCCGGGAAGCCCCACCGTAGCTGAACCAGCTCGACGCCATCCTCACGACGACGGATGACCGGCGCTGGTTCGGTCGGCCAGATATCGTCTCGTGGTTCCAGGTTCGGCGCCGCAGTCGGCCAACGCAGCGGCAGGCGGATTTCGCTGAACGCCCGCAGGTAGTCGTCATAGGGAATGCGGTTGCCGAAATCGTTGCACATGCTTCGGCATATGGCGCTCCGCGAGGCCCAGCGAGCAACCCCCAAAGCCATTGCCAGGCCGCCGCGAGGCTGGCACCATCCGGTTCGGCACAAAGAGCGAACAAGATGGCCGCGAGTTCCAAGCTGATGATCACCGAGGCCGAGCGGCGTTTTCCCTGCCGGATCAAGCTCGGCATTCCGACCGGCGGTCTCGCCGCGCGCGTCACCGCGATGCAAGCCTGGCTTGACGAGAACTGCGGCGCCGATGGCTGGGCCATGACACCGGCCGGGTTGCGCGACGGCAACAGAGTTGCCGGATCGCACAGCGGAGCTGTTCGAGGCGTCGTCAACGATGCGGTCGCGATCTACTTCCTCGACGCGACTTCGGCGGCTGCATTCGTCTCGCGCTGGTGCGTCGGGTCAAAAGTCGAAATGAGCGACGGGGCGTTTCAGGTGCGCGAGGATCAGCCAACGCCTCGGGTTGCAGCCCGGCCGCACAAGACGACGTTTTGACCGCTAGGTCGCGGTGTCCGACAGGCTGCCAGTTTGTGATCCGTTCCCGCATGCCGCGCCGCGGGGTTGCGCCCTGAGCGCCGCGACGGAAAGTCTTAACCGCGGCCGGGTACGATCGAACCTCCGAAATCGGGAGGCATCGACATGACGTGCATGCTCTACATCAAGGAACAGGCAAGCGTCGGCGTGGTGATCATACCCATGCCTTTGTGCAAGGTTAAGGGTGCCACCATGTTGAAATTTGCCTGCGGTACGCAGATTGAAGATTACGACTTCACGAGCCGCGGCTTAGGTAGAATTGTCTCCGGCAGGCAGGAAGGCGACCCGGAAATTAAGTTGCAGGTCGCTGGGCGTGAGGATTACCCGCTCGCCAATTGGCCGGGAGCGGTCGCCGTGACGGTCACAGACCGGGTTTTTCTACGCGACGACGACGGCCGATGGCGCCTAGAACCAAATCAAAACAATGGTACGGCGCAGGGTTTTCTCGAAAGGCGTTACTGCCCCGATCGGTATGACCTCCCGATCTGATGGCACTATCTTAGGTCACCCTGCGTCGGACCTCTTGCCCCCGGCTCAGCAAAGTTCGGCTACGATGTCAGGTCGTTGGTGCCGAGCGCCAGCAGGCGTTGGATGATCGCGTTCCCGACGCCGAAGGTGGCGTTGTTCGCGCCGACGCCGCCGGTCTGCGTGCCGGGGGTATAGCCCGCGGTCTTTGCGGCCGCCAGGCAGCTCGCGAGATAGGTGGCCTCGGCCGGGTCGGTGCTGCCGGACGGCGCCGCGCTGGAGCAAGCGGTGGTCCAGGCGGTGACTTCCGCGGCGTTGTAGGCCGCAGCAACGCCGCCGTCGCGGCCGTTGTCCGGGGCGATAGCGCGAACGAAGGTAGGCTGCCGGGTGGTCATTATGCTGCCCTATACGGAATGCGGATCAAGCTCGCCGACAGGCTGGTGCCGGTGCCGGTGACGATCCGCACCCTGCCAGCGGCCAGGAAGTAGCTCGAAACCCCGTTGGTGGTGATCCTCGACCCGATTTGAATGAAGGTCGATCCGTCCGGGCCAAGTATCTCTAAACCGGCATCGGGGGTGCCGGTGTCCACAACCATCAAGGCATACTCGCCGCCGAGGATCGACACCGGGCCGATGGTCGACGATCCGGCGTAGCCGGTGGCGACAAAGCCGTCTTTGTAGTCGGTCAGTGCGGCAGTCATTTACAAAGCTCCTTTGCATTACGCGCTCGCTCGAACACGGCGGCGATGGCTTCCGCCAAGCCGGCAGGGGCCGGAGAAATCACCGGAGGCGTCGTTGGGATAGAGGGAACGGGTTCGGCGGCAACGATGCCGGACGTAGCTTCGACCGCGGCTCGATCAGCCTCTCGCTCTTGGGGTGTGCGGGTGCCGGCCATCTTGATCCGGTTGAACTCGGCCGCGTCGCCGTGAAACTCGACCGCCGCGACGGGCATCGGAGCGGGCAATGGCATGGCCTTCGGGTCGCCCGCCAGGTCGATCGAAGCGACGAAATCCAGGGCGTCGTCGGCGGCCGGATTGCCGGGCCCGCGGTAGAACTGCCCGAAATGATGGGCCAGGGCAGCCAGGCGGTCATGGTGGCGTTGTTCGGCCTCGGCATAGAGATAGGCGCGGGCGTCGCTGGCGTCGCCATGGGCGCGGTCGCGATCGGCCAAGTCGGCGAGGTTGCGGCTGCTTGCCTTCAGCGTCTCGTGGGCGCCGTCGATTACGTCAGCATGAAACTGGTCCGCGGCTCGATAGCCGTCCGCGAGCATGCCGGCGCTGGCGTCACGGCCCGCCACATAGGTTTCATCGCGGGTCATTTGGCTTCCTTACGTCCGGCGAGCACCGACAGGTGCGACCCATCGGCCGCGCCGGACGGCCCGATGGCGAAGCCATCGTTGGGGTACTTGTTCCGGCGAGGCTTGGCCGCGCGCGTTGCCTCCCGCTTGGCACTGCGAGCATCGGCGGCGCGGCTTTTGGCTTTCCGCTGTAGGCTCATGTCATCATTCCAAATGGTTGGGGTTTTCTCGGCCCGGCGCTTCTCTTATGGGCCGCATGGGACGGCTTATCGCAACGATCAGCGGAGCTGATCGGGCCGGGCAGGGAACCTGCCCGTCAGATACTGCCGCCTTCGCCGAGAACCGGATCATGTGACGCCAAGCTCTTTCGCACGCGCGGCACGGGCGGTCATGCGTTGGCCGCGGGCCGCAAAATATTCGAGGGCGCTTCGATCCAAGCGCAGCACCTTCAGGATCTCCGCCGTGTCGGCCGGCTCCTCAGCAGCGTCGCGGATGGCAGGCTCCGCGGCCTTCAGCAGCAGGTCAACGAGGGTATGGCCTCCCGGCTGGGCGCCGGTAGCCCTGCGGTGTGCGACGGCGTGCTGGACCGTGACCGGGCTGGGATTGTCGGCGATTTCCTTCGCAACGGCATCGGCACGGCGTGCCTTGGCGAAATCGTCAAGGGCGTCGAGTTGATCGAACCGGGCGCTGAAGGCTGCCACCTTGTCTTCATGGATCGGCTGCAATTCGCCAGCAGGAAATTCCTGGTCCAGCCGCTCCTTTGCCGCGCGCTCTACTGACCAAGGCTCCGGGGCCGGCGGCGCTTCGCCAAGTTGCCGGGCGAGCCCGAGCTTGGCGTCCAACTCGGCCATCTTCGCAACCTGCGCAGGCGACCCGACCGCGCCGTAGGCGCTCTCGCCGGAAGCAACGCGCGCATGCAGGTTCACCAGGAAATCGCCGGCCGGGTTCGGTTCGTTGGTTCGATCCTCGCTCATCGGGTGTGTCCATGTTGGTTGTGGCCGTCTGGCCGCAGTTCGGGATGTGCTAAATTGCCGGCAATCCAGCCCTCCGGATATGCCCTCGGGGAAGATGAGCCGGCGGGTGTGGTGCGTGGCCGCAATCCGCCGAAACGCTCGGCATCTGGCACGTCATCGTCGGCAACCGCGCCGCGCCAGGATAGGAGCTTGGCGACGTGCGGCGCGAGCTTCGGCGGCGTCGGGAGGACGCGGTTAGATTTCATGTCCGCATCTCCCGTTCGGTGGCCTGAAGCCAATCACTGTAGGCGGTGCGCGAGGGCAGTCGGCCGGACCATTCGATCGCTCGTCGGGAGCGATCAGCGCCACCAGCGGGGAGAAAATCCGCTGCATACGGCGAAGGCTCCGGGTAGCCGGGCGACATTGGCAGCGGCGGCGGCCGATACCCCTTGGGGAAGTGCATTCTTTCGCTGCGTGGGGCTGCTGTAGGGGGCGGAACGGGGTGCCCGGCTACGGTGATGGCTGCCGCCGGATCGCGGTACATAAGACCCGCAGAAACCCTAGCATTCGCTTTTTGTCGGCCGAGGATGCTGTTACGGACGGGGCGCGGCATCAGAGCGCGCCTTGTGCGGGCCAAGTAGCGCCTGCACTCCGCAGGGCAGCGCCTTCGGTCCAGCCAGAAAAGTGCGCAGGGCGCTTGGTGGCAGCTTGGGCGTTCGCCAGCGCCACGGCGGCTTGCTCGGCCAGCCTGGCACCCTCGCGGGCGGCTTCGGCAGCGGCATGGCGCGCTTTGGCTGCTTCGAACTCGGGAAGGTCGCGGCTCGGGACTGCAACAACCTGGCCGCTGGCGAAGCGCCAGCCGATCGGCCGCTCGTTGTTGGGGATGCGGGCCGGCTCTACATCGACCATCTGCGCACCGGCGATCCGCGCCAACTCGGCCGCGGCGTCTTCGTCGAACCGGCGCCGGACCTCGTCTGCGGCGGCTTGCTGGGCTTCGCGCTGGGCCTGTTCGACAGCGGCGACTTCCGCCGCCGTGATCGGGAGCGCGGCGATTTCCTGTCCCAGCGCGGCATGTTGATCGGCAAGGGCGTCGAGACGCCGGGTGTCGTTGCCGACGCGCTCGCGGTAAACGTCAACCTTGATGTTCGCGTCCCGCCATTGGTCGGCGATTACGTCCGCCTCCAATTCAGCGGTGTCGAGAACGGCTTGGTCTTCGGCGATTTTGTCGACGAGCTTAAGATAGCGGTCGGCGATGCGGTCATGCTCGGCGATGAGCTTGTCCTTGGCCCGCTGCCGCTCGGCCTGCGCAGCGGCGGCCGTGGCAGCGGCGTCCTGCTGTTCGGCGGCGGGTAGCGCGATCCGCAACCGGTCAAGCTCGCGCTGGGCCGATTGTAGGGCTGCCATAGCCTCGTCGGCGGCAAGCCGGGCATCGTGATCGCTGGGATTGCCATAGGATTTCACACCGGCCGAGGCGGCGGCGTCGGTGAGGCCAGCCAGGGTGGTCTCGACCTCGGCAATCCGGCCGCACAGAGCGGCAGCCGAAATGTCAAGTGGAGGCATGCTGACCGGCCTCTTTCCGGGTCGAATTGTAATGGCGGTATCGCTCGCGGTTCGCGTCTTCGGCGCGGTCGGCGGCCAGCAACTCTTTGACCGGGACGGCGCGGCCGGCGCGGCGCGGGTGGGCTTCGATATCGATCAGGGCGATGCGGCGCGCGGTCGAGTTGGGGAACTCGCCGGGATGGGCGGTGCGGTACGCCGCAAAGGCGCTCGGCGGCACAAACCCGAGAAGGCGGCCGGCCAGCACGGTTGAAACGGATGCGGGCAAGAGGCTGAGGTTCATAGCGCAGACCCTAGCATACCTTGGTGTAATAGTCAATAACTATCATGTGCTACGACATGATAGTTATGGGTTAGCATTACGGTTTTGTGATCGCCGATCGAAAATGGATACAATTTAGCTATTAGTGTACTAGGAGCGTGTAAAATCGCCGCGTGTATCGCTGTAGAGATGTATCACTTCGCGACCATCCTGCGGGTGCGAGCGCAACGACACCCCCGGTCACTACGGATATCTGAAACATTCTAGCTATTAATCTGTAGAATGTCCGCGATCGGTCAATGGGACGGCCGTTTAACCTTGCTGTAACCACGATTATGCTTGCGGCGTGATCAATGACGTGCCATATCGGCGATCGAACTGTCCCGAAAGTGACCAGCTTCGATACACTGAGCGAGGATGACATGAGCAAATCTGCGGTACGCGAGACGGCCGGCAAGACGGCGCCGACCATCGAAAACGGGACAGTGACCAGGATCGAGCCTGAGAAGGTGGTTCCGTTTCCGAGCCGGCAAGCGGCGAATGATACCGATTTCGTCGCCGCAGTGCGGGCGGCCGGTGCGGGCGTCTACAGCGATACCGTGGCGCGTTGCCGATCGAGCGAGCCGCCATCATGCCAGGATGACGACGATGGCGCCGAGGGTCGCGTCGACCCGACGCTCACCCCGCACGAACGCCGGAGCGAAATTGTGCTCGAAGGCGAAGACCGGCAGCTGGTGCGCAATCGACCTGCCGAGCTTTGCTCGAGAGTTGGCCGGAGGCCAACACCGCCACGCAAACCGGCAGCGGGCGACGAGCGGCGCCAATATCTGACTGAGAGCGAGGTCGATCAGCTATGCGATGCAGCCCGCAAGCGCGGTCGGTACGGCCACCGCGACGCCACGATGATCCTGATCGCCTACCGGCACGGGTTGCGCGTCAGCGAGCTTGTGGCGCTGCGCTGGGCCGACCTTGACCTTGATGCCGGCCGGATGACGGTGCGCCGGTTGAAGGGCAGCGATGACAGCGTGCAACCCTTGGCTGGCGTCGAGATACGGGCGTTGCGCCGGATCGCGCGGGGGCAGCCGGCCGGAACCCGCCATGTGTTCGTTTCTGAGCGCGGGGCGCCGTTCACGGCCAACGGGGTTTTCAAGATGCTCAGCCGGGCCGCGGCAGCCATCGGCATGACCGATGTACACCCGCACCTATTGCGACACGGAACCGGCTTCAAGTTGGTCAACGATGGCGTGGATACGAGAACCTTGGCCGCGTATCTCGGCCATCGCCAAATCGCCAACACGGCGCGCTATACGATGATGGACGCCAAGCGCTTCGACAAATTCTGGCGGGATTGATCGCCGGGCGCCGACTGCGCAGCGGCAGCGGGAAAACGTGCTGCGGCGGGGGGCGTCAGTGCGGCCGATTTCGGCCGGCGGCTGGGAACGCACCGCGCCGAGGGTCGCGTCGACCCGACGCTCGCCAGCGTCTATCGCGTCCAGGCGACCGCCGGTTAGCATTTCTCGATCCTCTGTTTTCGGCAAGCGTCAGCAAAGCTACGCTTTGCCTCGGCGAGTTGGGGCGCTACAGGTCGCATCGCGAGCGATGCTCGCTTCGAGCACGATTTCGGCCGGGCGATCTTGCGGGGCGAGCATCGCTCGCGAAGGGAACGGGTTCGGCGCAGAGTGAGCAAAGCTCGGCTCAGCTTCCGATCAGCGCCATTATTCCAAGGAGAACCGCTGCGGCGCCGACCGCACCAATGACGAGAAGCGCGACATGCATCGGAACCTCCCATTCTCGCCGGGGCGCCGATGGCGGGCAGAGCGTCCGCTTTCGGCAGACCCCCGCTTCACAGGTGTTACGTGGTATCCGACGCTCGGTAGCCAAAGTCATTGCTGTTTTTGGACGCGTTTTGGACGGAACTCGCGTCACTTGCCAAGTCTTTCGACAGCCCAGCCGCGCCGGTCAATTGCGGATTAGCGCGAGCCAGATGCACTTATGCTCAATTTGAGCCCTCGGGTGGTCGGCGGGCGATCCACAAGCTATTGGTGCAGCGGAGAAAGGCGCGGCGGACCAACGGAATGGGGCGATGTACGGAAAGTTATCACGTCGGGTATTAGCTCATTCGCCAAAAAGTTCTGTGTCGCAGGTGGCGCGACCGAAAAGTTGATTAGTATCGCCGATTTGTATCGCCGGTTTTTGGGGGGGGTCTAACCCATTGAAAAGACTGTATCGCCATGCGATACGATCAGCGGTTGTTCGAACTGTATCGCGTGGGGGGTATGGTAATACCCCACCGCGACACCGCGACACCAACTGCGTCACCGCTGGTGCCAGAACTCATAAACAGCGTGCTTAGTGCCGAGCCCGTTTATGGTCGCATACGGTGCCAGCGGGCCCGCTGCCGGTCCACGGCTGCCGTCGCGCTTCCCATGGCTGCCGCCCCATACTTCATTCTTGACCCGCGTGGTGATATCGCCTTCGGCCAGGACGCTGTACCTGTCGGGAAACTGATCCCGCAGCCGTTGGCTGAGCGCTCCCATGCTGATCGGCGGTGTGCTGGGTATCAGCACCGCAATCACATCCGCGACGATCGGGTCGGGACCGACGGCCCGCACAGTGCGGCGCTGGGCCTCGGCAAGGTCGCTCACGCTCGCTTCGGCGATTACCGGAACCCCCCCGCCGCCCTCGACGATTTTGTAGCGCACGTCGAAATCATCCGGGCCGTTTTTGATCTTGTCGGCGTGCACGGTGACGATGCCCCCCGCCGCGCTGATCAGCCATTGGAAATAGGCGAGCGACACAAATTCATTCGACCCGGTTCCGCGTCCGTCCGTCGCCAGCGGCGGGTGTCGCGTCGCGAGGACCGTAGCGCCGCCGAACCCCTTGGCGATTTCCTCCATCGCGGCCACGATCTCGCCGGCATCCTTCGCTGCATTCACATCGCTGCCGGCGATCGTTTTCGCCAGCACATCGATAAAAACGAGGTTGGGGGCGAAGTCGCGGAACGTCGCGATCAGATCTTCCCGGTGCTCCCGGCTGCGCAGGACGAGGGACGCACTCTCGGTGATCCATAGATCATCGTAATGGTCTTCCTCCCTGCCACGCGCCTCTATCGCGGCCGGCAACCGCAACTTTTTGATGCCGTGCGCATCTTCCGCCGCGATGAACAGCACGCGATAGCCGGCGTCGCACGCGTCCAGCCCGTACTTGATCAGGGTTCCGGTCTTGTGGTTGCCACGCGACCCGATCATGAACCCGATACATCCCTCGTGCGGCACCTTCGGCAGCGTCTTATGCTCGTCGAAATAGGTCAGCGGCGGCGCGCGCTTGCCTTCACTCGGCCGGCACCCGCCAAAACCAAAGCGTGACCGCGGCTTGTTCAAGTCGGCGATCAGCGCTTCGATGCTGCCGAGCATGACCTTGCGCCCGGCCGGCTTGCGCAGCTCGGCGCGGAACGCCTCGACCTGCGCCACGTCATCCGGCTTCATCGCGGCCGGCAACCGGCTTTCGAGGATCAGCGCCAATGCCCGCTCGGCTTTCATATGTCGCTCCCTGGCAAATTCCCGCTCGGCCGCTTCGTCGAAGGTGTCGGCGCGGCCGGCCGGCTCGGGCATCCGCTCGATCTCGACCGAACCGCGCTCGTCGCCGATCGCCGCGAGGGCGTTCTCGACAAGATCGTCCGCCACGTCACGCCAATGCTCGGCGAGGATGGCCTGTAACGCCTCGGGTTCGATGATCTTGTCCCCGACGCGGAGCTTCAGCAGCCAGGTCACGAGCGCGAACGCGCGCGCTCCGGTCGGCGTCTCGCCAATCCCCTCCCGCTGGATCGCGGCCTCGATTTGCTCTCGGAGCACGGCGATCAGGTCCGGGTCATCGGCGCTCTCGACCAGCCCGTCCGGCGCCGCGGCGGGCTCGCGTTTGGCCTCCGGCTGGGTGGCGCCATCCTTGTAGACCGCGCCACCGTCGAGTGCGTCGAGCAAGTCGATCCGCTTGCCCTGGATCACGATGGGCTTGATCGGCGGCTTGCCCTCGATCCCACCGAAATAATAGCTCTGCGACAACGTGAAGCTCTCGCCGGCGAGCACCCCGCCGAGCACGCCGTTGACGCGCGCCAGGAAGCGCGCCCGTGTGGCCTTGAGGTCATCGCCCCGGTATTGGTGCCAGGTGGGGCAGAGAATGCGCCAGTGGGGCTTCTGCGGGGTCGAGCTGGGGGTTTGGAACAACACCGCTTCGATCCCGGCCCGCTCGATCAACTCGGCGGCTTCCTCGATCGCCATCAGGCTGCCATCGGCCTTCGGCTTGGCGTCGTAGTCGCCCTCCACACCGCTGATCCATTCCACCCCGGCATCGTAGCGCAGGCTCGCCGCGCGGCTCTTGCTGTCCGGGTTTGGGATGCCGGAAAAGCCGGCGAGCTTGATCCACGGCAGCGATGGCTTGTCCGGTGCGTGACCGCTGCGGATGACCGCGGCCAGCGCGGCGAGTGTCGCGGCTTCGCCCCCCCGCTGGTCCCGTGCGAACTTGCTGGCAAAGACGGTGAATGCAATTGCCGGCGGTATCCCGCTGAGGTCATCGGTCATCCCTGCCTCCGGTGCATCGTCTGACGGTCCCAATGCGAGCGGCCGGCGCCTTCGCGCGAACGCGTCGACGCCGGCTCCAGGGCGGCGAGGGCCGCATCCCTCTCGGGGCCGGCCGGGTAGTCGGCATAGATGGCGAGGACCGCGCTCGCCACCGCTTTTGCCCGAGGCATCCTGTTGTCCTGCTTGGCTAAAGACCGCTTAATAGGAACCATGTAACGGTTTCCTTCTGATAGTCGGACGCAAGACCGCATAACTTTGGCCTTTGTGCTGCGCTAAAGTGAATTCGCTGATATGGAGGCAATTCTCGCACCAGAACTCGATCGCGACGCCATCGCGTCGGGCTGACGGGTTCTGATCCGTGGTGACGATCCGGTGGGAGATGTCATCGCCATGGACCGAAGTGAGCCGCGTTTTTCTGAAGCGTTCGCTATTGTCTTCCAGGGTGTCGAACACGGACACGCATCCGTGGTGGAGGTACTCGCCGCCGCAGGATGGGCAGCGCAGTGGCTCGCCCGTCAGCAGGGCGTAGGGAAGGTCTTCTTTTTCCTGATTGACAGGCCGGCTAAGTGTGTGCAGCATAACCACGAAGCGCTCCTTTGGGCGCGTGTCGCCGATAGGCCCTCGGGCATCTGTCGGCGAGCAATGGTTTCGAAGCCTTCTCCTGTGCGCGGGGGCGATCGAAGCAGTTGATGCAAATCCGGGTTGTGCCGTGCCAACAGCGCCCGGTAGTCACGAAATCGAAATCAGACCCGCTCAGGTTTGCCGCCTGGGCGGGTCTTCTCGTATTCAGCGGCGCAGCACTACCATACCTGGCCTATAATATGCAATGCTCATGATATCATGGGCTTATGTTATGGGTCCTTACATCGGCACCCTGGCTCGGATATAGGTCATGATGACTGTCGTTTATGTCACAGACGGGTCATTGCTGCTGTCCTATCACGCCGTGCTAGGTGACGACGCCTCATCGACGCAAGCCTGAGGCGAGCACCGCACGAAGGGTTGCCTCCGGCCCGCTAATTCTGCCCGCGCGGCATCGATTTGCGGGCCGAACTCGTCGGCAGCAGCCCTACAAGCGCGGTCGAGCTCCGCGCTGGCCGCGCGCAGTGCCGCTCGATAGGCGGCCTGTAGGGCCACGAGCCCTGCGGCGCCGGTCATGCCGACGCCCGCAGGGCTTCGAGCGCAGCATCGGTCTCGACGACCGGGAACCGCACCCGCCCGCTGCGCCCCGGCGACAGCTTCACCGGCCGCGGCAGCCGGCCATCGTCGACGAAGCGCTTGACGCTGTTCGGATGAATTTTCAGGATTACGGCGAGCTGACCGAGCGTGTAGAACGAAGGGGTTGACATGGTTTGGTGCTTTCCGGGCTCGGCCCCGGCGCGCGTCATCGACGCAAACGCCTTCGGCCGGCCCCTAAGAGATTGGGGTCATGGTGAAAGCCTTCGCGTCATGGGAATGCGCTGCTAAATCGCTGCGACTGACAACCCGGTGACACGATCCTTATATTACAACCGAGCCGCGCAGTCAACCGCTTTCACTCCCTTGTAAACGCCGCTACACTTTGTGACTGACACCAGAAATTAACCATTTGGAGCCGCGGAAATCATGGCCTCGTCGGTGACGATCTATCACAACCCGCGCTGCAACACCTCGCGCAAGACATTGGCGCTGCTGCGCGAACGCGGGGTCGAGCCGCAGATCATCGAATACCTGAAGACCCCGCCCTCGGCGCCCGAGCTGAAAAAAAAAAAGATCCTGGATCAGCTCGACATCCCGGCATCGAGGCTGCTGCGCAAAAAGGAGGCCGCCGCTGCCGGCATCGACCCTAAGGCGCTCTCCGAGGATGCGCTGATCGCGGCGATGGTCAAGAGCCCGATCGTCATCGAACGGCCGATCGTCTTGTCCGGCGCCAAGGCAGCACTCGGCCGGCCGCCCGAAGCGGTCCTTGCGGTGCTGTAGCGGCGCTATCCGCCCGGTGTTTTCGCGGTGTATTCGGCGGCGCAGAAGGTGCCGCCCTGATAATGCTCGGCGATCGGGTCAGCGCCCGCCGGCTCGGCCGCCAATACTGCTTCGGCATAGGGCTCGGAATCGTCCTGCGGCTGGTAGCCGAGGCGATAGGCGTTCGAATTGTCGTACCATGATCGCCGGTTGTTGGAGACGCCATAGACGATTTCGTAGCGCAGATCAGGGTGTTCGAGCCCGATGCGCACCAGTTGGGTCAGGTCGCGCGGGCTGATCCAGATCGAGAGCCGCCGCTTGTCGATCGGCCGGGTTCCGAAATTGCCAATGCGCACGCACAGAAAGCCGATCCCGTGCTTGTCCGAATAAAGGCTGGCGAGCGCCTCGGAAAACGCTTTGCTGACCCCATAGCGGCTATCTGGCCGCGGCACGACAAGATGGTCGATGGTCTGCGCGCGCGGGTAGAAGCCGACCGCATGGTTGCTGGTGGCCATGACGATGCGCTTGACCCCGGCCCGCCGCGCCGCCTCAAACACATTGTACACGCCGACGATGTTCGATTGCAGGATGATCGGCCACTCGGCCTCGCCGGAATTGCCGCCGAGATGGATGATGCCGTCAACGCCCGCGACCATATGCTCGACCGCCGCCAGGTCGGCGATCTCGGTGCGGTCGACCTCCTCACCATCCCGCGCCGGCGCCAAGGGCACCCGGTCCGACAGCCGCAATACCGGATAGACCCCGTGCAACGTCTCGCGCAATGCCCGCCCAATGCCGCCGCCCGCCCCGGTAATCAATACGCGATGCATCGCAACCTCCCTTGCCGTCCCGAGCCAACGCACGATTTCCTACGTTAAAGTGGCGTCAGACAAACCAGCTCTCCGAGGGCCGGAGGGCGAATGAAATCCGCCTTCCCGGTGCGTGCAGTGCGGTCGACAAAACAGTGCATGCCCTCGCGAAAGCGGGGCCGGACACACGATCGCAACCGCAGGATTTCTCTCTTCTCACCCCTAGCACCCAGGGCCGTCCCCACGCGCCCTACGCCTGCTGACTCGGCGAATTGGCTCGCGACCACCCCCAGCATCTCACCGAGAGGGCTTTTGACAGTAAAAATTCCACCGAGAGCCTTTGCAGCAAACCGCATCCACCTTGCTCTTACACGACCCGCCGCACGTTACATAACCGCCCGTCCCGTGTAGATCCGGGACCCAACACATTACCCACTGCTTCGGCCGCTGATCATAAATCTGCCAAACCGCATTCGGCGCCCGCAGTCGCTCAACCGACATCCCCGCCGCCACATATGTCAACCAGACCGGGGTGCCCATCTCGCCACGCTTGAACCCATGATGCGCGTACCGATCCTGTGCCTCCGGCGCCTCAGTCCCGGCGACGCCATCGCCAGTGATATCCTCCCCCAAATTAGAATGGGCCGACATGGGCGCTCCGATTGGGGTCAGCCAATAGCTTATACCTGCTGTTGCATCGGCCTGTCGGGCGACAACGATGCACCCACTGGCTACCGATAAAGATACTAGCGTGAGTAGCCTGACCGTCTTCAAGATACCCATGGCTCTTCCCCTCTTGGTGTGAAACCCATTGTGCCATCGACGCCCCTGGGCACGCCCGGGCTGAACAGTCAGACATAACATCAGAGGGCCCCGACAACCCTCTAATCAGCGGATGCATGATCGCGTTCGAAATTATGCAAAGTCATAATCTAAACCGTTCGCGATTCTCACTGTTCTCCGCCGCTCGGCCGAGGAAGTTTGCATGTCGGGCCCAAAAGCGGCGCGAATTGATGCAAGCACGCCTTCTACCGAGTGCTGCTCATGCGCGCGCGAGTGCTGCTCATGCGCGCGGAAAGCGCTACCGCACCATCCCTATCAGCGGAACGTCCTGCGGGATGATCAGCTTGCAGCCGGTGGAGGCTCTGACCTCGTCGACCGAGACGCCCATGGCGATCTCTTTCAGTTCGAGGCCTTGCGGCGTCACCTCGAACAAGCCGAAATTGGTGACGACCAGGTTGACCACACTGCGCGCCGTCGCCGGGATCGCACAGCGCTCGACGAGCCTGGGGCTGCCGTTCCTGGTCTGGTGCTCCATCGCCACGAAAACATGCTTGGCGCAGGCGGCGAGGTCCATCGCCCCGCCGATGCCGCCGCCCTGCTGCCCGGCCATCTTCCAATTAGCGAAATCGCCGTTTTCGGCGACCTCGTAGGCGCCGAGCACGGTCACGTCGATCCGCCCGGCGCGGATCATCGCAAACGAGTCGGCGTGATGGACGATCGCCGCACCCGGCCGCAGGGTCACGTGCTGGCCGCCGGCGTTGACCAGGTGCAGATCCTCCTCGCCCGCCGGCGCCAGCGGGCCATAGCCGATCACCCCGTTCTCGGAATGAAAGATGATCTCCCGATCGCCGAAATCGCAATTCGAGCACAGGGTCGGAATGCCGATGCCGAGATTGACGATCCAGCCGTCGCCGAACTCCATCGCCAGCCGATCGCACATCTGCTGCCGGGTCAATCCTTTGGCTCGTTCGCTCATCGGGAGCTCCTTGCTGCCCAAGTTATTGTGGCGCTCGCGGATTGAGCGCCGGGTTGTAAAGCACACTCAGCTTAAACCCGCTGTACCAAGATAATTGTGCATTGTTGTCTTGCGGCAGCGAATTATCGATACTAAGTTTTGGTCCGGCAAATATGAATCCATAATTGAAGTGATTTTGCTGCGTCCATTGGTTGGCCTGATTGCTGACATCGACCGAGCACGGAGTGAACATTTCCCCGTTACAGGGCGGCAACGTCACATCATTGTCGTAAGGCCACCAATAGGGGCCTTGGTCGCCTTGGATTTGACCGGTCGACATGCCGAGGACGGTGGCGTAGCCGCGCGCCGGGTTGTCCGCGGAGCCCGCTACCTGATTCTCCGAGTGGTCCACCCCGTACATCAAAGTGGCATCTGCTATCGTATCGAACTTTCTCAGATCGAACTGTACGTGACCGCGGTAAATTCTCTGCTGTTGAAAGTTACAAGGGAATGGTTGCGCCCCCGGAACAAACAAGTCTTCCCAACCCGCAGCAATTTCTGCTGGGCCGACCGGCTCGGGTCCGGTGCCGTAGGTGGGAACCGAGATACATGGCCCAGAGTTGTTGTTGTCGTATTGGGTCGCCCAGCTGATGTCGGTCGGCGACAGCACAACCGTCTTGAGCGTCACCGGGATCGGCGGGCAACCGGTCAGCATTATCAGAATGACAAAGG
Organism: Allostellaceae bacterium; assembly: GCA_036008175.1. Classification (GTDB taxonomy): domain Bacteria; phylum Pseudomonadota; class Alphaproteobacteria; order ATCC43930; family CGMCC-115725; genus DATARH01. Next base: position 21,176 of record DASYOB010000120.1, read on the forward strand.
CGGGGCCGAGTATAACTGTGCGTTTCACGTTTGCCTCCCGGGACCGGCGCCATCGCCGCGCGCTGGCCGCGCCGTGTTTCTGTTTTGCCGCTCGGCATTGCGCATCCGGCTTAGCGGGTGATCGCGGTTCGGTTGTGGGCAGAGCCTTACCCCAGCGAGGGGCGGCGCGGCCACCATCCTTCGGGCGCCGGCGGGACCTTGACGATGCGGTCCACAAACACCCCGGCGGTGTGCACGTCGTCGGGATCGATCGCGCCCAGCGGCAGGATGTCCTCCTCGACCTCGACGATCGTCACCCGCGCGGCCATCGCCATGACCGGGTTGAAATTGCGCTGCGAGCGGCGGTAGCGCAGATTGCCGGCGGCGTCGGCCTGATAGGCGCGGATCATCGCGTAGTCGAGCGGCAGGGCGTGCTCCAAGAGGTATTCGCGGCCGTTGAAAATTCGCGTCTCGCGGCCCTCGGCGAGCTCGGTGCCGACCGCGGCCGGGGTGTAGAAAGCCGGGATGCCGGCGCCGGCGGCGCGCATCCGCTCGGCCAAGGTGCCCTGCGGCACCAGCTCGGCCTCGATCAGGCCCTTGGCGACATATTCGGAGAGGATCAGCCGCTGCGAGGCGCGGGTCGGTGCGGTAAACGCGCAGATGACCTTTTTGACCTGCCCGTTCTGGATCATCTGGCCCATATCGGGCGCCTCGGGCGGCAAGGTGGCGCCGCCGCGCGTCGAGTTCGACACGCAGGTCAGCCCCTTGGCGCCCTGTGCCGCCACCGCCCCGTAGAGATTGATCGGCATGCCGACCACGGCGAACCCGCCGAACCCGATCGTCGCCCCGTCCGGGATGTCTCGAACCGCCTCGGCAAAGCTCGAGCAGATCTTGCTCCTGGCGACCATTCCCCTGCCCGCGTCTAGTTTTCCGCCATTATCATGCGGCAGGTATGCCCAGTCGACAACCCGATCGCGAGCGGCTGGTGCCGATCGCCAATTCTTGCGCTGTCGTTGCCGCGGACTTTTCCGCGGACAGCCCTGCGTCGACCGCCGGCGGCGGAGACGGCGTGCAGCGGCTATAACGGGTCCAGACTTGAAGGATGACCGAACAAAATGACTCCCCGATGGCGGCAATAATCGAGGTCGGCGACCTGGTGAAGCAATACGGCGCCTTCACCGCCATCGACCATGTCTCCTTCGCGGTCGCCGAGGGGGAGATCCGGGCGTTCCTCGGCCCGAACGGCGCCGGCAAGACGACGACGATCAAGATTCTGACGACCGTGCTGGCGCCGAGTTCGGGCCGGGTCCGGGTTGCCGGGCACGACCCGGTGCGCGAGCCCGGCCCGGTGCGCCGCGCCTTTGGCATCGTCTTCCAGGACCCGAGCCTCGACGAGGAACTCACCGCCTACGAAAACATGGAATTGCACGGGGTGCTCTACGGCGTGCCGCGCCGGGAATTGCGGCAGCGGGCCGAAGCGCTGCTCGGATTTGTCGAGCTGTGGGACCGGCGCAAGGACTACGTCAAGGAATTCTCCGGCGGGATGAAGCGGCGGCTCGAAATCGCGCGGGCGCTGCTGCACCAGCCGCGGATCCTGTTCCTCGACGAGCCGACGCTCGGGCTCGACCCTCAGACCCGCCTCCACATCTGGGAGTTTGTGCGCAGCCTCTCGCAGGAGCAGCAGCTGACCGTGTTCTTCACGACGCATGCGATGGAGGAGGCCGAGCGGGTGGCGGGCGCCATCACGGTGATCGATCACGGCCGCATCGTCGCCGAGGGGACCGCGGCCTCATTGAAGGAGGAGACCAGGAGCGGCTCGCTCGAAGAGGCGTTCATCGCGCTGACCGGCCGCAGCATTCGCGAGGACGACGCCAGCCCGGCCGACCGGATGCGTATGCTGCGCCGGGCCTGGCGGCGGTGATGGGGCGCCGATGATGGGGCGCCGGTGATGCGGGCGGCGGCGGTCAGCGCGGCGATGGGGGCGGTGCGCATCCTGTGGCTGCGCCAGCTGAAGCGCTATTCGCGCTCGCGCGCGCGGATCGT
>DASYOB010000121.1:0-1627 GCA_036008175.1 Allostellaceae bacterium
GAGGTTCTTGCCGTCAAGGAAGCGCCCGATCCCCAACCGAAGGCCGGCGAGGTCCGCGTTCGGGTCGAGGCGAGCGGGATCAACTTCGCCGACATTCTCGGCCGCATGGGCCTCTATCCCGACCTGCCGCCGATTCCGGTCGTGCCCGGCTACGAGGTGAGCGGCCGGGTCGACGCCGTCGGCCCGGGCGTCGAGGGCGACTGGACCGGACGCGACGTCATCGCCATGACGCGCTTCGGCGGCTATGCGGACACGGTCTGCGTCCCCGTAAATCAGGTGTTCGCGCGCCCGGCAGGCATGTCGGCCTTGGAGGGCGCCGCCGTTCCCGTCAACTACTTCACCGCCTGGCAGCTTGTCGTGGTCATGGGCGGCCTCAAGCGCAACGAGACCGTTCTCGTGCATTCGGCGGGCGGCGGCGTCGGCATCGCCGCGACGCAGATCGCCAAGCACGTTGGCGCCCAGGTGATCGGAACGGCCTCCGCCAGTAAGCACGCGCAACTCCGGACGCTCGGCGTTGACCACCTCATCGACTACCGCACGGAGGATTTCGAGACGCGCACGCGCGAGATCACGAGCGGCCGCGGGGTCGAGCTCATTCTTGACGCCGTCGGCGGCGACTCGTGGAAGAAGGGCTATCGCGTCCTGGCGCCGACCGGACGGTTGGGGGCGTTCGGCATTTCCGCGGCGGCGACCGGCAAGCAGCGCAACCTGCTCGGCATGTTCTCGCTGCTCGCGTACACGCCATGGCTTGCCTTCAACCCGCTGTCGCTGATGAACGCGAACAAGGGCGCCTTCGGCGTCAATCTCGGCCACATGTGGGGCGAGGTCGACCGCATCCGCGGCTGGGCTGGTCAATTGTTCGACCTGTGGGCGCAAGGCGCCATCAAGCCGGTGGTCGCGCGCAGCTTCCGCTTCGACGAGGCCGCGCAGGCGCATCACTTCATTCAGGATCGCCGGAACATCGGCAAGGTCCTGCTGGTGCCGTAGCGCGGCTCTGATGTGTCCGCGGCAGTCGAAGTTTACCCGCGTGCTCAAAGCAAGAGCGCGGCCGAAGCCGCGCTCTGCGTGTGGTCATTCCGGACGCGGGCTGGCGCCCGCACGCTGCACTACCGCGGCTGCGGCACCACGCGGATATAGGGCTTCGGCGTCTTCCAGCCGTCCGGATAGAGCTTCTTCGCCTCGTCGTCGGTGACCGCGCCGGTGATGATCACGTCTTCGCCCTGTTTCCAGTTCGCCGGCGTCGCCACCCGGTGCTTGGCGGTGAGCTGCAGCGAATCGATGACGCGCAGCACCTCGTCGAAATTGCGGCCAGTGGTCATCGGGTAGACGAGCACCAGCTTGATCTTCTTGTCCGGGCCGATCACGAACACGTTACGCACCGTCTGGTTGTCGGCGGGCGTGCGCGCCTTGGCATCGCCGGAGGTGCCAGCCGGCAGCATGCCGTAATGCTTCGCCCTGTTGAAGTCGGCGTCCCCGATGATCGGGAAGTTGGGAGCTTGTCCCTGTGTCTCCTCGATGTCGGCGGCCCATCGCTCATGGTCGCCAATCGGGTCGACCGACAGCCCGATGATCTTGACGTCGCGGCGGTCGAATTCCGGTTTGATCTTGGCCATGTAGCCGAGCTCGG
>DASYOB010000122.1:0-24002 GCA_036008175.1 Allostellaceae bacterium
CTGCTCGACCGGCCGCCCTCGCCCTCGCCGGTTGTCGGCTCGCGGGCGACCGCCCGGCGGCTCGGCTGGATGTAGTAGACGATCGGTGCAGCGATAAAGAGCGACGAATAGGTGCCGATCACGATGCCCCATAGCATCGCGATGCTGAACCCCTTCAGCACCTCGCCGCCGAAAAACAGCAGCGAGAGCACTGCCAGCGCGACGGTGCTGACGGTCAGGATCGTGCGCGACAGCGTTTCGTTGAGCGACAGGTTGATCAGCTCGCGGAACGGCATCGTGCGGTGTTTGCGCAGATTTTCGCGCACCCGGTCGTAGATGACGACCGTATCGTTGATCGAATAGCCGGCGATGGTCAGGATCGCCGCCAGCGTCGTCAGGTTGAATTCGAGCTGAAAGATCGCGAACAGTCCGACCGTGGTGATCACGTCGTGCAAGGTCGCGATCGTCGCGCCAACGCCGAACTGCCACTCGAAACGGAACCAGATGTAGATCAGGATGGCGCCGAGCGCGAGCACGGTCGCCAGCACACCGGCGCGGATCAGCTCGCTGCCGACGCTCGGTCCGACAACCTCCGTCCGCCGGTATTCGATGCCGGGGCCGAGCGCGTCGCGCACCATCTGCACAACCTTCACCTGCGCCGCGTCGCCGCCCGGCTGCTGCGGCAATCGGATCAGCACGTCGTCCGGGCTGCCGAAGGTTTGCAGCGAGGCTTCACCGATATGCAGCGCATCGAGCTTCGCCCGCATCGCCGCGAGATCCGCAGCGCCGCTGGTGACGCGCGCCTCGATCAGGGTGCCGCCGATGAAATCGATGCCGTAATTGAGCCCCCTGGTCACGAACAGCCCGACCGTCAGGGCGGTCAGCGCGAGCGAGAAGGCAAAGCCGTAGATATGCCAGCGCATGAAGTCGATTTTCGGCACATGCCGGATGACGATAAGCGGTCTCATTACAGATCGATCAGCAAAAGGTTCGGGTAGGCGTCTGCGGTCACAGCGGGATTTCCTTTGGCTTGGCGCGCCGCACCCAGGTCACGATCTGCAGCCGGGTCACCAGGATCGCCGAGAACAGCGAGGTGAGCACGCCGATGCTGAGGGTCACGGCAAACCCCTTCACCGGCCCCGACCCGAGCCAATAGAGCAGGATCCCGGCGACGAGCGTCGTCACATGGCTGTCGACGATCGTGCCGAAGGCGCGGGTGAAGCCGGCTTCGAGCGAAGACAGCATCGAGCGGCCGCCGCGCAGCTCCTCCTTGATGCGCTCGTAGACCAGCACGTTGGCGTCGACCGCCATGCCCATCGTCAACGCGATTCCGGCAATGCCGGGCAGCGTCAGGGTCGCGCCGAGCAGGCTCAGCGCGCCCAGCATCAGGCAAAGGTTGAAAATGAGCGCGATGTCGGCGAACACGCCGAAGAGGCCATAGAACAGCACCATAAACACAATGACGAGAGCGACGCCGACGATGCTGGCGACCGCTCCGGCATGGATCGAATCGGCGCCGAGCTCGGCGCCGACCGTGCGCTCCTCGAGGATCTGGATCGGCGCCGGCAGCGCGCCCGCGCGCAGCAGCAGCGCAAGATCGCTCGCGGACTGAACCGTGAAGCTGCCGGAAATGATGCCGCTGCCGCCGAGGATCGCCTCACGGATGATCGGCGCGCTGATGACCTTGTTGTCGAGGACGATCGCGAACGGCTTGCCGACATTCTCGCGCGTCGCGTCGCCGAAGCGCTTGGCGCCCGCGGCGTCGAATTTGAAGCTGACCACCGGCTCGTTGTTCTGGAACGTCGCCTGCGCGTCGGTGAGCATGTCGCCGCCGACCATGACCCGCTTTTTGACGACATACGAGTCGGGTCCGCTGCGATTCCCGCGCCCCTCCTGGGCCGCGAGAATTTCGTCGCCGGGCGGCAGCCGCCCGCGCCGGGCCTCGTCCGGCGTGACGCTGCCGTCCACCAGCTGAAAGGTGAGCTTGGCGGTGCGTCCCAGCAGCGCCTTGACGTGCTCTGGGTTGTCGACCCCGGGCAGCTGAACGAGGATCCGATCCGTACCCTCGCGCTGGATCGTCGGCTCCTTGGTGCCGGTCTCGTCGATGCGCCGCCGGATAATCTCGATCGACTGCTCGACCGCCTGGCGGCGCCGGGTTTCGGTGGCGATCTGGGAGAACTTCATCGTGCCGGCGCCGTCACTGCCGATATCGACATTCAGCTCGGGATCGATCTTGGCAAGCGCCTGCCGCGCGTCCTCGATGCGGTCGGTATCGCGGATCGTGAAGACGATCGCGTCGCCTTCGACGTTGAGGCCGGTATAGCCGATCTTTGCATCGCGCAGCGCATTGCGGACGCTCTCGATAATGGAGTTGAGGCGGTCGCGTTCCGCCGCGCCGACATCGACCTCGAGCAGCAGGTAGGAGCCGCCGCGAAGATCGAGACCGAGCGCGACCTGCTTATGCGGAACAATATTCGGCAGATGCGAGAGCTGAGCCTGAGTGAACAGGTTCGGCAGGCTCAGGATTACCCCGAGCGCGCAGACCGCGCAGATCAGCAGAACTTTCCAATTGGCAAAATACAGCATCGCTTAAACGTATCCACTCCGGGCGCGCGACCGCCTCACTTTAACTTGGCCGACCTGCCCGCTCACGCCTTGTCGGCGCCGGTGCCGGCCGCTGCCTTGTCTTTATCGCGGGCCGCCTCGCGCGCCGCAGCCGGATCGGGCTTGGCGAGGACGCTGCTGATCGTGCTGCGCAAGACCCGGACGCGCACGCCCTGCGCGATATCGACTTCAACTTCTTCCGGACCCACGACCTTGGAAACCGTGCCGACAATGCCGCCGCCGGTCACCACGCGGTCGCCGCGGCGCAGCGCGTCCAGCATCGTGCGGTGATCCTTCGCCTTCTTTTGCTGCGGGCGGATCAACAGGAAGTAGAATACGACAAAGATCAGCACCAGCGGCAGAAACTGAACCAATGCCGACTGGTCGAAAAGGCCCCCTGGCGATTGCGCATAGGCCGTTGAAATAAGCATTTCCATGGACCTCGAAATGGTGCGCCGCAGCAATCGGGGCAAGCGACAGAATGGCGCCTGCGGACAACCAAAGCGGACCCGAGCGCAGGCGGAATTGGTACGCGATGCCTGGATAAAGGGCAATGCCAGGGACACTTCGCGCGTTTCGGCGTGCAGGGTGCTGTGTGATAGCGTGCGACACCCTCGCGCCCCTGACGCCAGACCGATGACTAAAGCCGACCTCGCCCCGCTGCTCCACCGTATTGCCGATGCGCTCGAACGCCTCGCGCCGACCGCTGTGGTCGTCAACGATCTCGACACCGCCGACGCCTTCGTCTGGCATGCCGACCGCGAATGGCTCGAACCGGTGCACAGCGTCAACCGGGTCGGCATCGGCCTGCTGCTCGGGATCGATCGGGTGCGCGACATCCTGCTCGAAAATACCCGCCGCTTCGCCGAAGGCTTGCCAGCCAACAACGTGCTGCTTTGGGGCGCGCGCGGCACCGGCAAGAGCGCGCTGGTCAAAGCCGCGCACGCGGCGGTCAATGACGCGCAGCCCCGTGCCCTGGCGCTGGTCGAGATCCACCGCGAAGACATCCCAACCCTGCCGCGCCTTCTGACGCTGGTGCGCGCCAGCCCGCGTCGCTGCATTTTGTTCTGCGACGACCTCTCCTTCGATCAGAACGACGCCAGCTACAAATCGCTGAAGGCGGTGCTCGAAGGCGGGATCGAGGGCCGACCGGCGAATGTCGTGCTGTATGCGACCTCGAACCGGCGCCACCTGATGCCGCGCGACATGATCGACAACGAGCGCTCAACCGCGATCAACCCGGCCGAGGCGGTCGAGGAGAAGGTGTCGCTGTCGGACCGCTTCGGGCTGTGGCTCGGCTTCCACAACCTCGACCAGGATACTTATTTTGCGATCGTCAGCGGTTATGCGCGGCATTACGGGCTCGACCTGCCCGAGGAGCAGCTTCGCGCCGACGCCAATGAATGGTCGATCACCCGCGGCTCGCGCTCGGGACGCGTCGCCTGGCAATTCATCCAGGATCTCGCCGGCCGCCTTGGCAAGCCGATCGGATGATCGTCGCTCTGGCCAGCCCGGTAACGCATCGACGTCACCCTGTGAAACTGTGAAACTGCGTCACAGTTTCTGGCCCGGATCTTCCAGGACGTATGACGACCGCCGCTGCTTACCGAGAACACGAATTTTCTCGTTTTTAGCAACCATTGGGGAAGGCTGGCTTTTCATCCGAAAAAACCGCGGAAATAACAGCGCTATAACAGCGAGACATCAGCGAGAAACAGCGGGATATCAGCCTGCGATACAGCGACAAAATTGCCGATTATCCGCGACACTCTGCAATACCCTTGCACTTGAAAAACTCCTCTGGATGCGTCCTCGCCGCCGCATTTTTCGTCCATCCTGGGACTTTTGGGGATCCGTCATATAAGGACAATAGCAAAATTGTCAATATGAATATAAGGAAGAAATCTCATCGGAGCGAGGGCGGCCTTTGCCGACGCGTGAATCGGGCGGCAGGCTTGGTCGGAACGCGAGGCGCGGCCACATAAGCGCCGGAACTTCGGATGGAACGGAACGCATGAGCGCGGTCGATGCGGTATCGGCGACGGAAGCGGGGCGCGATTTTATCCGCGACATCGTCGCGGCAGATCTCGCCGCCGGACGGGTGCGAGAGGTCGTCACCCGGTTTCCGCCCGAGCCGAACGGCTATCTGCATATCGGCCACGCCAAGTCGATCTACCTCAATTTCGGCGTCGCCGAGGAGTTCGGCGGCCGCTGTCATCTGCGCTTCGACGACACCAACCCGACCAAGGAGGAGCAGGAATATATCGACGCGATCCAGCGCGACCTGCGCTGGCTCGGCTTCGATTGGGGCGTGCACCTCTACCACGCGTCCGATTATTTCGAGCAGCTCTACGCCTGGGCCGAGCACCTGATCACTGCAGGGCATGCTTATGTCGACGATCTGTCGGCCGAGGAGATCCGGGCGATGCGCGGCACTCTGACCCAACCCGGCCGCAACAGCCCCCATCGCGAGCGCAGCCCGGCCGAAAACCTCGACCTGTTCCGCCGCATGCGCGCCGGCGAGTTCCCGAACGGCACGCGGGTGCTGCGGGCCAAGATCGACATGGGCTCCGGCAACATCAATCTGCGCGACCCGGTGCTGTACCGCATCCTGCACGCGGCGCACCCGCGCACCGGCACGCGCTGGTGCATCTACCCGACCTACGATTTCGCGCACGGCCAGTCGGATGCGATCGAGGGCGTCACCCATTCGATCTGCACCCTCGAATTCGAGGACCATCGGCCGCTTTACGATTGGCTGATCGAGCATCTTCCGGTGCCGTCGCGGCCGCGGCAATACGAGTTCGCCCGGCTCAACCTGACCTACACGGTCATGTCGAAGCGCTTTCTGAAGATGCTGGTCGATGAAAGCCATGTCGCGGGCTGGGACGACCCGCGCATGCCGACCCTCGCCGGTCTGCGGCGGCGCGGCATCCCACCGGCGGCGATCCGCGAATTCGTCCGCCGGGTCGGCGTCGCCCGCGCCAACAGCACGGTCGATGTCGGCATGTTCGAGCACGCGGTGCGCGACGAATTGAACCGCACCGCGCCGCGGCGGATGGCGGTGCTGCGGCCCTTAAAGCTGGTGATCGAGAACTACCCGGCGGATGGGGGCGAAGAGCTCGAAGCAGTCAACAACCCCGAAGATTTGGGAGCCGGCACACGGCCTATCCCGTTCGGGCGCGAGCTTTACATCGAGCGCGACGATTTCATGGAAGACCCGCCGAAGAATTTCTATCGCCTGGCGCCGGGCCGCGAGGTGCGCCTGCGCTACGCCTATTTCGTGACCTGCCGCGAGGTGGTGAAAAACGCCGCCGGCGAGGTCGTCGAATTGCGCTGCACCTACGACCCGGCGACCCGCGGCGGCAACGCCCCGGATGGGCGCAAGGTGCGCGGCACGATCCACTGGGTCGCCGCGGCACAGGCTATGCCGGCTGAGATCCGCCTCTACAACCCGCTGTTCAGCCGCCCCGATCCCGGCGCCGAGGGCGACATGATGGCCGACCTCAACCCGGCTTCCCTGGAAGTGGTATCCGGCGCGCTGCTCGAACCAGCGCTTGCCGGCGACAACAGCGAAGCCGCGGTGCAGTTCGAGCGCCTCGGCTATTTCTGCCGCGATCCGGATTCGGCGCCGGGGCGGCTCGTCTTCAACCGCACGATCGGGCTGCGCGACAGCTGGACGCGGTCGCAGGTGGCGGAGAAGCCATAGAGAGGAGGCACGCGGAACGGGATGATTGCTGGAACCCATCCGGATGCCGCGAGTTTTCCGGTCAAGCGTGGATGGAGGACCAGGGCGCCTTGCTGGTCTTCAGACAAGGCCGGTTCCGATCATCCCCGGCCGGAGAGGGAGAGCCAAAGATGCGCTTCGCTCCGCTGTTCGAGGACCGCCGAGACGCGGGCCGCCAGCTTGCCAAGGCGCTCGCGCACTACCGTGCTAGCCGGCTCGTCGTGCTGGCGTTGCCGCGCGGTGGCGTGCCGGTCGGGTTCGAGGTGGCAAAGGCACTCGCGGCGACACTCGATGTCCTGCTGGTGCGCAAGATCGGCGCGCCGGGGCACGAGGAGCTGGGGCTCGGCGCGGTCGTCGATGGGCAAGATCCGCAGCTCGTGCTAAACGAAGATGTGATCCGCATGGTCAGACCGCCGGCCGGGTACATCGAAGCGGAGAAAAAGCGCCAGCTCGCCGAGATCGAACGCCGGCGCCGGCAGTATGTTGGCGACCGGCCGCCAACCCCAGTAGAGGGGCGGACCGTCATCATCGTCGATGACGGGATCGCCACAGGCGGCACCGTCAAGGCCGCTATGCGCGGCGTGTCACAGCATCGCCCGGCTCGCCTGGTCCTCGCCGTCCCGGTGGCGCCGGCCGACAGTCTCGAAGAACTCGCCCCGGAATGCGACGACATCGTCTGCCTGGCGACGCCGGCGCCGTTTTTCGCGGTCGGCTCGCATTACCAGGACTTCACCCAGACCGACGACGCGGAGGTCATCCGGCTGCTCGAGGAGGCGCGGCAGTGGAGCGGCGCACCCGCCGGCCCGGCGGGCTGAACTTCGGCTTGAGCTTCTATTTACCCCAGGCGGGCAGCCAGCCCAGCAACGTGTCGCGCCAGGACACCGAGGCAGGGAGGTTGGCGTTTGGCAGCCATCCCCTTCGGATAGCCCCGCCCTCCATGTTGTCGCGCGTCCGATGAAGCACGGCCACCACCTGTTCGTGCGTGGTGTTGGGATAATCGTTGAACGATTCGATCCGGCGGAAGCGCCTGCCCGCCACTTCGCCGATCGCCTGCAGGATCATCGGCTCCAGGGTATCGGTCGCGCCGACACTCATGACCGCGCCGCGAATGCAATACCGCCCGTCATGACTTCTGAGCGCGCCCTTGCACCATTTATCCGGCGCAGACAAAAGGTCGATGACGGCATCGATCTTGCGGAAGGGCTCGGCGGAGATATAGCCAACACCATCGAACGGCATCGCGGCGACCTCTATGGAAACTCAGGTGCATCCGCTAGAACGACTCGGCACGGCGCGGGTTCACCGGGACGCAGCGAAAAACCGCCGGCGATCAGGACGCCAGGGCCGATTGCGCGTGGCGGATCGCCTTCTTGCTCAAGGTCGGCAGGGCATATTGTGCGAATTCGTTCGGTTTCGCCCAAATCCCCTCGATCGGCTGGCGCGTCGCCCCGGCAAGCAGCGCCAGTTCGAGACGGAAATGGGTAAACCCATGCTGCACGGTCCCCGGCAAGGCGCGCCAATCGGCCGCAGTCGGAGCGACCGCGACAGCCTCGGTCATCGACCATGGCGCGTCGCGCCAGGCTGTCGACGGCAGCTCGATCATGCCGCCAAGCAGGCCCTTTTCGGGCCGGCGGCGCAGCAGCACCGCGCCATCCTCCCGCGCGATCCAGAACAGGACGCCATACCGCAGCGGCCGTTCCGGCTTTTCGGCTTGCTGCGGCAAATTCTCCGCTACCCCCGCCGCTGCCGCGGCGCAAACCTCGCGCCACGGGCACAGCATGCAGCGCGGCCGGCGCGGGGTGCAGACAACCGCACCGAGATCCATCAGCGCCTGGGCGAAATCGCCGGCGCGCGCGTTCGGCACCAGCGCGGCGGCAAGCGCCCTGAGACGAGGCTTCGCCTCCGGCAGCGGCTCGCACACTGCGAAGAGCCGCGCCATTACCCGCTCGACATTGCCGTCGACCGCGGCGGCGCGATAGTCAAAGGCGATGGCGGCGATCGCCGCCGCGGTATAGTCGCCGATCCCTGGCAGCGCGCGCAGCTGAGCCGGATCGCTAGGGAGCTGTCCCCCATGCCGCTCGACGATGGCGCGGGCGCAGGCATGGAGATTGCGGGCACGGGCGTAATAGCCGAGCCCTTGCCAGAGATGCAGCACCTCGTCGAGCGAGGCGGCGGCCAGCGCGCGAATATCGGGAAAGCGCGCCACGAATCGGTCAAAATAGGCGCCGACCGTCGCGACTGTGGTTTGCTGGAGCATGATCTCGCTGAGCCAGACCCGATAGGGATCGGCGGATTGGCCGGGCGGCGAGCGCCAGGGCAGATCGCGGCGGTGGTGGTCATACCAGGCGAGCAGCGCGGCCGGCTTGGGTAGCGGCCGAGTTGGTTCATGGAGCGAGAGTGAGTCGGATCGAATCGACATGAGCCGAGGCAACGCGGGCAGCGAAAACTCGACACTAGCGGGCAAGGCGCCCGAGGGCGAGCGCCGCCCCGGGTTGCGTGCGCTCGGCGGCGCCGTCTCGCGAATCGCGGCCCCGATCGTTGCCCGGGGCGGCGGTACTCTGGCCCGGCTGAAGGCGGACTGGCCTGCCATCATCGGCGCCGAATCGGCCGCCGCGACCTGGCCCGACGCTCTGAGCCGCGACGGCGTGCTGAAACTGCGCGTCGCCTCCGAGCGGGCGCTCGAAATCCAGCACCGCGCCCCCTCCGTCATCGAGCGGATAAATCTGTTTCTCGGGCGAGACGCGGTCCTCCGAATCGTTCTGGTGCAGGGACCGCTGCCGATGCCGTCGCCGCGGCGACCGGCACCGCCGCTGCCGCTCTCCGGCGACGAGGCTCGCGCGCTCGACGGTCAGCTGGCGGCGGTTTCCGACCCGGAACTGCGGGCGGCGCTCGCTCGTCTCGGCCACAGCGTCGTGGCTATGGGAAGGCGCCGCCGCTGAGGCTGGCGGCATCGTTGCGCCACCGCTGTAAAGGGGTTAGCATCAACATCTAGTAGGAAGGGACGAACAAATGCGGGAAATGTGGTTCGCCTTGGTCGCTGTGCTGACGCTCGCCGGGGTCGACCCGGCAGCAGCGCAGACGTCCTCGAAGCCCGCCGGGAATGCTGCGAACCTGCTGGCGCCGACCCCGCAGGACCGCATTCTCGGCAAGCCCGATGCGCCGATCACGATCATCGAGTATGCCTCGCTGACCTGCCCGCACTGTGCCCATTTCGAGAAGGAAGTGCTGCCGAAGCTCAAGGAGAAGTGGGTCGACACCGGTAAGGCCAAGTTGATCCTGCGGGATTTTCCGCTCGACGAACCGGCGATGCGGGCGGCGATGGTTGCGCGCTGCGCCCCGCCCGACCGGTTCTATCCGCTGGTCGATACCTTCTTTGCGGACCAGGACAAGTGGGTGACCCAGCGCGATTACCGCGCCGCCCTTGAACGCCTGGCCAAGCTCGGCGGCGTCGGCGACAAGGAGTTCAAGACCTGCATCAGCGACAAGAAGCTCGAGGACCAGGTCGCGCAAAGTCGGCTGACCGCGTCGCAGGATCTGGGGGTCGACGCCACCCCGACCTTTTTTATCAACGGCACCAAATACAACGGCGACCCGACGGTCGAGGCGTTCGACCAGCTCCTGTCCGGGTTGGCGGCTAAATCGTGATGGCTGAATGATGCTGGGTCGATGCAGGTAGAGCGGCTCCGCCTCACCGGCTTCAAATCCTTCGTCGAGCCGACCGAGCTGGCGATCGAGCCTGGGCTCACCGGCATCGTCGGGCCGAACGGCTGCGGCAAATCGAATCTCGTCGAGGCATTGCGCTGGGTCATGGGCGAGGCCTCGGCGAAGCGGCTGCGCGGCGGCGAGATGGACGATGTCATCTTTGGTGGTTCCGCAGGCCGCCCGGCGCGCAATCTCGCCGAGGTCATGTTGACGCTCGACAACAGCGCGCGCGACGCTCCCTTCGCCTACAACGAAAGCACGACGGTTGAAGTGGCCCGCCGTATCGCCCGCGGCGGCGGTTCGTCATATCGCATCAACGGCCGCGAAGTGCGCGCGCGCGACGTGCAGCTGCTGTTCGCCGATGCCGCGACCGGGCCACATTCCGGGGCGCTGGTCAGCCAGGGGCGGATCGGCGCGCTGGTCGGGGCCAAGCCGGAGGAACGCCGGCTCCTGCTGGACGAGGCGGCCGGGACCGCCGGTCTCCATGCCCGCCGGCACGAGGCTGAGCTGAAGCTGCGCGCCGCGGAGAACAACCTCGCCCGGCTCGACGATGTGATCGCGACCCTTTCGGCGCAGATCGATGGCCTGAAGAGACAGGCGCGGCAGGCGCAACGCTATCGTCGGCTCGGCGAGCAGATCCGCCTTACCGAGGCGCAGCTTTTCGACCGTCGATGGCGGACCGCGATCGCCGAAGCGGAGCGGATTGCCGGCGAATTACGCGCCGCCGAGCGCACGGTCGCAGCATCGACCGAGGAGGCTGTCGCCGCGGAACGCAACCGTGCCGAAGCCGAAGCGGTGTTACCGGCGCTGCGCATGGCTCAGGCCGCCGCAGCCGCGGCCGCGCAGCGCATCGCGCATGCGCGCGAGGCGCTCGAACAGGAGCTGGGCCGGATCGTCGCCGCGCGGGCCGAGGCCGAGCAGCGGCTGACACAAGTCCAGGCGGATCGGGAGCGCGAGGCTGAACATCTCGCCGACGCCGAAGCCGCGCTTGCCCGGCTCGCCGAAGAGCGGCAGGGCCTGCAGAGCGCCGCCGAGGCCGCGGCCCGGCAGCAGGCCGACGCTGAAGGCCGGCATCATGCCGCCAGTGGAGAGCTTGCCGGGGCGGAAACCGGCCTGCAGCAGATGACCGAAGCCTGCGCCACCGGCGAGGCGCGCCGCGCCGCGCTCGAACGGCAAACCCGCGATCTGGCCGAGCGCCAGGGCCGGCTGCAGGCCAGGCTGGCAGACAGCGAGCAGCAACGCGCCGCGCTCGCTGCGACCCTGGTTCCGCCGGAAGCTCTGGCACAAGCCGCCGCGGCGGTTGCCGAAGCGGCGACGCAGCTCGAAACCGGGCGCTCCGCGGCGGCAGCTTGCGGCGAACGGCTCGCGGCGTGTCAGGATCGCGAGACGCAGGCCGTCGACACGGCGCGCGAGGCCGAGCGCGCGCTCGCCCACCTCAAGGCCGAAGCCGATGCGCTCGAAAAGATCGTCGCGCCGGCGGAGGCGGAAACCGGTGACGGCGCGTCGATGTTGTCGCTGCTTCAGGTCACCGAAGGGTTCGAGGCGGCGACGGCCGCTCTGTTCGACGGCGAGTTGACGGCGCCGCAACTGCCGCCGGATACGCAAGCCGCGAGCGAGCTAAGTGCCGGCTGGCTCGAGTTGGCGCCGCTCTCCCCTGCCCCGCTGCCCGACGGCGCGCATCCGCTTGCCGGCGCGGTCGGCGCTCCGCCCGCCCTGGCACGCCGGCTGACCCGGGCCGCCTGGGTCGAGAGCGAGGCGGCGGGCTGGCGGTTGCAGCCGGCGCTCGAACCCGGCCAAAGCGTCGTCGATCGCGACGGGCGGCTGTGGCGCTGGGACGGATTTGTCCGGCTGAAACCCGATTCGACCGCAACGGCGGAGCGGCTGCGCCAGCGCAACCGGCTCAATGTCCTTGCCGGCGAAATCGAGCTTGCCGCTGTGATCGCCGGTCATGCCGCCGAGGCAGCTGCCACCGCTCGGGCCGCGCGCGACGAAGCGTTGTCCGCCGAGCGCAGCGCGGTGGCCCAACTCCGCGCCGCCGAAGCGCGCCTCGCTCAGGCGCGCGACGCCGAGGCCGAGCTGACGCGCCGCGCCCTGGCGGCAGAGAGCCGCCTTGCAGCGCTGAACGAGACGATCGACAAAATCGCCGCCGAATCGCGCGAGCTCGGCGGGCAGACGGCTGAGGCCGAGCGTGCGCTGGCGATCCTGCCCGACCCCGCCTTGGCGCGGACCGGGCTGGAATCGGCACGAGAACAGGCAATAGCGGCGCGCCGTCACGAAAGCGAGACGCGTGCGGTGCTCGACCGGCTCGCCCGCGACGCCGACGCGCGAAAGCAGCGCCTCGCCGGGCTCGCCACCGAGGAAGAATCGTGGCGCCGGCGGCGCGACGGTGCCGCGGCGCAACACGCGGTCCTCGGCGAGCGGCAGGCGGCGCTCGGCGCCGAGCTTGCTGCCTTGGCCGAGCGTCCCGCGGCGATTGCCACCGAGAGCGAGGCGCTTGCCCGCAGCGCCGTCGAAAAGGCCGCCGAGCAACGCTCCGCCGAAGACGCGCTTGCCGTAGGCGAAACGCGGCTGCGCGAGGCGGCGGAGCGTGCGCGCGCGGCAGAGCGAGCCCTGGCCGAGGCGCGCGAGGGCCGCGCCCGGCTGGAGGCGCAGCGCGACGGCGCCGCCGAAGCGGTATCTCGGCTGCGCGCGGAAATCCTGGAGCGGCTCGGCGTTCCTCCCGAGGAATTGGCAACGACCTTGAGCGACCAACCCGGCGCGGCATCGGCCGACAGCAGCGAGGTCGCCGTCAGGCTTGACCGGCTGCTGCGCGAGCGCGATGCGATCGGGCCGGTCAATCTGATCGCCGAGCAGGAAATGGCCGAGGCGGAGACGCGCCACTCCGGGCTCGCGCGTGAGCGCGCCGACCTGACCGAGGCAATCGCACGGCTGCGCCGGGGGATCGGCACGCTCGACCAGGAGGGCCGCAACCGGTTGGTCGCTGCGTTCGAGCACCTGAATGAGCATTTCGGCGAGCTGTTCGTTCGGTTGTTCGGCGGCGGCAAGGCGGAGCTTGCTTGGGCCGGCGATGGCGACCCCCTCGAATGCGGGCTCGAAATCATGGCGAGTCCGCCAGGGAAGCGCCTGCAATCCCTGTCGCTGCTGTCGGGCGGCGAGCAGGCGTTGACCGCGATCGCGCTGATTTTCGCCGTGTTCCTGACCAATCCGGCGCCCCTCTGCGTGCTCGACGAGGTCGACGCGCCACTTGATGACGCCAATGTCGATCGCTTCTGCCGCCTTGTCGCCGATATCGCCGACACCACCGACACCCGGTTTCTGCTGATCACGCATCACCGCGTGACGATGGCGCGCATGGACCGGCTGTTCGGCGTGACGATGGCGGAGCGGGGCGTATCGCAGCTCGTCTCGGTCGACCTCGTCCGCGCCGCCGAGCTTCGGCAGACCGCATAAGCTTCCTTCCTGGACCGTGCGCTTCGATCATTATGTCATTGAAATTACATAAAAGACCGGGGCAGGCCCATCCTTGCCACGGTTGACAGCGAGTCCCCGCCTCACTATGGTGCGCGCCGTTCCGGCCGCGGCGGCCGGGATCGAATCGGTGTTGCGCTCCCTTAAATGAGCGAAGGCGAGTCGCCAGACCCCTTGGCGCGGCTTGGCAAGCGGCTCGACCAGGCGCGATCGAGGCGAGACGGCGAGCCAGTGGCGGCCCCGGATAATGCTGCCTTGCAGCAAGGGATGGGGTTGGGCTTCCGAATCGGCATCGAGTTCGTGGTTGCGGTAGTCGTGGCGACCGGGTTGGGTTGGGCGATCGACAGCTGGGCGGGGACCCGCCCATGGGGGACGATCGTGCTGTTCTTTCTCGGGGTCGGTGCCGGGATGTTGAGCGTCTACCGCGCCGTCGCCGGGATCAACACGCCGGTCGGTTACCGGCGGCTGGATGAGGGCGCCGCCGGGGGAAAGCCGGCGAAGGAAGATTGGGACGAGGACGAGCAATAACGTGGCGATAGAGCTTAAGCCTCTCGAGCAGTTCACGATCGAGCGCCTCGTCCCGCTCCATATCGGCAAGCTCGACGTCTCCTACACCAACTCCGCGCTGCTGATGACGATCGCGGTGGTGCTGATCACCGCGCTCGTCATGCTTGGCACGCGCAAGAGGGCGCTCGTGCCGGGCCGCTGGCAGTCGGTTACCGAGATGCTCTACGAATTTGTCGCCGACATGGTCGATACCAATGCCGGCCAAGGCGCGGAGGCGTTTCTCCCATTCATCTTCACGCTGTTCATGTTCGTCCTGTTCGCGAACCTGCTGGGGCTGATCCCGTACAGCTTCACCGTGACCAGCCACATCATCGTCACCTTTGCGCTTGCCGCTGTCGTATTCATCGGCGTGACCATCATCGGCATCGTCAAGCATGGCTGGCATTTCCTCAGGCTGTTCGTACCGGAGAACGTGCCGTTGGTGCTCCTCGTCCTGCTCGTGCCGATCGAGCTCCTGTCCTATTTCATCCGCCCGTTCACCTTGTCGATCCGGCTCTTCGCCAACATGCTGGCGGGCCACACGATGCTGGCGATCTTCGGCGGCTTCGCCGCCAGCGTCGGCATCTTCGCCATCCTGCCGCTGGGCATCAACATCGCGCTCGTCGGCCTGGAGCTTCTCGTCGCGGTGCTGCAGGCCTACGTTTTTGCGATCCTTAGCTGTCTTTACCTGCGCGACGCCTTGCATCTCCACTAAACGGCTTCGCTAATCCTCGAAAGGGAACACGAACATGGATCTCGCTTCCGCCAAAATGATCGGTGCGGGCCTCGCCTGCATCGCACTCGTCGGTGCCGGCGTCGGCATCGGCAACGTGTTTTCCGCGCTGATCAGTTCAGTGGCGCGCAACCCGGCTTCGCAGGCGCAGGTACAGCCGTTTGCCTTCCTCGGCTTCGCGCTGGCGGAAGCGACGGGACTGTTCGGCCTGGCTATCGCCTTTCTGATCCTGTTTGTATTCTAGGACCGCTTCGGGCTCAGGCGCCGAGGACTCGGCCGGCAAATGCCGCAACTCGACTTCTCCACCTTCACGCCGCAGCTGGTATGGCTCGCCATCTGGTTCGTCGTGCTGTACGTGCTGATGGCGACCCTGGGGCTGCCGCGTATAAGGGCGATCATGGACGCGCGCCGGCGGCGTCGCGAGGACGATCTCGACCGCGCGGCCCGGCTAAAATCCGAGGCGGAGGCCGCGAGCGCCGCCTACCAGAAGGCGCTGGCCGACGCACGCGCGCAGGCGCAGGCGACAATCAAGGCCACCACCGATCGGATGGCGGCCGAAGCCGCCGAACGCCAGCGAGTGTTGGCGGCCGAGTTGACGGCGCAGATCGAGGCGGCGGAGCGCCGCATCGTCGCGAGCAAGGAAGAAGCGCTTGCCGAGGTTCGCGGCGTCGCGGTCGATGTCGGCCGGGCAGTGGTGGAAAAGCTGATCGGCTCGGCACCCGAAATCGCCCGGATGACGGCGGCGGTCGATCGCTCTCTCGCCGCTGAGGCGCACTGATGCATCTCCTGCGCGATCCGGAATTCTGGGTCCTCGTCGCCGTCGTGGTCTTCGCCATCGCGGTGTGGAAGCCGGCGCGACGGGCGGTCGTCGGCATGCTCGACCAGCGGACGATGCGCATTAAGGGCGAGCTCGACGAGGCGCGCCGGCTGCGCGATGAGGCCGAGCAGCTCCTGGCCGAATATCGGCGAAAGGAAGGCGAGGCCGCGGCCGAGGCGCAGGCGATCGTCGCGCATGCGCAGGAAGAGGCCGAGCGCATTGCCGCACAATCGGCGCGCGACCTGCAGGCAGCGCTCGAGCGCCGCCAGCGGCTCGCCGAAGAACGAATCGCGCAGGCAGAGGCCAAGGCCGTCGACGAGATCCGCACCGTCGCGGTCGACGTCGCGATCTCGGCTGCCCGCGATGTCATCGCCGCGGAAATGGACGAAAACCGCGGTGGCGCGCTGCTCGACAACGCTATCGCCGCCCTGCCGCAGCGGCTCCGATAAGCTACGCCTTGCGGCCGCGCTTTTCGGCGATGCCGGAAGTACCCTCGCGCCGCGCCAGCTCCTCGGCGACATCAGTCGGACTGATCCCTACCTCGGCCCACAGCACCAGCAGATGATAAAGCAGATCGGCGCTTTCGCCGGTCAGCGCAGCGCGATCGCCCTTGACCCCCTCGATGACCGCCTCGATCGCCTCCTCGCCGAGCTTCTGCGCGATCTTGGCGCGGCCGCGCGCGAACAGCTTGGCAGTATAAGAGGCCTCGGGGTCGGCGCCCCGGCGCGATTGGATGACCTGCCACAACCGCTCAAGCGCCTCCCCCAGAGCTTCGGCCATGGTGCCTCAGTCCCACTCGTCACCCCCGCGAAAGCGGGGGTCCAGGGGCAAAGTCTCGCTGCTTGCCCTGGATTCCCGCTTGCGCGGGAATGACGAGAAAAAACGCGGCTCAGCCATCTTTAGGGCCGCATCGGAATCCCGCGGGCGGCGAGATGTGCCTTGGCTTCGCCGATGCGGAAAGTGCCGAAATGGAAGATCGAGGCGGCGAGCACGGCGGTGGCGTGGCCGTCGCGAATGCCCTCGACGAGATGATCCAGGGTGCCGACCCCGCCCGAGGCAATGACCGGCACCCTCACCGCATCGGCGACGGCGCGGGTCAGCGCGATGTCGAAGCCCGATTTGGTGCCGTCGCGGTCCATCGAGGTTAAGAGGATTTCGCCGGCGCCGTAATCGGTCAGGCGACAGGCCCATTCGATCGCGTCGAGACCGGTCGGCCGCCGCCCGCCATGGGTGAAGACACCCCATTTGCCGGGGCCGACCGATTTGGCGTCGATCGCGGCGACGATGCACTGACTGCCGAATTTCTCGGCGCCCTCGCGGACGAATTCGGGGCGCGCCACGGCGGCGGTGTTGATCGAGACCTTGTCGGCGCCGGCCAGCAGCAGCGTGCGGATGTCCTCGACCGTGCGCACGCCGCCGCCGACGGTCAACGGCATAAAGCATTGCTCGGCGGTGCGGCGGACCACGTCGTACAGCGTGTCGCGGCCTTCATGGCTGGCGGTGATGTCGAGAAAGCACAGCTCGTCGGCGCCCTCGCGGTCGTAGACACGCGCCTGCTCGACCGGGTCGCCGGCATCGGTCAGATCGACAAAGTTGACCCCCTTGACGACCCGCCCGTCCTTGACGTCGAGGCAAGGGATGACCCGCATCTTCAGCATGCCGATATCCCCTGGGCAGACCCCGCCAGAAGGCGCAGCGCCGCTTTCGGATCGATCCGACCATCGTACAGCGCCCGGCCGCAGATCACGCCGGCGATGCCGTCAGTCTCGCGCACCTGCAGCGCGGCGATATCGGCCATGCTGGCGACCCCGCCAGAGGCAATGACCGGGATACCGATCTGGCGGGCGAAGGCCCCAATTGCGACGGCATCGACACCGGTCAGCGCGCCGTCGCGAGCGATGTCGGTGTAGACGATCGCCGCGACCCCGGCATCGGCGAAGCGGCGCGCCAACTCGACCGCGCCGATCTCGCTGGTCTCGGCCCAGCCCTCGACCGCGACCCTGCCGTCGCGCGCGTCGATACCGACGACGATCCGGCCCGGGTAATCGGCCGCCGCCAGCCGCACCAGGGGCGGATCGCGCAGCGCGATCGTGCCGAGCACGACCCGGTCAATCCCGAGATCGAGCCAGCGGTCGATCATCGCGCGGTCGCGGATGCCGCCACCAAGCTGGATCCTCAGATCGACAGCACGGCGGATCGCCCGCACCACCTCGCCATTGACCGATCGGCCGGCGAAGGCGCCGTCGAGATCGACGATGTGGAGCCACTGAAACTCCATTTCGGCGAAGGCGCGGGCCTGCGCCGCCGGATTGTCGTTGAATACGGTGGCGCTCGCCATCTCGCCGTGGACGAGGCGGACGCAGGCGCCGTCCTTCAGGTCGATCGCCGGATAGAGGATCACCGGGCAGGCTCGTCCAGGCGCTTGTAATAATAGTGCCCCGGCACGAACTGGCCGTCGACGACGGCGTAGAAGGGATGCGTGCCCCAGCGCCGGTATCCCAGGGTTTCATAGAGATGGATCGCCGCGCGCTGCGTGTCGCGGAGGTCGAGGTTCAACACGGCAAGCCCCAGCTCGCGTGCCAGCTGCTCGACTTCCTGGACGATGTGCCGGCCGATCCCGTGGCCGCGCGCCCACGGCGCGACAAAGGCGCCGGTCACCGTGCCGGCCATCGATTGCGCCTCGTTGTTGCGGGGCGCGCGCGAGAGCTGAACGGAGCCGGCGATGACCCTGTCGAGCCGGCCGACGACGAGGCGGCGCTCGGGAACCAGCAGCACGCCTTTCCAATAACTCTCGAGCACGTGCCGCGGCGGTGGCTTGAGCCAGCCGAAACCGCCGCCCTCGACAATGGCGCTCTCGGTCGCTTCGCAGAGATCGTCGAGATCGGTGCCGGAATACTGGGCCAGGCGTTCGATCCTGACCTTGCCGAACACCTGGGTCTCGCTCATGGCCGCCACCCCAGAAAATTCGCGATCAACCGCAGCCCCGCGCCCTGGCTTTTCTCGGGGTGGAACTGCGTACCGATCAGATTGTCACGCCCGACGACCGCGGCAAGCAGGCCGCCGTAATCGGTCTCGGCGAGGAGATCGGCCGGGTCCGCCGGGCGCAGCGCGAAGCCGTGCACAAAATAGGCGTGCGTGCCCGCGGCGAGCCCGTCGAGCACCGGATGGTCGGCGCGGATGATCAGCTCGTTCCAGCCCATATGCGGGATTTTGAGCGCGCGCTCTCCAGGAGGGCTTACCGGGTCGATCGCCCGCACTTCGCCGGCGATCCAGCCGAGGCCCTCGACGGTCTCGAATTCGCGGCCGCGCTGCGCCATCAGCTGCATGCCAACGCAGATGCCGAGAAACGGCCGGCCGCGGCCAATCGCGGCCTCCACGACCGCCGCTTCCAGGCCAGGCACGGCGGCAAGGCCGCGACGGCAATCGGCGAAGGCGCCGACCCCGGGCAGCACGACGCGCTCCGCGCCGGCGACCTCTTCCGGCCGGCTCGTCACCAGAATCGGCCCGGCGACGCCACTCTCCGCGGCCGCACGCTCGAATGCCTTGGCGGCCGAGCGCAGATTGCCGGACCCGTAATCGACGATCGCGGTGGTCATGCCCGCCTATTAGAACACGTCATGGCCGGGCGCGACCCGGCGATCTGGGAGGTCCGCGGGTCAATCCCGCGGATGACAGGAAAGGGCTCGCGCACAGAAATTTCTCTTCTCAAGCCGAACTGCCGCCGAGGGTGCCCTTAGTCGAGGGGATCGCGCCGGCGCGGCGCGGATCGATCTCGACCGCCTGCCGCAAGGCGCGTGCCAGCCCCTTGAAGCAGCTTTCGACGATATGGTGGTTGTTGTCGCCGTAGAGGTTCTCGATGTGCAGAGTCAGCCCGGCCGATTGGGCGAAGGCCTGAAACCATTCCTTGAACAATTCGGTGTCCATCTCGCCGAGCTTCGGCCGCGAGAAGCCGACCTTCCAAACCAGATAAGGCCGGTTCGAGGCGTCGACGCTGACCCGGGTCAAGGTCTCGTCGAACGGGATCATCGCGGAGCCATAGCGCTGGATGCCGGCGCGGTCGCCCAGTGCCTTCGACACCGCCTCGCCGATCACATAGCCGGTGTCCTCGGTGGTGTGATGGAAATCGATGTGCAGGTCGCCCTTGGCCTTCAGCGTGATGTCCAAGAGGCTGTGCTTGGCCAGCTGGTCCAGCATGTGGTCGAGAAAGCCGATGCCGGTCGAAATCTCGGAGGCGCCGGTGCCGTCGAGATCGACGCGGCCCTTGATCCGCGTCTCCTTGGTGTTGCGCTCGACCGTCGCGACCCGCACGACACTTCTCCTTGCCGCGATGCTCGCGCCGCAGCGGCGCCCTTTTAACAAGAACGGCCCGATGCCGCCACTCTACCGGCGTCATCTGACGAAACGGTGAAAGCCCATTTCATTTCGGGAGTCAGCGTTTGCCGTCGGGCGCGCTGCAACTGCGACAGATCGCCCGCGGTCCACCTGTTTCACCTGCTAATACAGGAAAAATACAGGACCGCCGCATGCTTGCTTACCCGACCACCGCGTCTTTCCCGAGCGCCTCGGCCAGCGCACAATCGGAACCTTACTCACCGCCATGTTCTTGGTTCGTGCTCAAATGGGAAGATGCGTACGGTTGTCAATAGCGCGCCCTCACCGAATCGTGCGGGCGCGGTAGTCGGCGACAATCGCGTGATAGGTGATCGCGATCATTTCGTCGACGATCGGCGGCGGCGGTTCGCGGCGCTGGAGATGCTGGCGGACCGCGGCGACCGGCACCTCCGCAAGCAGGAACTGGGATCGCCTGATTTCATCCGCTTCGTCGCGGCCAAAGACCAGCCGGGCGAATCGCGCAAAGCCCCCCTCCATCCGCTCGGTCTGCGCGACGACTCCGCTACGCAGAGCCTCGGGCCACCCGCCGTGGACAAAATCATCGCGGTGATAGAGCAGCAGCAGGCGGGCCTCGTCGAGATGCTCACGCACCCAGGCCGGCGTGTGCAGCGCCGCCCGCAACCCATCGCCGGCGTCGATCGCGGCTGTGATCCCCTGCTGGAATTCGAGCACGGTTCGCAGCCAGAGCTCGCCTAACAGCAGATCGCGCGAGGCGAAGCGGTGATAGAACGAGCCGACCGGCGCTTCGAGACGAGCGGTAATCGATCCGACCGTCACCGCGCCCGGGCCGCGTTCGGCGGTGATCGCCAAGGCGGCATCGAGGAAGTCTGCGTCATCGTATTTCGGCCGCCCCATCAATCTAGAATATCTATTCTAGAATGATCGATCAAGATCTGCTATGATGCGGCGTATCGGCTGCGAAGAGGCATCCCATGCCCGAGACAGCACTACGCCATGCGACACCAGAGGCAGAGATCGAGCGGCTGCTCGCCGCAGCCCGCGAAACGATCTCCGAAGTACCGTTTTGCTGGGTCGTGACGGCCGCGGGAAACGGCGACGCCAACGCCCGCGTCGTCAAGGCGCAGCCCAGCGGCCCGGGAGAGGATTTCTGGACCCGCTGGTTTCTGACCCCGCGGATCGGTCGAAAATCGTTGGAAATCCGCCGGACGGGGCGCGTCACCCTCGCCTACCAGCACAATTCAGGGAATGCATACGTCGCTCTCGCCGGCCGGGCCGAACTGATCGACGCGCGGCCCGAGGTCGAGAGCCGGTTTCGGGGTTCGACCTACGACGATCCGGACGGCAAGCTCGCCGCCAGCCTGATCGCGGTCAGGGTCACGGCCGACCATCTGGAGCTGCATGTCCGCGGCGTCACCACCGAGCCGTGGGGCCGCGGCCGCACCCTGCTCGACCGCCACCCGGACGGGAGCTGGCGGCTCGCTGTCTGAGGCTATTCCGCCGCGATAAATCGGGCGATCAGGCGGTTGACCTCGCCGGATTTTTCCATGTGCGGCAGGTGGCCAACCGCGTCGAGGATATGCACCGGCACGCGGCCAGCGAGCGCTTCGGCATGCGCGACCGGGATGATCCGGTCGTCGCGGCCCCAGATGATCTGCACGGGGATAGGCAGATCGGCGAGTTCGGGGTGAATATCGACGGCCTGACCGCCATCAGGGAACCAGGCGCGGGCGATCGTCTCGAGGGCTGCTGCTACCCCATCGAGCCGCTTGTAGCGCAACACATCCTCCACCATGGCGCGGCTGACGAGGGCCGGGTCGTGGACGAGGAGGGCGAGCACGTCCTGCATCTCCCGGCGTCGCTGCGCCCGGACGAAGCCATTGATGAAATCGACGTTGATCGCCGGCCCGAGCCCGGCCGGGGCGATAAGGGTTAGCGACGCGACACGTTGCGGCTGTTGCCTTGCTACGACGGCGGCGATGGCGCCGCCCATCGAGTGCCCGACCAGATGCACCCGCTCGATGCCGAGGACGGCAAGCGCACGCTCGATATCGGCCGCGAAACTCTCCGCGCCCGCGTCGTCGAGCTGCTTCACCGAGCCGCCGTGGCCGGGCAGGTCGAACGCGACCGCGCGGCGGCTCTCGGCGAGAACCGGCTGGGTGAACATCCAGGTGTTGAGGTCGGCGCCGAAGCCGTGGATCAGCATGACCGGGGTCGCCTCGCCGCCGCCGAGATCGAGCACGCGCAGCCGCTTGCCGCCGGCGTCGATGTCGCGCGGCGCGGCGCCGGCCTCTTCCTCAACCGCATCGCTCGCCGGCTCGGGCGCGGCGAAGCCGGCGACAAAGGCGTCGATCTCGGCATCCGACACGGTTTCGGGCGCGGCCACGGCGAGCAGCGCGCCGATTGGCAAGGTCGCGCCGGCTTGCGCGACGATGCGGCGCAAGCCGCCGCCCTCGGAAGCCTCGAAGACGTTGGTGATCTTCGTCGTCTCGATCTCAAGCAGCTCCTCGCCTTCCTCGAAGCTGTCGCCCTCCTGCTTGAGCCAGCCGAGAACCTTCCCCTCGGTCATCGTCAGGCCCCATTTCGGCATCGTGATCGGAGTGATCGCGGCGTTGCTCATTGCGCCCTCCGCGCTGTCATTGCGAGCGTAGCGACGCAATCTCGCGCCGATTATGGCTCATCCCGGCGAGATTGCTTTGTCGCTACGCTCCTCGCAATGACAGCTTGATGATAGAGGCGCTGCTTCATTTGCCGTAGCCGTGCACCTCGCGGATCGCGGCAGCGATCTTCTCGGAGCTCGGGATGTAGAGCTTTTCGAGGCCGGGAGCGAAGGGCACCGGCGTGTGCGGCGCGGTCACCCGGCGGATCGGCGCCTTTAGCGCGTGGAAGGCGCGGTCGGCGACCAGCGCGGCGATATCGGTGGCAAAGCTGCAGCGCGGCGTCGCCTCGTCGACAATGACCAGCCGGCCGGTGCGCTCGACGCTTTCGAGGATCGTGTCCTCGTCGAGCGGCGACGTCGTGCGCGGATCGATCAGCTCGCACTCGATGCCGTCCTCGCCAGCGAGCTTCTCGATCGCCTCGCCGGCGTAATGCACCATGCGGGCGAGGGCGACCACGGTCACGTCGTCGCCGTCGCGCACGATGTTGGCTTCGCCAAACGGGATCGTATAGGGCTCGTCCGGCACCTCGGCCTTGAGGTCGTACATCAGCTTGTGCTCGCAGAAGATCACCGGATCGTCGTCGCGGATCGCCTGGATCAGCAGGCCCTTGGCGTCATACGCGTTGGACGGCACGACGACCTTGAGACCCGGCACCGCGGTGAAGATCCCATAGGGGCTCTGCGAGTGCTGGGCGGCAGCGCTGCGCCCGGCGCCGATCATCGTGCGGATGACCAGCGGCGTCTTCGCCTTGCCGCCGAACATATAGCGGAACTTGGCGGCCTGGTTGAAGATCTGGTCGAAACAGACGCCGAGGAAGTCGCTGAACATCAGTTCGGCGACCGGCCGCAGCCCGGTAACCGCGGCGCCGGCCGCGGCGCCCATGATCGCCGACTCGGTGATTGGGGTATCGATGACCCTATTCTCGCCGAATTCGCCGATCAGCCCCTTGGTGACGCCGAGGACGCCGCCATAGGCGTCGCGCTGGCCTCCGGTGGCAGCGCCGCCGGCGACGTCCTCGCCGATCACGATGATGCGCGGGTCGCGGCGCATCTCCTGGGCGAGCGCTTCGTTCAACGCCTGACGGATCGATTTCTGCGGCATCAAAGCCTCCCCAAAGACGGTGCTCAACCCAAAGGCCGGTAAGGACGCGCACGGGACGCGAGGTCGGTGTCTTCGATACTCAACCACCGTTGCGCGGCGATCGCGTCCTTCGCGCCAAGCGTTGTTATTTTCTCAATACCACCAGGGACGCCAGTACGGACGCCAATACAATGGCCGCGGCCCCGGATACCAGGCCGGCCCCGGTGGCGGGTAATAAGCCGGGTAATAACCCGGTGGCGGCTGATACCCGGGCGGCGGATAACCCGACGCGGCGGCGGGGCCTGGATGACCCGGCGCCCCATAATCCGGCTGAGC
>DASYOB010000123.1:0-2061 GCA_036008175.1 Allostellaceae bacterium
GCTGGAGGATGCGCCGTTGCTGACCGGGCAAGGGGCCTTCGTCGGCGATATCGGCTTCCCGCATCAGCTGCATATGCGCATCGTGCGCTCGGCTTATGCGAATGCCGTGCTGCGGTCCGTCAACGTGGCCGCTGCACTGGCCGTGCCGGGAGTCGTCGCAGTGTGGACCGCGGCGGATATCAACGACCTGCCGCCGATCGATTTTCGCGATCCGGCCGCCGAGGCGCTGCGTCCCTATCGCCAGCCGCTTCTCGCGCGCGAGCGGCTGCGTTATGTCGGCGAGCCGATAGCGGCTGTGTTCGCGACCCATCCCTATCTGGCCGAAGACGGCGCCGAGCTTGTCTCGGTCGAGGCCGATGAGCTGGCCCCGATACTGGACGCCAGTGCGGCTGCCGGCAGTTTCGCACCCGGCATCTCCACGGAGGCGCTGGTGCTGCGCGCCGGTTACGGCGATGTCGAGGCAGCCTTTGCTGCGGCGCATGGGATCGTCACTCTCGATCTGACCATCGGCAGGCACAGCGCCGTACCGATGGAGACGCGCGGCGCGCTTGCCCGCTTCGACGGTGCCGTGGACGTGCTGGAATTGTATGGCGCAGCCAAGGTACCGCACCGCAACCGCGATGGGTTGGCGCGCATGTTCGGCCGCAGCACGACGGCGGTGGTACTGAAGGAAGGCAATACCGGCGGCGGGTTCGGGGTTCGCGGCGAGCTCTACCCGGAAGATTTTCTTGTCTGCCTCGCCGCTCTGCGATTGGGGCGACCGGTCAAATGGATCGAGGATCGGCGCGAGCACCTGATGGCCGCCAACCACTCGCGCGACCAGCACCATCACGCGTGCGCCGCCTTCGACGCGGAGGGCCGGATCCTGGCCGTGGAGGACACATTCTACCTCGACCAAGGCGCCTATGTGCGCACGCATGGCGCCCGGGTGGCGGAGATGACGATGGCGATGGTGCCCGGGCCGTACCGGGTTCCTACCTATCGCAGCATTTGCCATTTCCGCCTCACGAACAAGACGCCGGCAGCGACCTATCGAGCGCCGGGGCGGTTCGAAGGCACCGTTGTGCGCGAGCGGCTCATCGACGCGGTCGCCGACCGGCTCGGGCTCGACCGGGTGACGGTCCGTCGACGCAACCTCATCACCGCGGCCGAAATGCCATTTTCCCGGAAGCTTCGCGCGCTGGGCAGCGAGATCGTCTACGATTCCGGCGACTATCCGCGATTGCTGGATAAGGCGCTCGCGCAGATCGGCTGGGAATCGCTGCAGACGGAGTTGCGCCGTCGCCGCGCCGCCGGCGAACTGGTCGGGTGCGGAATCGCGATCTTCGTCGAGAAAGGCGGGCTTGGACCAGTGGACGGCACCCGGGTCACCGTCGATGCCACCGGCGCGGTCGAGCTGGTGACTGGCGGTTCGGCGGTCGGCCAGGGTTTCGCCACCGCGATGGCGCAGATCTGCGCCGATACGCTGGGGCTCGACTACCGCCGGGTGAGGGTGGTATCGGGACAGACGGATCGCATCCAGTACGGCATCGGCGCCCACGCCTCTCGTGCCTCGGTCATGACCGGCAACGCGACGCATGCCGCGGCGCTGAAAGTTCGGGCCAAGGCGCTGGATGTCGCGGCCTCGCTGCTCCAGGCGAGCCCGGACGAACTCGACATCCTCGACGGCGTCGTCGTCCATCGCGACCTGCCCGGCGGAGGATCGATCAGTCTGGCGGAGATCGCCCGTCATCTCGCACCCGATTCCCCAATGCTCGGGGAGCGCGATCCGGGGTTGGCCGCCGAAGGCTGGTTCCGCACCGAGCACATGACCTACCCCTATGGCGTGCAGATCGGCATCGTTCGGATCGATGCCGAAACCGGGGAGGCGACGGTCGAGCGCTTTCTGCTCGCCTACGATATCGGCCGATCGATAAACCCGATGCTGGTCGAGGGCCAGCTGGTCGGGGGCTTCGTGCAGGGTCTCGGCGGCGCGCTTTGCGAAGAATTCCGCTATGACGAGTACGGCCAGCCGCTCAGCGCGACACTGGCCGATTATGCCCTGCCGACCGCGCGGGAGGT
>DASYOB010000124.1:0-3538 GCA_036008175.1 Allostellaceae bacterium
CGTGCCGATCACCACGAAATCGGCGACCTCCAGTTCGCGGATCATTTGCTCGGACAGCGACAAGCGCGGGTCGTCGTCCGGCACCGGCGAGAGGATCGCCTCATAGAAGTCGAGATCGGGGTGCGGCGGCGGATCGACGGCGAGATCACGCTCGACGATCTCGGCGCCGGGATTCAGCGTCACCAAACGCGCAGTCACTTCGCGGGCAATCCGTCGGCTGAACGAATGCGGACGCGGGCTGGCGAGGATTTGCAGGATCGTCGTCATGCGGCAGCCACCGGCCGCCTGAAGCGCAGGGCGCATGCGAGCAGGCCCTGGCGGTAATAGAAACGGTGCGCCAGCACGTTGTCGAGAGCGGTGTCGAGAACCAGCCGCTCGCAGCCGAGCTTGCCAGCTTCGATCGCCAAGGCGTCGAGCAGACGCGCACCGAGCCCGGAGCGGCGCCTGTCCGCCTCGGTCACCAAATCGTCGATGTAGAGGAATTTGCCGTAGATCAGGTTCACCTGGACCCGATAGCCGGCGAGCGCGACCGGTTTGCCATCGCACCAGGCGGCGAGAATGCAATAGCCGGTTTCACGCTGCCGCGCGACCCGCGCCACAAGCTCTTCCGCACTCGCGAGATGTGGCCGCAGCTGCGCCATCACCGGGAAACAGGCGGCGACCTCCGCGTCGGTCTCCGCCTGTCGCAGGACAATGTCGCTCATGCTGCTGTACTCACCGGGTGTTCGTAACGCAGGCTGATCGCCAGCCGGTTCCACAGATTGATCATGCCGATCAGGATCGTCAGATCGATCAGCTCCTTGTCGTCGAACTGCCGCCGGACTTCGGTGTAGGCCGCATTGGGTGCGTGGGTCTGGGCGATCAGCGTCACCGCTTCGGTCCAGGCCAGCGCGGCGCGCTCCCTCGGCGTGTAGAGAGGCGATTCCTGCCACGCATTCAACAGGTAGATGCGCTGCTCGCTTTCGCCGAGCCGGCGCAACTCCTTGCTGTGCATGTCGAGGCAATAGGCGCAGCCGTTGATCTGCGAGGCGCGCATCTTCACCAGCTCGATCAGCCTTTGGTCGAGCCCACACTGGTGCAGGTAGGCCTCGACATTCTGCAACGCCTTCATAGCGGCGGGCGCGGCGTCATAGGCACTTATGCGATGGCTGTGCATTGGAGTCCTCTATGGTTTGCTCTTTGGATTGCAGGTAATGCGCATATGGCCTAATCCATAGAGCCAAGAATCGCCTTTCCAGATAGACCATCAGACATGCCGGATCGCGCGCGCGCCCTGATCAGCCTCGACCGAACCAGCACCGTCCCGCTGTTCCGCCAGATCTGCGAGCGGACGCGCGGCGCGATCGTCGCCGGGCAGCTTCATCCGGGTGAGCGGTTGCCTTCGGCGCGCGGCCTCGCGGCGCAACTCGGCGCGGCACGCGGCACGGTGGAAGCCGCCTATGCGATCCTCGCCGGCGAGGGCTGGATCGTCGCCCGCGGCGCCGCCGGCACCATCGTTGCCCCGCAGCTTGCCCAAGCAGCGTCCGCGACCCAATCGGCACCGGCCCCATCCCGACATGGCGCTTCCGCCAACCGCGGCGGCCAACCCGAGCCGCGCCCGTTTCGCATGGGGCTGCCGGCGCTCGACGCCTTTCCGCGCAAGCAGTGGGCGCGCCTCGTCGCCCGCGAAGCGCGCGCACTGTCGGAGCCTGGGCTCGGCTACCCCGACCCGGCCGGCGACGTGCGGCTGCGCGAGGCGATCGCAGCCTATCTCGCGATCTCGCGTGGCGTGCCCTGCGTACCCGATCAGGTGTGCGTCACCGCCGGGTATCAGGGCGCGCTCAGCCTCATCGGTCGCACCCTGATCACGCCGGGGGACCCGATATGGTTCGAGGACCCTGGCTACCATCTCGCCAGCCAAGCGCTGCGCGCCGCCGGCGCGAAACTCGTGCCGGTGCCGGTCGATGACGACGGCATGCGCGTCGACTGGGCGATCACACAAGCGCCGCGGGCGCGTTTCGCGGTGGTGACACCGGCGCATCAGAGCCCGCTCGGCGTCGCCCTGTCCCTGCCGCGACGGTTGGCTCTTCTCGCCTGGGCCGAAGCCAATTCGGCCTGGGTCATCGAGGACGATTACGACGGCGAGTTCCACTATGCCGGTCGGCCGCTGCCGGCGCTGAAAAGCCTCGACCATGCCGATGTCGTGCTTTACGCCGGCAGCTTCAGCAAGGTGCTGTTCCCCGGGTTACGCCTGGGCTACCTCGTCGCACCGACGCGGCTGGTCCAGCGGTTCAGCGAAGCCGCCCCGCTGTTCAGCGCCGGCTGCGGACGGCTCGAGCAGGCGGTCGTAGCGCGCTTTATGGTAGAGGGCCATTTCGCTCGGCACTTAAAGCGGATGCGTGGACTTTATGGCACACGGCGCGCGGCCTTGGCGGAGGCGTTGGGCGAGGTTTTCGGCAATCGCCTTCAGATCAGCCTATGGTCGGGAGGCATGCATTTGCTTGCCCGTCACTCTCCCGATATCCCTGATACCAAGTTGGTGCGGCTCGCTGAGCGCCGTGGCCTGGCGCCAGCCGCGCTTTCCGCGCACATGCTGGTCGCCGAGTGCGCGCCGGGGTTATTGCTGAGCTTCACGAATATTCCCGAATGCCGCGCGCAAGGTATCGCGCAGGACCTCCTGCAAGCGATCGGTAATTACGTCAAGTGATCCGCCAGCTCGCGGATGCGGAGGATCGCGCACCGCTGTATACGCGGCAATATAAGATCGCGCCGCTTGGTGCGGCCGGTTGACCCGATGATCCGGCCGAGCGAACTTTTGAACGCACCGGCAACTGTCTCTAAAGGGGTCAAAATTCGGCGGTTGCGTGTCGGGGTCAGCGCGGAGGTCCGCTTCGGGGCGCAAGGCCGCGGAAAGTCGGGACCATTCCGAATCCTGGCCGAGATACGGATAAACCAGCGAAATTAAATACTTAAGTGGCGGAGGGGCCAGTCTCGAGCGAACCCGTCTCCAGAAGGCCAATTCCCTGCTTGTCAGGGAATTAACAGGGAAATAGTCCATTCTTGGCCAGGTACCAGGAAATTCCTCAAGCGTTTTCCGTGGCATGCGGGCGAATTCCCTGGATACGGAACAGGGAAGTTTCCTCAGCCGAACTGGGAAAGAATTCGCGTGATCACGGAACAATGCGAAAAGCCAGATGGGAAGGAATGCATAAAAAACGCATCGTGGGCCCGATCGGCCCAGCGGCGCGCAGGTGATGGGAAACGGAGAGTAAGTGAGGCAACGCTCGCATTTGCGCGGTACACCTCGGAGGGACGCCATCCCGGTTCTTGCGAACCGGGATGGCGTCTTGTTGGGCTACCCTTCGATGATGAAGGTCAGCCCGCCCGTCTCCTGCTCCGGCTTAAGCCCGAGCAGGGCGACCACCTTGAGCGTTGCTTGAAACGCCCGGGTGTCGCCGAGTGCGGCCTTGTTCAGCAGCTGGGTCATCGCCGCTTCGATCTTGGTGATCTTCCGGCGCTTGCCGTCTTCGGTGACCGCGACCTTCTGACCCAGCACCCG